>NZ_FNDI01000003.1:0-172784 GCF_900100565.1 Paraburkholderia steynii | reverse complement strand
CCTACTTTTCTTTGCGGCGGCAAAGAAAAGTAGGTGCCGCCCCGCACAGGGGCGACGCTTGAAGCGCGAAGGCAAAGCGCGGATGCCAGCGAAAAGGCAAACGTACAGGGGCGACGCGTGAAGCACGCTAACAAATCGCGGATGCCAGCGAAAAGGCAAGAACACTAAACCAGCGCCGCAAGCAAAACCCACCTACCTCTTAACAAACCTCAAGGTAGCATCAACGATCATAGCGCGATGCCTCGCCCTGAGCCGTGAATGAGAAGGATCCCGCCCGAAGGCATTCCCAAAAGTATGCCGATTGGCAATCCGATGAAAGCACAACGAACTGATCAACAGATGCAGATCAATCGGATCGATATCATCACGAAAATCCCCTGAAGCAACGCCTCTCGCAAGAAGATCTTCAATAGTATGAATCACAGTCGCATTACGATTCTTGAAGGTCTTGACCTGCTCGATATACTTCGCCCCGTGAATATTCTCGATCGTCACGAGCCGCACGAAGTCGCGATGTTTATCATGATAGTCAAACGTAAACTCAACGAGACTACGCAGCCCGTCCACGGGGCTCATATCGCTGACCTTCAGGTCCTGCTCGAGCGCGCGAATATCGCCATACACCTTCTCGAGCACGGCCTCATACAACCCTTCCTTGCTACCGAAGTAGTAGTACAGCATGCGCTTCGTAGTGTTGGTGCGCTCCGCAATAGCGTCGACACGCGCACCCGTGAGTCCCATCGACGAAAACTCCTGCGTGGCCACCTCGAGGATGTTGCGCTTCGTCTCTTCGGGATCGTATTTGCGCCGTGGTTCGGAGGGTTCGTTCGGGGTCTCGTTTTGCTCGGGCGCGATAGCTCGGCTTCCCTTTTTCATTGTGTGTTCCGGCGGCGATGACGTTTCATTCTAGCATGCCGAAATCACCCGCCAGCGCGGCCTGGCGGCATGCCCAGCATCGCTGCGCGCCCCTTGCGGCCGCGCTGCCAGAAGGGTTCAGCCCGGGCGCCGCGAACGGTCCGCGAGCGCATCGCGCGTCTGCATCGCCGTGTATGTCAGCTGCGCGGCAGCGAGGCCCAGCGCGCCGAACGTGTGCGTGAGGCCGAACGCCGCGAACGCGTCAGGCACGGGCCGCTCGCCCGCGATCGCCGCCGCCAGCAGTTCTCCCGATACCGTGGTCGGCGCCATCCCATGTCCGCCGAAGCCGACCGCGTACCAGACGCCGTCCGCGCTCTGGCCAATCTGCGGCATCTTGTGCCGCGCGTAGCTCATCAGGCCGCCCCACGCATGGTCGATGCGCACGTCGCGCAACTGCGGATACACCTTCAGCAGATCGCGGCGCAGCAGCCGTGCAATCGCCTCGGGCTCGCGTTCCAGGATCGAGATGCGTCCGCCCCACAGAATGCGCGTGTCGGGCAACGGCCGGTAGTAGTCGAACGCGAAGCGCGTGTCATAGACGGCGCACCGGCAGTCGATCGCATCGGCGAGCCGCGCGCCGAGTGGCTCGGTTGCCATCACGTAGGTCGCAATCGGCAGGACGGCACGCTCGACGCGTCGATAAACGTTGCGCGCATAGCCGCCGCCCGCCATCACGACGTGCCGGGCGTCGATCGATCCTTGCGCCGTCCCGACCACGAACCCGGCGCCTTGCCTGCGCAGCGACGCGACAGGCGACTGCTCGACGATCCGCACGCCGGCCGCCTCCGCCGCGCGCGCGACACCCAGCACGTACTTCAGCGGATGAAAGTGAAACGCATTGCGCTCGAACAGCCCGCCGTGATAGCGCGTGGTCTTCAGCTGCGCGGCGAGTTCGGCGGCGCCGAGGGGCTCCCATTCGACGCCGAACGTGTCCTTCATCAGTCGGCGCTGGCCGTCGAGGCGCGACGGGTCGTCGAACCAGTTCGCGAGGATCACGCCCGCGTCCGTCGCGTCGCAGGCGATCGCGTAGCGCTCGATGCGCGCGCGCATCAGGTCGACGGCGTCGATCGTCAGCGCGTACAGTTCGCGCGCCCGCTCCGGGCCGAGAATCTTCAGCAGATCCGCGCAGTCGAGACTGTAGCCGCCGAACACGAAGCCGCCGTTGCGGCCCGACGCGCCATAGCCGACCTGGTTCGCTTCGACCACGACGACGTCGCGCACGCCGCGCTCGGCCAGTCCGAGCGCCGTAGACAGGCCCGCCAGCCCGCCGCCGACAATGCAGACGTTCGCGCTCAGGTTTCCGGCCAGTGCAGGGCGCACGGGCCGCTCGACGGTCGCTTCGTAGTAGCTTTGCATAAGGTTCAGGAGGCTGGGTCGTCGCGTCGCCGGAATCCGGCGGGCACGGGATGCGTGGAGTGCGCGGCCATGTTACTCAACTTCACCCGGTCGTCGTATTCGGTATTCCAGGGAGATCGCGCTGGCGGAAGGGCCGCGCGGAGGTTGCATCGGCATCGAAGCAGCGGCCGTCTTTACCCTTGCGCGGCGCGAAAAACCCGGCGCCATGCGGCAAAAGATGCCGCCTCGTCGCGTCCGCGCGACGGCTGTGTTGCGTGCCGTACTCACCCGATCAAGTCGTTGCGTCACCTGACCCTCACAACCCGTTGTTACGCGTTAGACTGACATCAGTCGAGGTTAATGTGGTCAGGCATCTGCAAGGAGACGCCGCCATGAATCGGCCACTACGGTTTCCGCTACGCGCAATCGGTACCACGTCCGCCTGGAAGTGGTTCAAGTGGCTCCTTTTCGCCTCGTTTCTCGTGGCCGTCGCCCTCGGCGTGCGCTTTGTTCAGATCGAAATGGACACGTCGCGCTTGCAGGCGCGCTATCTGTCCGAATTGACGCGCGATGTCGGGTTTACCGTCTCCGAAGGCCCGAGCGACAACATCCGCTTTCCAACCGACGGCCCCTACGACATCCGGCTCGGCTACGCGCTGCTTCCAGCATTCGAACGCCGTCTGAAAGAACGCGGCTTCTCGGTCGCGTCGCAGGCGCGCGATTCGGAACGGATGGCGTCGCTCGCCGACGACGGCCTTTTCATTCCCTACGAAGAAAAGGATCAGGCGGGGCTGATGCTGTATGACTCGACGGGCGCGCGCCTGTTCGGCTCGCAGTATCCCGCGCGTGCGTATGACGATTTCGAGTCAGTGCCGCCGGTGGTGGTGTCGGCGCTGCTGTTCATCGAAGACCGCCATCTGCTCGACCCCGACCAGCCGAACCGCAATCCCGCCATCGACTGGGGACGCTTCAGCCGCGCGCTGATGGATCAGGGCCTGCGGGTCTTCAACCACAACCAGGCGCAGCCCGGCGGCAGCACGCTCGCCACGCAGATCGAGAAATTCCGCCATTCACCCGGCGGCCGCACGGCGACGCCGAAGGAAAAGCTGCGGCAGATCGCGTCGGCGTCGGTGCGGGCGTATCTCGACGGCCCGCGCACGATGCCCGCGCGCGAGCAGATCGTCGTTCGCTATCTGAACTCGGTGCCGCTCGCCGCGCAGCCCGGCATCGGCGAGATCAACGGTATCGGCGACGGGCTCACGGCGTGGTACGGCCGCGATTTCGCCGAAGTCAACCGCGTACTGAAAGCGCCGCCCACGCCCGACAACCTCGCCGAACAGGGCCTCGCGTTCCGTCAGGTGCTGTCGCTGATGATCGCGCAGCGCGGGCCGTCGCACTTCCTGCTGCGCAAGAACGACGATCTCAATGCTCTGACGGAAAGCTATCTGCGCCTGTTTGCCGCGAACGGCGTGATTACCCCGGAATTGCGCGACGCCGCGCTGTCGCAACAACTCGTGCTGACGCGCGCGAAACTCGCGCCACCCGAAGGCTCGTACGTCGAGCGCAAGGCGGTGACGTCGCTGCGCACGCATCTGCTGTCGTCGCTTGGCGTGTCCACGCTGTACGACCTCGACCGGCTCGATCTGCGCGTCACGTCGACGATGAACAACAAGGTCCAGCAGGACATCAGCGACCGGCTCGCCGCCGCGACGACGAAAGATGGCGCGCAGGCAGCCGGCCTCTATGGCTTCAACATGCTGCAACCGAAGGACGACCCGTCGAATATCGCCTTCAGCTTCACGCTGTTCGAAAAGCGCGACGGCGCGAACCTGTTACGCGTGCAGACGGACAGCGTGAACCGTCCGTTCGATATCAACTCCGGCGCGCGCCTGAATCTCGGCTCGACGGCCAAGCTGCGCACGATCATCACGTATCTGCAGATCATGCAGGACCTGCATGCGCGCTATGGGGAAATGAGCGTAGAAGAACTGCGCGCCGTGAAGCCGGAACGCGAAGACGCGTTGACGCGCTGGGCTGTCGATTACTTCATGCACACGAAGGACCATTCGCTTACCGCGATGCTCGATGCGTCGGTCGAGCGCAAGTATTCGGCCAATGCGGGCGAAACCTTCTACACGGGCGGCGGCGCGCAAACCTTCACGAACTTCGAGGCCGACGAGAACTCGCGCATTCTCACCGTGCATCAGGCTTTCCAGCATTCGGTGAATCTCGTGTTCGTGCGGATGATGCGCGACATCGTCCACTATGAAACGATCAGGACGTCCGGCCCGTCGTCGCAATGGCTCGACGATCCCGCCACGCGCAACATGTATCTGACGCGCTTCGCCGATCAGGAAAGCCGCGTCTACATGAACCGCTTCTACACGAAGTATCACGGCAAGACGCAGGATGAGATGCTCGCGATCCTGCTGCGCGGCGTGCGCAAGTCGCCGCCGAAAATCGCGACCGTGTTGCGCAGCGTGCGGCCCGATGCATCGCAGGCCTGGTTCAACGACCAGATGCGCGCCGCGTTGAAGAACACGCCGAAAGCGAATCCGCCCGACGACGCGCTCGCGAAGCTCTACGAAAAGTACGCCATCGACAAGTTCAATCTGAACGACCGCGCGTATATTTCGAGCGTGCATCCGCAGGAACTGTGGCTCGTCAATTATCTGCGCGAGCATCCCGACGCGAACGCGAACCAGGTGATGGATGCGAGCCGCGACGTGCGCGTGGATTCGTACAAGTGGCTGTTCAAGACGCGCTATCACGCGACGCAGGATCGGCGCATCCGCCGCATGGTCGAGCAGCATGCGTACGATGCGATCGCCAGATCATGGCAAGCGCTCGGCTATCCGTTCTCGCATCTGACGCCGTCCTATGCGGCGGCGATCGGCGCATCGGGTGACCGGCCCGCGGCGCTCGCGCAGCTGATCGGCGTGATCGTGAACAAGGGCAATCAGGCGCCGACGCAAAGCCTGAGCGAACTCGAGTTCGCGAAGGGCACGCCGTACGAAACCCGCTTCGTGCGCGCGACGCCGCAGCCTACGGAAGCGATCTCGCCGGAGATCTCGCGCGTCGCGCAGACGCTGTTGCGCGACGTCGTTGCGGGCGGCACGGCGAGGCGCCTCGCGGGCGGCATCACGTTTCCGAACGGCAAGACGCTGGAGGTCTACGGCAAGACGGGGACGGGCGATCAGCGTTTGAACATCTACGCGAAAGGGCGCAGGCTGATCGAGTCGCGCAAGGTCAATCGCACGGCGACGTTCGTATTCGCGATCGGCGACCGCTTCTTCGGCACGCTGACGGCTGTCGTGCATGAACCGTACGCGAAGCGCTACGACTTCACGAGCGCGCTGGCCGTGCAGTTGCTGAAGTCGATGGCGCCCGGGTTGCAGCCGCTGCTCGACGAGCCTGCTTCGAAAGACACGCCGAAAGTGGCCGCAAGCACGGTGCCGAAGGATCAATAACTCACATCGGTGGCGGGCTTCAGGAAGAGTTCGTGCATCGGCGCGAAGTGCGCGTAGAGCGGCAGGATCGCGCCGCCCATCGCGCGCGCGTCAGAGCCGATCGTGCCTTCGAGCAATTGCGGGCGCACAATGCCTTCCCATTCGAATTTGTCGAGCACGCGCTCCGTGCGGCGAATGATCTCGCGCACCAGTTGCCGGTCCACTTCGCCGTCTATCACCACCGCTTCGAGATCGAGCAGCGCCGCCGCGTTTGTCAATGCGCCCGCAATCGCGGGACACGCGGTGTCGAGCCATTGCTCGGTGAGCCGCCACAAGTCAGGTGACAACGCGCGATGATCGTGCGCGGCAGTGGCAGGCGCGCCCGCATCGACGAACAGCTTTTCGAGCACGAAGCCCGATGCCGCGTGCAGCAACTGCTGCGCTGGCTGACGCGCGTTGCCGCTCATGATGGGTATCGAGCCGACCGCGCCCGCGTTGTCGTGCGGCCCGCCATGCAGGCGTCCGTCGATCACCAGTCCGCCGCCGATGAAGGTACCGACGAACAGATACAAAAAGTTATGGATGCCGCGCCCCTGGCCCATCACCAGTTCGGCGGCGCATGCGGCTGTCGTGTCTTTTGCGAACTCGACGGGCAGGCCCGTCATCGACGCGATGCGCGCGCGGATGTCGATGTCGTTCCACGCATCGAGCGCTTCGCGCGGCGCGCCGAGAAAATCGCGCCAGCCGCCGAGCCACAGCGGCGCCGCCACGCCGACGCCGACCACTTTCTCGCGTCGCGCGCCGAGCGCCTCGTTGATGCGCGCGAGCTTGCTTTCGAGCGCGGGGAACAGCGTGCGCGGATCGGGATACGCGTACTCCTGCACTTCGCGGCAGCAAACGCGCCCGAGAAAATCCATCGCGAGCACATCGAGGCTGCGCCGTCCGACCTTCACGCCGATCGTATAGGCGCCTTCCGCGCGCAACGCGATGGGCACGGAAGGCTGCCCGATGCGTCCGCGCACGCGTGCCTGCTTTTCGAGCAGACCATCGTCGATCAATCGCTCGACGATCATCGACACGGTCTGCATCGACAGACGCGTGAGCCGGCCCACGTCGGCTTTCGGCAGCTGGCCATGCAAACGGATCGCCTGCAGCACGATGCGTTCGTTGAACTGCCGCATGCCGACCTGGTTCGAGCCGACTGTGCGTTTCAGCGGTGAGCGAGTGCCCGTATCCATCGACGGTGTCCGGTTACGCGTGGCGGTTCGTCATGCAATGGCCCGCACGTCGGCCTGTTTCGCGCCCGTCATGATCGCGACAGCATCCGACATGTGGATGTCGTTCTTGTTAACAAGCGCCGCGCGCCGTCCGAGCCGTTGAATGTGAATGCGGTCCGCGATTTCGAACACATGCGGCATGTTGTGACTGATCAGGATGACAGGCAGGCCGCGGTCGCGCACGCGCCGGATCAGCTCCAGCACCATGTTGCCTTCCTTCACGCCGAGCGCCGCCGTCGGTTCGTCGAGAATCACGACGTGCCGCGCGAAGGCCGCGCTGCGCGCCACCGCGACGCCCTGGCGCTGACCGCCCGAGAGGGTTTCGACGGCCTGGCGCATCGAGCGGATGCCGATCTGCAGGTCCTTCATCGCATTGGTCGCTTCTTCGAGCATGCGGCGCTTGTCGATGATCTTGAAGATCTTGCCGCGCCAGCCCGGCTTCACGAGTTCACGCGCGAGAAACAGGTTCTCCGCGATGCTCATGGCGGGTGCTACCGCGAGATCCTGATAGACCGTTTCGATGCCTTGCTGGCGCGCGTCGAGCGGGCTGCGGAACTTGACCGCTTTGCCGTCGAGCAGCAGGTCGCCTTCATCGGGTACGAGCGCGCCCGAGAGCGCCTTGATGAGGGATGACTTGCCCGCGCCGTTATCGCCGATCACGGCCATGATTTCGCCGGGCATCACTTCGAAGTCGCAGCCGTCGAGCGCGGTGACCTGGCCGTAGCGCTTGATGAGACCGCGCGCTTGCAGAACGGGCGTCGTGCCGTTGGTGGAAGAGGGGGTTGTCGACATCACAGGCTCCTTCGAATAACGATCAACGTGCGCCGCGGCGCGACAGCTTGTCGGCGGCGACTGCGAGAATCACGAGAATGCCGGTGATCAACACCTGGTACACCGACGACACACCCATCAAGGTCAAGCCATTGCGGAACACGCCGACAATCAACGCGCCCAGCAGCGTGCCCGCAATCGAGCCGCGTCCGCCGAACAGACTCGTACCGCCCAGCACGACGGCCGTGATGCTGTCGAGGTTCTCCGTTTGTCCCGCTTGCGGATCGCCGACACCCGTGCGTGACACGGAGAGCAGCGCAGCGATGCCGTAGAGCGCGCCCGCCAGCGTGTACACCGTGATCAGGATGCGTTGCGCGGAAAGGCCCATCAGGCGCGCGGCTTCCGGGTTGTTGCCGAGCGCGTAGAGGTGACGGCCGGGCACCGTGTCGCGCAATACGAACCATGTGCCGAGATACATCAGCAGTGTGAGCACGGTGCCGTAGGTGACGGTGGCCGGCCCGAGATTGAAGGTGTTGCCGAAGAACATCATTGCGTCGGGCAGATTCGATACGCTCTCCGCGTTCGAATAGAGCTGCGTGGCCGCGAAGGCGATATTCAACGTGCCGAGCGTGACGATGAACGCGGGCAGCTTGATGCGCGTGATCAGCACACCGTTGAGCAAGCCGAACAGCATGCTCGCACCGACGCCGCAAGCGATCGCTATGACGGGTGGCACGCCCATCACGACGGCGAATTTCGTCATCACGATCGAGCCGAACGCCATCAACATCCCGCACGACAGATCGATGCCGCCCGTCAGCACGATCAAGGTTTGACCGATGGCGATGACGGCGACCACCATCGTCTGCTGCATGATTAGCGACAGGTTCTGGAATGACAGAAAGCGGTCGCTCTGCGAGATGAAAAAGATGCACGCGAGCACGAGCGCGACGAGCGGACCCGCTTCGGCAAGCGATGGCAGATGATCCGCGAACCGGCGATGGTTGTGAGCGGGGGCGGTAGGAGTCGACATGATGTGTTTCCTTCGAAGCAATGCGTGGCCTGCGCGCGGTACACGTACGCCACGCTCACGCTGGAGAACTTGCGGAAGACGCGCGCCGTGCGCGTCCCCGTGACTGCTCAGTTAGTGCCTGGTTACTGCGTGCTTACTTGTTGCCCCAACAGTTGTCGAGGCCGAACTTCGTGTCCTTGCTGTCGACACCGCCTTGCGGCTTGTCGGTAATCAGCGTGACGCCCGTGTCGTGATAGCCAGAGACCTTCTTGCCCGTCTTCGCGTAGTCGACGCCTGCCTGCACGCCGAGCTCGGCCATCTTCAACGGATACTGCTGCGAGGTCGCGGCAATGGCTCCGGCCTTCACGTTGCGTACGCCTTCACAGCCGCCGTCGATCGACACGATCATCACGCTCTTGTCCTTGCCGGCAGCTTTCAGCGCGCGATACGCGCCTGCCGCGGCCGGTTCGTTGATCGTGTAGACGACGTTGATGTCGGGTGCTTTCTGCAGACAGTTTTCCATCGCCGTCTGGCCCTTCGACTGGTCGCCGCGCGTGTCCTGGCTGCAGACGATCGACGGATCGCCTTCCTTCACGCCCATGCCCTGCAAGAAGCCGTTGTGACGCAGCACGCCGACGGACACGCCGGGCGCAAGATCGAGTGTCGCGATCTTTGCGGGCTTGCCGCCGAGCGAGGCCTTCGCATACTGGCCGATCAGCACGCCTGCCTTGAAGTTGTCGGTGGCGAAGAGGGCGTCGGTGGCTTCCTGCGGGTCGGTCGGCGTATCGAGCGCGATGACGAGCGCGCCTGCCGCACGTGCCTTCTTGATGCTCGGCACGATCGCCTTCGTGTCGCTCGGCGTGATGAGGATCGCCTTTGCGCCCGCCGTGATCATGTTCTCGATGGCCGTGACCTGCGCCGCGTTGTCGCCGTCGAACTTGCCGGCGGCCGTCAGCAGCTTCGCGCCGTCTTTCTGCGCGGCGGATTCCGCGCCTTGCTTCATCTTGACGAAGAACGGGTTGGTGTCGGTCTTCGTGATCAGGCCGACGACGGGCTGATCGGCCGCGAGACTGGCGCTCGCGCACCACAGCGCAGACGCAGCGACGCACGCAGCGGCGATGCCCTTGACGATGGGTTGCGTGCGGGACGCGCGGCGCAGTTGCCTGCGGGAAATCGGGTTCATGGGACGCTCCTCCGGATGATTGACAACGACGTTGTGATCAGCGGTCGATTCAGCTGCTGGCTGTGCGCCGATCGCGCCTTCTTGTGCGTTCGCCGGACTTTGGATTTGCCGGTGACGCGGGACTTACTAAATCAACTGGTTTTAGTTAGTACAGCAGCGAGCGTCTCGAAAATCAAGGTTTGGTTTTGCTGCGGCGCGGGGGCGGGTAGTTGTTGCAATACCCGAAAAGGCTTGTACGACAAGGCTTTCCGCGAGTGGCGACCGCACGCGCGGGCTGGTCGAGATTGGGGTAAATCAGGAGTGAACTAACCTGCCGATTAACATCTTTTGCTCGATTAATGGGCAAATGCTCGGGAATGGCGCGATTTAGTGGCTGTCAGGACCGCCACTTGCTCCAGTAAACCCAAGGTCCGGCCGCAACAACGCGAGCGGAGGTTGAAGTGAACAGGACGCGCAATCGCGCGCTGCATTTCGTCGCGACGCATCCCGCGCGCTTCGCGTTGCAGGTGGTCAAGGCGTTCCGAAAGAACCAGGGGCTGCTGCTCGCGGGCGCGATCGCCTATTACGCGCTGCTGTCCATCGTGCCGCTTTTGATTCTGGTCGCCATCGCGTTCAGCCACTTCGTCGGCGAAAAGCTCCTGCTCGATACGCTCGCGCGTTTGCTCGAATGGCTGGTGCCGGGACAGTCGCGCGCGATCGTCAGAGAACTTGCCAACTTTCTTGCGCACCGCACGGTGATCGGCTGGTTTCTCGTCGTCACGATGATCTTCTTCAGTTCGCTCGCATTCACGGTGCTGGAGAATGCGCTGTCGATCATCTTCGTGCATCGCGTTGCGATCCGGCGCAGGCATTTTCTACTGTCGGCGATCCTGCCTTATCTGTTCAGTCTTTCGCTGGGAATTGGCGTACTGCTCGTGACACTCGTATCCAGCAGCCTTCAGTCCGTCGCGAGCGACAGCGTCGTGCTGTTCGGTCACACCATTTCGCTGACGGGCGCCACGCGCATTGTGTTGTATCTGTTCGGTCTTGCTGGCGAGATTTTCGTGCTGACAGCAATCTACCTGGTGATACCGGCGGGACGCACGACGTTGCGGCATGCGCTATTCGGCGCAGTCGCGGCCGCCGTGTTATGGGAAGGCACGCGGCGCGTGCTGGTGTGGTACTTCGCGACGCTATCGCAGGTGAGCGTCGTCTATGGATCGCTGACGACGGCCATCATCGTGCTGTTCAGCCTCGAAGCACTGGCGACGCTGATGCTATTCGGCGCGCAACTGATCGCCGAATACGAGCGGCTCAATGCCGGTCCGATAGAGCCTGCCGCGCAGCCATTTGTCACGAGCTAGAGAGGCAATAGCGAAGCACGTCGCGGCCGTAGCGAAATCGGCGCGATGCGGTTAACGGCAGCAAATTCGAGAACTTTAGAACCATTTGAATCCATGTTCTATTGCGTCTTTTAATCCCCAGAAGAATGCGCGGTGGTCACAGCTTCGTCATGACCCGCCGACGATAATCCCGTCGCCCGTCAAATTGACAAATTCAGAGCGGGCAGCACTGCCACATAGCAGTGACAGACCACGGGGAATACCACATGACCATCCGTCACCGCATCACTCTACTGGTGGTGTTGATGCTGGTCGCCTTGTCGGCGATCGGCGGATACGCTGTCTATCAGACTCGCGGCAGCGCCGCAGACGTCCGGCAAGTGACGCAAGGCGTCGTGCCGAGCGCGCTGGCTTCCGCTGACCTTGTCTCGCAGGTCAAGGACGTGCAGCTCGCGACGATGACACTCGTCTATTCGCCCGACGCGAACATGGTCGAGCAGGCGCAAAAAGAACTCGCCGCGAAAGAGAAATCGCTGCGCGAAGCACTCGACGTGCAGGCGAAAGCGGCGGCGAGCCATGCGCAGGAAGGGCTCGTCACGCAGGCGCGCGACAGCCTCGCCAACTACTTCGCGGCTATCAACGACACCGCGAAAATGAAGGCCGAAGGCAAGAACGATCTCGCGCAAGCCTATCTGTTCGCGAACGTCGCGCAGTACCGCGATGAACTCGAAGGCATCGTCGAAACGCTGCGAATCGAAAAGAACCGCCAGAAAGACGAAGCCATCGACGCATTGAATACGGGCCTTGCGACGACCACCACGGCGATTGGCAGCGCATCGGGTGCGGCAATTCTTGTGCTGATCGCAATTGGCCTGCTGCTATACCGGCAGATCACGCGACCGCTTTCGCGCATGCAGGAGATGATGAGCGAGATCGCATCGAGCCAGGACTTCACGCGTCGCGTGCCCGTGGGCCGCATGGATGAGATCGGTCATTCGATCGTCGCATTCAACGGCATGATCGAAAAGATCCAGCAAAGCTCCGCGCAACTGAAGCAGAAGACCGCCGATATTCAGGCGATGTTGCAGAACATGCAGCAGGGCATTCTGACGGTTGTCGAAGACGCGAAGATTCACTCGGAGTACTCGGCCTATCTGGAAGAGATCTTCGAAACGAAGGATATCGCCGGGCGTGCGCTGATGGACCTCGTATTCGGCGACAGCGACCTGGGTTCGGATACCGTGTCGCAAGTCGAAGCAGCCGTGCTGGCGTGCATCGGCGAAGACAGTATCAACTTCGAGTTCAACCAGCATTTGCTCGTCAACGAGCTGACGCGCAAGATGCCCGACGGCCGCGTAAAAACGCTTGATTTGAGCTGGTCTGCGATCACCGACGAAAGCGACACGGTGATGCGCCTGATGCTGTGCGTGCGTGACGTGACCGAGTTGCGCCAGCTTGCCGCAGAAGCGGGCGAACAGAAACGCCGCCTCGAAATGATTGGCGAAATTCTCGCGGTGAGCGAGGAGAAGTTCCACCATTTCGTTGAGAGTGCAACGGGCTTCATTAACGAGAACGAGCGCATCATCCGTCAGCATGCACAGGTCAACGAGCCGGCTGTCGCGGAACTGTTCCGCAACATGCATACCATCAAAGGCAATGCGCGGACCTACAGCCTGCAGCATCTGACCAGCATCGTGCACGAAACCGAGCAGCGTTACGACGCATTGCGTCAACCCGAAGCGGCGCACGAATGGGATCAGGAACAACTGATTGTCGAACTGGCGCGCGTGAAAGAAGCGCTGCAGCACTACGCGACGATCAACGAAGTGAGCCTCGGCCGACGCAAGGCGGGTCGTGTCGGCAGCGCCGAACGTTATCTGATGGTGGATCGCGAGCATATTCAGGAAAGCCTGCGCCTGCTCGATGCGGCGAACCCGGCTGACATGCTCGATCTGCTGACGGCGCGCGATTCGGTGCGCAGAACATTGCGCCTGCTTGGTACGGAGAAAGTCGAAGAGGCGCTCGCCGGCGTGCTGCACTCGTTGCCCTCGCTTGCCGCCGAGCTTGGCAAGGCCGTGCCCGCCGTGCGTATCGACGACAACGGGTATCGCGTTCGCACGCAGGCGGGCAGCACGCTCAAGAACGTGTTCATGCACCTGCTGCGCAATTCCGTCGATCACGGCATCGAGCCCGCCGCGCAGCGTCTCGCGCTCGGCAAGCCGGAAGCGGGTGTCATCGATATCGAAGTGGGCGTCGCCGAAGGCGCATTGCAGATCACGTTGAGCGACGATGGACGCGGTCTCGCGCTGTCGCGTATTCGCGGCATCGCGGCCGATCGCGGCTGGCTTCAGCCCGATTCGCAATTGAGCGACGAAGCGGTGGCGGAATTCATCTTCCGTCCGGGCTTCTCGACTGCGCAGAACGTGACGGAAGTGTCGGGGCGCGGTGTCGGCATGGATGCGGTGCGGGATTTCATCCGGCGCGAGGGCGGACGCATCGAGTTGCGTTTCACTGACGATCATGCGGGCGCGGACTTCCGTCAGTTCCAGACGATCGTCTATCTGCCGGAGAACTGCGCTGTCGATAGCGTCGGCACGTCGATGCATGACGCCGCGCAAACAGTGAGTTCGATTCAGGCGAATGCACATTTCGAATAGCACGACGGGGACAGGCTGTGGTTGATCAGTATGTGATTGCGGCTGCCCTGGCGGGCGTCGCGTGGGGCGCGCTGGCAGGTTTGTTCGTGCATCGCTGGTGGTACCGGAAGCGGGCGGCAACGCAACAGCAGACTACGCTCGATACGCAGAACACCGTGCTCGCGCAGGCCGAAGAGCGTCACGCCGCCGAGGTCCGGCAGCACGAGCAGCAGGCGCGCGAACTGCACGCGCTCGTCGATACGCTGCGCGACGATCTCGCGCAGCAGTCGGTGTCGGCGGACGAAGCGCGCGAAGCACTGAACGCCCTGCATCTGCAAAAGGACGAATGGCTGCAACAGGCGACGCGCCTCTCAACGGAGGCGGGACGCCTGCGGCATCTGTCCGCCACGTTCGAGCGCTGGCACGAGCAGATGATCTCGCTGATGGCGCAGAACCACGACATGCACGCGAAGAACAATGAACTGTCGTCGATTGTTCGTCACGTGCTGATCGTTTCGCTGAATGCGTCGATTGAAGCGGCGCGCGCGGGCGCAGCGGGGCGCGGCTTCTCGATCGTCGCAAGCGAAGTGCGCGCGCTTGCGGCACGCTCGCAGGAACTGTCGAAGAGTTATCACGACAGCCTGAATCGCAATGACCTGATCACGACGGCCACGTTTCAGGACATTCAGGCGGGCGGCAAGATGATTGCGGCGTCGCTGGCGAGCGTCGAGTCGCTTGCCGGTCAGATTCAATCCCGGTTAGAGCAGGCGACGACGTGATCAGTCAGCAAGCGAAAGACAGTATCGAGCGGATCTTTTTGCATTCCGCGCGCACGCGTTTACCTGTCGATTCCAGCGACGCCTGCGAAATCACGGCACTCGACGCGCAGCAGGCCAATACCGCGCTCGCGAGCCATATCGTCGTTCTGACCATTTCATCGATCGCATTCCGCTTTCTGCTCGTGCTGCATTTCAACGATGACCAGGCGACGCGCGACTACTATCTGCGCGAGTCGGAAGAACGCTCGTTGGCGGAAGCACTGATGGAAGTCGGCAATCTGTGTTGTGGCGCGATCAATCAGCAATTGGTCGAGTTCTTTCCGGACCTAGGGATGTCGACGCCTTATAAATTGAGCGGCGCTTGCGTGCCTTATCTGACGGAGTTGAAGCCGGGCTATCTCGCGGCTTTTCGCGTGAGCATCGGCGCAAACGTACAACTGGGCGCGACGCTGTGCATATGCGCGAGTTCGCCCGTCGATTTTGTCGCGTATGTGAACGAGGCCGAGGAGAGCACGGGTGAACTCGAACTCTTTTGAATGCTTCTGAGCAGCGCAGAGAGCACATTTTCAATCAATGCGCCGTATGAAAGGCGCTACGGGGTAAGCAATGGCTAAGGTTCTGGTAGTGGACGATTCGAGCACGGTGCGTGATGAAGTCGCGGGTTTTCTCAGGAAGAATGGTCTCGATGTCGATACCGCGGTGGACGGCAAGGATGGTCTCGCGAAGCTGAAGGCGTCGCCCGGCATCCGTCTCGTGGTCAGCGACGTCAACATGCCGAATATGGACGGCCTGACGATGGCTGAAAAGATTCGCGGCGAACTGGCCAATGCGAGCGTCAACATCATCATGCTGACAACGGAAAGCAGCCCTGCAATGAAGGAACGCGGCAAGGCGGCAGGTGTGAAGGGCTGGATCGTGAAGCCGTTCAAGGGTGACGCGGTGCTCGAAACGTTCCGCAAGCTGGCCAGCTGACGGCTTGGCGCGGCATGGACGGGCCGCCGCGTCGGGGGGCGCGTCGGTCCATTCATGTCGTGCGGATTGTAGCGATTCCTTGAAAGATCTATTCGAGCCTCACGTATTTATCGGCGGCGGTCGCGCTTCTACACTCTGTTCAACGGTTGCAGAACATCCGTTCTCGCGCAACCCAACAGACAGATCCGGAGGTAGTCGCCATGAAATCACTCGGTCAATTCGTTGTCGTCGCCGCTCTTGTCGGCGCACCTCTGGCTGCATTCGCGCAGAGCAATCAACCAGTGACGCGCGCACAGGTGCGCGAAGAACTCGTGCAATTGCATAACGCCGGTTACAGCCCGCTCGACGATCGCAATAGCTATCCCACGCATATTCAGGCTGCCGAAGCGCGTCTGGCTGCACAACAGGCCGCTTCGACCCAACAAAGCGGATTGGGTGGCGCGGCGAATGGCGTGTCGGAAGCGGGCGTGCGCGCCGATGCGAATGGCATCACGTTCTCGCATCATTAACAGTTGTTTGCGGGGCGGAGTAGGCAGACCCGCTGACTGCAGCCAGTTCTTGAGTCAACCATAAGGCCGGAGCCTGTCACATACAGGCTCCGGCCTTTTTGCATTCGCTCATCGCGCATAGCATTGAGGCAAATTGGAAAAAAGAAGTAGTGAATGTGAATTTATTGTTTTCCGCATCGGATGCAATTCTAGAAACGAGGGCGTTTTGCACAGAGTGACGCTCGAGAAAGAAAGTCCATTTCTTCAGTAGAACGACAACGCGCCAATTCCGATTTGCGTGTCAGCGCTTTCGGACGTGGAACTTAAAAGTCTTATGGATAGCGTGAGTAATTGGACAGTCAACATCGATGCAAGCCAATTGACATTTGTCGTACACCAGATAAATCCTGGCAATTGGGGCCTCGATTGGACACTCTGGGGCAATCAGGCAGTACAACGACGCGCGCGTGTCTTTTCATGTAATAGATGAACTCTAGCCATATATGACCGGTCCATGGCATAGTGCCGGTATCTTCAATCAGGAGTTTCAATATGGCTACACTCGAAGCACTTCAGGCAAAGATAAAAAAGCTTCAGGCCCAGGCGGAAGCCATTGCGTCGCAAAAGTCGACGGTGGCGCTCGAAGGCATTCGGGCACTGATGGCGAAGCACAATCTGACTACGGCTGATATCGACGCGCATCTCGGTCGCAAAAAGCGTGGCCGTCCTTCGTTGAAGTCGGCAGGCGTGCAAACCAAAGGCGTAGCCAAATACTCCGATCCTAAAACGGGTGCAACCTGGACGGGGCATGGCCGTGCGCCGGCATGGATTGCGGCTGCGAAAGACCGTTCCAAGTACCTGGTGGCGGGCGCGTCTGCAGCGGTTACCACGGGCGTCGCCGTAAAGCACGGCACGGGTAATGGCCAGCCGAAGGGACCGCAACCGGCGAAGTATCGTCACCCCGAAACGGGCGCGACATGGAGTGGCCGTGGCCCTGCACCGGCATGGCTGGCGGGCGAAAAAGACCGTAGCAAGTTCCTGGTCGCCGGAGCAAAAGCGGCGAGCTTGAATGGCGTTGCGAAAAAGAAGATTGGCGCCAAAAAGGCAGGAAGAAAGCCGCGCGCGTAAGAACGACGAAAAGAATCAGGAAGGGGCGGGACTGCGTTCTCGCCTCTTTTTCGGCAAAAGAATCTTTGCCTGATGGCAAAGTCGGCACGCTTTTGCCGAACATATTGGCGAATACATAAGGCCGGGGCACAGCATTTTTATGCGTGAGCCATTGCGGCTCAATTGCTCATCGATGGGTGCCGCCCGTTTTCGGCGGCACCGCACGCGCCGTCCTTGCCTTCCGGCGCGCGCTCCCTTCTTCAATGTGGCTTATGAAAGTCGAGCGTCTCCAGTTCGACCGACTGCCCCCCATTTCGTTGCAGCACACGCCTCGCTGCGTCCTCGATTGTCTTGCGATTACCCTCGAACGTCGTGATCAGATCGTGCGACGACGTACCCGTATTGCCGAAGTGGCTGTTCAGGGCGTCGATTGATACGCTGCACCATACCTCTTTTCCTTCGACGGTCGCTTCGAATGCGACTCGCGATGCGGCCACGACGTGCCGGCGGCTGGTGAATTCGATGGTCATTTGATTTCTCCGTGAGTGCCAGATGAAATTCACGAACGCTCGCTGGCGCCGGCTTCCGGGCGATGTCTTCGCGGTCCAGGGCCAGGCGGCGCGGTGTAGGGCGCTCGCTTCGGTGCTGCGCAGCAAGGAACGATCCAGTCCGGCTCCTGCCGAATCCGTTGGGGGCGAGTGACGCCGGGGATCGGGATCGTTCTCCCATGATAGGCCGCGAACGGCGCAAAAGCCGGGAAACTACTGATCCGGCGCGCCCGTCATCTGTGCGATGAGTTTTTTCGTCGCGGGCGAATGCTCGAATTTGCGGAAAACGGCCGCGACTTCCGATGCGATCGGCTCGCCCGCCAGCGTCTTGAAGACGACATTGGGCAGATTGATGACCCGCGTCAGCACATTTGGCACGATGGCGACGCCCACGCCGACGGAAACCTGGGTCAGCACGGCCAGCAACGTGCCGGGCGCGCTGACGATGCGCGGGTTGAACCGGCCGCGCCGCGCGATTTCCCGCGTGCCCAGTTCCTGTTCGGGGACGACGAAGCTCTCGCCCGCCAGCGCGCGCGCCTTGATCGGCCCTGTGGCAGCCGCCAGCGGATGCTCGGCAGGCAGCGCCGCGCAGAACGCATCGCGCGCCAGCACGTGAGCGCGCAGCGACGGCGGCAGATCCACCGGCAAGCGCACGAACGCGACATCGACGCGGCCTTCCTCCAGCAGCGCGGGTAGCTCGCCCATCGGGTGTTCGGTGGCCTGCACAAGCACGTGCGGCCGGGCTTTACGGAACGCGCGCAACTGTTTCTGCAAGATGCCGGAAAAAGCCGCCGAGCCGACATACCCGATATGAATACGCCCCAGCTCGCCGCGTCCGGCCCGCTGGCCGACGTGCAGCGCCCGCTCGAACTGCGCGACAGTCTCGCGCGCTTCGGCGAGAAACGCTTCGCCGGCGGGCGTCAGCGCAACCGAGCGCCGCGTGCGGCGAAACAGCTGTGCCTGCAATGCGCGCTCCATCTCCTGGATTTGCACAGTAAGCGTAGGCGGCGCAATGCCGAGCGCTTCTGCAGCCTGCGCGAAATGCAGTCGCTCGGCGACGGCGATGAAGTAACGCAGATGCCTCAGCTCCATGACGCGATGCTTCCGTGTATTAGGTAGAAGCTAATTATATTGAACACGACGGGCAATGAACGGAATAGAGAAAGCTGGTGGAATACAGGCTTCCTTTCCGCAGGTTTCCCGCCGGGTCCGTCCGATGAGCTCGATTACCGCTTCCCGCTCCGTCTCTCGCGGCACGCCGCTGCTACTCATCGCGTCGATGGGGTGCGCGATGACGGTGCTCGACACCAACGTGGTCGGCATCGTCCTGCCCACCATCGCGCGCGATCTCAACGCTTCTTTCGCCGATATCGAATGGGTGATCAGCGCGTATGTGTTGTGCTTCGCCGCACTGCTGTTGCCCGCTGGGTCGCTTGCCGACCGCTATGGGCGCAAGCGCGTGTTTTTGACGGGCATCGCGCTGTTCGCGGCCTCGTCGCTCGCATGCGGCGTTGCGCCGTCGGCTGAGTTGCTTTACGTCGCGCGGGCTGCGCAAGGCGTCGGTGCCGCCTTCCTGCTCGCGCCGGCGCTCGCCATCATCGGCCACGCGTTTCATGACGAGCGCGAACGCGCGCGAGCCTGGGCGGTGTGGGGCGGCATCATGGGGCTGACGATGGTCCTTTCGCCGCTGATTGGCGGCGTCATCAATGCGTGGCTCGGATGGCGCTGGGCATTCGCGATCAACGTGCCGATCTGCGCGCTGCTGGCGACGGGCGTCGTGCGGATCGTCGACGAATCGCGTGATCCGACGCCGCGATCGCTCGATCTGCCCGGTATTGCACTTTTTGCCTCGGCGATGTTCTCGCTGACGTGGGCGCTGATTCTCGGACCTGACCGCGGATGGCTGAGCACAGAGGCGCTGTCCCGCGCATGCGCCGGCGTGATCCTTTTCGCGTTGTTCGTATGGGTGGAAAGCCGGCGCGCGCATCCGATGCTCGATCTCGCGCTGTTCCGCTCGCTGCCGTTCGTCGGCGCAATCGTGGCGATGTTTGCTTATGCATCGTCGGCGCAGGTCATGGCCTCGCTATTGCCGCTATTTCTGCAAAATGCGCGTGGCGAAAGCGCGCTGGTCGCGGGCGCGGGCATGCTGCCTTTCGCGCTTGCGATGCTGATCTTGCCGCAGCTAGGTCGCAAGCTCGCGGCGTACATGGACTCGCGCCAGATTCTCACGCTCGGTCTCGCGGTGGTCGCATGCGGCAATCTCGCGATGATGGTCGCCGCGCGCAGCGCCAGTCACGCATGGCTGATCGTCGCGATGGCGCTGCTCGGCAGCGGCGGCGGCCTGCTGAACGGCGAGACGCAGAAGGCGATCATGGGCACGGTGCCGCGCGAACGCGCGGGCATGGCGTCGGGCATCAGCACGACCTCGCGATTCACGGGCATTCTGCTCGGCTTCTCGGGGCTGGGAGCCGTGCTGGCAGAAGGGGTGCGTTCCGCGCTGACGGCGCAGATGACACAGACTCATCTGCCCGTCGTGCAAGGCTTTACCGAGCGTGTGATGGCGGGAGACTTCTCGCGTGCGTTTGCGCTCTATTCGCCGGCATCGATGGATGTACTCGTTCATGTCGCACGGTCGAGTTACGGCGAAGGCTTTGCGCGCGCGTTTGCGGGCGCGGCGATCGTGGCGGCCGTGTCCGCGTCGATCGTATTCCTGTCGATGCGGCACAAGAAGCGTTGATGTCAGTTGATTGCGCAGGCGTGTACCGATTAGTATAAAAAGCTCTGTGTCATGAGCGTCCCGCCACGCGCAATTTTCAATGAACCGATATGAAGCACTCGCCAATACGATGGCGGCCGAAATACGCTCGGGCAGTCTTGCTGTCGGCGCGCGCATGCCTTCGCTGCGGCAGGTCATTGCGCAGCATGGCGTGAGTCAATCGACGGCGTTTCGTGCCTACTATCTGCTGGAAGAGTGGGGCCTCATTCGCGCGCAGGAGCGCTCCGGTTATTACGTCGCGCCGGGCGCAGCCGTTCGCGACACGCGGGAGGCGACCGCGAAGCGCGCGCTCACCGAGTCCGCGAAGGTCGATATTAGCGAGCTCGTTTTCAGCGTGCTCGAAGCGGCGAAGCATACGAATGTCGTGCCGTTAGGCTCGGCGTTTCCTTCGCCGATGCTGTTTCCATTGCAACGTCTTTCCAAATCGCTTGCACAAACATCGCGGACGATGAACCCGTGGAGTACCGTCGTCGATTTGCCGCCGGGTAACGAGGCTTTGCGCCAGCAGATCGCGCTGCGCTATCTCGGCATGGGCCTGTCGCAACCGCTCGATGAGATCGTCGTCACGAATGGCGCGCTCGAAGCACTGAATCTTTGCCTGATGGCCGTGACGCGTCCCGGCGACGTCGTGGCCGTCGAATCGCCCGGCTTCTATGCGGCGCTGCAGGCTATTGAAAGACTCGATCTACGCGCAGTCGAAATACCCGTCGATCCGCAAACCGGCCTCGACCTGGACGCGCTTGCGCAAGCGCTGGAAAAGCAGCCCATTCGCGCGTGCTGGTTCATGACGAATTACCAGAACCCGACAGGCGCGACGATGCCGGTGGAAAAGAAAAAGGCGCTCGTCGAACTACTGGCACGGTATGACGTGCCGCTGATCGAAGACGACGTCTATGGCGAGCTGCATTTTCAGGCGGATTATCCATTGCCCGCCATTGCTTTCGACCGGAAAGGACTCGTCATGCATTGCAGTTCTTTCTCGAAGACGCTCGCGCCGGGATATCGAATTGGCTGGGCTGCTGCTGGGAAGTTTGCGGAGAAAGTACAGCGCGCCAAACTGATGACGACGCTATCGGCGAGCATTCCCGTGCAGGCGGGTATCGCCGACTATCTTCAGCATGGCGGATACGACAGGCATCTGCGAAAACTGCGTGCCGCGTTGCGCGCGCAACTCGATGCAATGAATCTCGCGCTACGCCGCGCGATGCCGAAAGGCGTGAGGTGGACTTGTCCCTCAGGCGGCTATTTCGTGTGGCTCGAATTGCCCGAGCACGTCGATGCATTGACGCTGCACAGGCAGGCGATCGAACAGGGCGTCAGCGTGGCGCCCGGGCCGATCTTTTCCGCGTCGCGCAACTTTCGGAATTGCGTGAGGCTGAACTTCGGGCATCCGTGGAATGCCGATATCGAACGCGCCGTGCAGGTGCTTGGCGGGTTGATCGCGCAGGCCACTTGAGCGCACAGCGCGAGCCTTAATGCGCGATCGTGACGGCGATTCTGGCGAATGCAAACAGAAGCCCGCCGAAGCACAGCGCGAGCACGACGGCCATCACGGGCAGCAGCGGCAGCTTGACGGTCGCGAGATCGGCTTCGTGCGCAGCGCCACGCCGCACGCCGAAGAAACTCCACAACACCATGCGCATCATGTTCAGTAAGCCCATTTCAGTTCTCCCGCTGGTTGCGTGAAGCCACGCGTTTTCATGGGTCAATCGTAGGCGGGCGCGGGCATGGGCGTAAGAAGCAGTTGACGGCGTTTCCTGCGTAGCAGTGGTGCGGCAGGCTGTCGCACTGGATATCGCTTTCGGGAAATATGACTTGCACCTGGTCCGACCAGGTAAAGGTTTCAATTCGATTTCAGCCTCGGCTCGCCTTCGGCCAATGCAGGAACGCCCATTGCGCGCCTTCATGCGCTCACTCTCATAGGAGGCAAACATGGGCTCAATCAATCCGCAAACGCGCAGAACGGGTGGTGCCGATATTGTCGGCGGCGGCGTCGGTGAAGGTCCGGGGCCGGAGGTGATGGCTGCAGCGACGCTCGACGGAACGAAGGTGTATTCGTCCGATGCAGAACATGTCGGCAAGATTTCCGACATCATGCTCGACGTGCGCAGCGGGCGTATTGCATACGCCGTGCTGTCCGAGGGTGGCTTTCTCGGCATGGGTGCAACGCTGCACGCCATTCCGTGGAGTGCGCTCACGCTCGACACCGACCAGAAGTGCTTTCACGTCGATATCAGCGCGCAGATGCTGAAAGACGAACCGGGCTTCGACAAGGACCACTGGCCGAGCATGGCCGATTCCAGATGGGGCGAATCGCTGCATACGTATTACAACCGCGATCCGTACTGGGTTTCGCGTCGCGACTACATCGACCCCGACGTGCCGCCGACCGCGCATTGACGTGAGGCGCTAAAGCACGTTGAGCACGTCAAGGCTAAGCCGCGCATATAAATATGCGCGGCTTAGCCGCAAATACCACTCAGACCTTGACGGCGGAAGCGTCGTAAATCTCGTCGATGGCTTCAGCCAGCTTCGCGTTGAATTCGCTATCGCTCAGCTGCTTTTTCAGGTCATTGATGAGCGCCCGCGAAAAGCTCGCGATCATGCCGTGATTCTTTTCAAGCAGTTTGCACGCTTCAGTCCGCGTATAACCGCCCGATAGCGCCACGACGCGCAACACCCGCGGATGATCGATCAGCGGCTTGTAGAAATCGGCGACGTCGGGGATGGTCAGCTTGAGCATGACCTGCTTGTCGGCGGGCAGCGCGTCGAGGCCTTTGATGATCTCGTCGCGCAGCGTCTTCTCGGCGCCCGCCTTGTCGGGTGTCTTGATCGACACTTCGGGTTCGAGAATCGGCATGAGGCCGCCCGCGTCGATTTGCGCGCCGTACTCGAACTGCTGCTTGACCACGGCAGCAATGCCCGCAGGCGAATTCTGCTCGATGACCGAGCGCATCTTGGTGCCGAAGATGCCGAGCTTGCCCGCGCGCGCGAGCAATGCGTCGAGTCCGGGGATCGGCTTCATCAGCCGCACGCCGTCGCTTTCCGCTTCGAGTCCCTTGTCGACCTTGAGGAAGGGCACGACGCCGCGGTCTTCCCAGAGAAACGAAGGCACGGGCTTGCCTTGTGCCTGTCCGTCCATCGTGGCTTCGAAGAGAATCGCCGCGATGACCTTGTCGCCCGAGAATGCGGGGGCGGTGATGATGCGCACGCGCATTTCGTGGATCAGCTTGAACATTTCGGCATCGCCGTTGTAAGCGTTCTCTTCGATGCCGTACTGTCGCAATGCGCCAGGCGTGGAGCCGCCGCTCTGGTCGAGCGCGGCGATGAAGCCCGCCTTATCAGAAATCTGCGCCAACATTTTTTCATTTGCCACGGACGTTTCCCTCCTTGAACAACTGATTAGTGACCATGTGTTTCCGACCCGACAAGTGTAAGGCATTGCGGCGCACGCTCCTACACTGCGGGGACGGTGACCCATCGAACAGACAAGCGAAGAACGTTCCAGGTGTACTGGAGGATTCGCGTTTCGCGTGCGGCGCTACCCGCCGCGCGGCCGGTCACGGATGAACAGCTCCATGAAACCCGTCTGCGGATCGGCTTCGCGCGAGAACGCATGATCGGGTAGCAACGCGAGCAAAATTTCAACGGTCGTTCGCACGATGCACCCGCGCGCCACATGCCCGCCGAACACGCGGCCATTGGCGTCGGAGACCGACATGTGCAGATGCGCGCCGTCTGGCGCAACCGAACCGGCGAGCGTCAGGATTTCCAGGTCCGCGCGCAGTTCGCCCGGCTGGTCGATACCGGCGAATCGCAACTGCGCGACGCTCAGGCTGCCGATGCCCTGAACCACGAACGCGGCCGTCGCGCCGAGCTGGCGCACCGTGTCTTCCAGCGCGTCGCGGAGATCCTGGCCGGGTTGAAGGCGAAGAGGATGGGCTTGCATTGGCGGTCTTCCATTCGACGTTGCGACATCTCGAAGGCGCGCGTCGATCCTCATTGGCGCGGCCACGCCGCTAACATACAGTACCAGTAAGAACGGTGGCCAGGCCGCAATCCCGTGCGCGGGTGCGAAGGAAAGAACCTCATCATTCGGAAGCGCGCCCGCAAGGCGCGAACAGCGATGAAAGCGCTACTGCGAGCAATCGTCATGGTGGCCTGCGTGGCGGCCGCGATCGGCGTGCTGTTCATTCCGCTGCCGCGCGCACTCGATCTGTCGACGCGCATCGTCACCGTCATGCCGATCGCGCGGGAAAGCACTGCTGTTTTCGACTACGTGACGACGCCCGCGCATTGGCCCGCGTGGCATCCATCGTCCTTGTCCGTGACGGGTGCGACCGATCATTCGCTGGGTATCGGCGAGCGGACCACGGAGGAATTTCGCGTCGCCGGGCGGCGCGGCGAGGTCGTGTGGACGGTTGTCGAGCGCAAACGCCCCGAGAAATGGACGATCGACGGCACGATAGAAGGGCGCCCAGCCGGCACGGTCAGCTACGCGCTGACGCCCGACACGAACGGCAATGGCGGCACGGAGTTCGAGCGCACCTTCACGTACCGTTCGCCGACGCTCTGGTTCGCGTTGCTGAACGCGGTGCTGCTGCGCGCGAAGATCCAGGCCGAGTCGGACGAAGCCGTCGACCGGCTCAAGGACATTCTCGAAAAGCCCTAGCGTCAGTCATCACTCGGGCTCTGTCGGAGGCGCTTTGCGCCGCAGCGCCAGCGCGACGCCGCTCAACGTGAGCGCCATCGCTACGGCTTCTTTCCACCCAAGCGGCTCGCCCAGCGCGAGCGCCGCCGCGACGATGCCCATGATCGGCACCAGCAGCATGCCGATCGACGCGATCTGCGGCGGCAGGTGACGCAAGGTCGCGAACCACGCGAGATAGCACACGCCCATCGGCACGAGCGTCATATAGATCAGCACGGCCCAGCCGTCCGCGTGCAGCGACGCGAGTTGCGGGTGCTCGATCAGCAGCCCCGCGGCGATCATCGGCGCGCAGCCGAGTCCGACCTGCCACGCGACGAGGCTGATGGGCGGGACGGGAATCGGCGTGCGCGCGATCACGGTGCCGAGCGCGAACAGCACGGCCGCCAGCAGCGCGAAGGCGATGCCCGCGATCTTGCCCGCGTCGAACGCTACGCCGCGACCGCCGAGCAGCACGACGACGCCCGCGAGACCGAGCAGCAGCGCGAGAAACTCGACGGTGGACGGCCTGCGCGACAGGACCGGCCACGCGAGCAGCATGGCCCAGATCGGCATGGTGTAGACGAGCAGCGCGCCTTCGCTGACGCTCAGCCATTTCATCGAGAGCGTGGAAAAGCCCATCCACGCGAACACATTCGTGCATGCCGCGAGCAGCAGGCGCGGCACATACTCGCGCGGCACGCGTGGCCGCTCGCCCACGCAAACGGCGACCACGCCGAGCAGGACGGACGCCGTCACGCCGGCAACGCCGCGTGAAAACAGCGGCGGCCATTCGCGCAGCAGTACTTTCATGGCGGGCCAGTTGAGCGCCCATCCCGTTGCCGTAACCAGCAGATAGATGAGTCCCGTCCAGCGAGGATGCTTCATCGACTATTCGTATGAGTTCTTTTGAGAGCCTCGATCATACGAGGTTCTGTGATCACATGGATTTCTCCATTAGATGCAACGTGACATATGGCGCAAACGATTGCGATGTATGCTTGACGAAGCGGGCACGCGCTAGGCTGTTTCGTTCGTGCGCAAAGTTTTTGTCAGACGGAAACGCTGCGATTCGCGTCGTGCGAGTGCGCACGAAACTGCGTGCGAAAGCAGCTGTCTGACGGCAAAGGTCAACTGCACGATGGCCTTCAAAATGCGAACATCTCGGACGTTTTTTCATGGTTGGGTGTTGTGCGGACCACGCGTACCGGCCGTACAAACGTTTGCATTGGGATGCGTCGAGGGTTCGCCCGAACTGATCGATGCCGAACGGAATGAGATAGTTTGAGTGCGGGAATATGGGTGCTTGGTTCATGAAAGCAACACGAAACACTGGTAGATCGCAGCTCACGAGAGGCTGAACATGGAACAGTCCTTAAGCAACTTTGCGCTTTCGACTAACGGCCAAGCCGTGACTTTCGATATCGTCGTGCAAAAGCGCGCGATAGGCTGCGCAATTACGCGCGATGCGCTCGAGCAGCATTTCTGGCTGGAACGCGGCGCGGACGAGTCGCACCTCACGAAGGCGTTCGGCAACGGCCTGCGCCGTATCGCCGCCGTCGCCGAGCGCAAGGCGCTCGCGAAGGGCGCGACGCACGTGTTGATTACCGCAGACGATTTCGACTACCGCTAGAGAAGCGGCTCCCATCACCACACGCCACTGCGCGTGAGTCGCTGACCCTGTAAAATCGCGTGCGCTGCGCGAGAGCCGCGCACATCAGGGTCCGGCTCGGGCTTGCCGCCACGAGCCTGTTATCTTTCCATCCCGTCCACCTTTGTGCCCAGCCGCACGCCAACCGGCATGCGGATCGGTCGATGATGTGGCGTCCATGCACGCCATGTCCGTCTTGCACAACCCGGGTGCATTTCAATCCGTTCACCTGTGCTTGCGCGAGTGAGTGTTCCTCGACGGCACGCCCGATTCGTTCATACAACAAGATGCAAGACCGCAGTTTTATCGCCTCCCGCTTTTCCTCGCTTCGCGGCGACGTGCTCGCCGGCCTGACTTCATCGTTTGCGCTGGTGCCCGAATGCATTGCGTTCGCGCTCGTCGCGCACCTCAATCCGCTGATGGGCCTGTATGGTGCGTTCTTCATCTGCACGATCACCGCGCTGTTCGGCGGCCGGCCGGGCATGATCTCGGGTGCGGCAGGGTCGATGGCCGTGGTGATCGTCGCGCTCGTCGTGCAGCATGGGCCGCAGTATCTGTTCGCGACCGTCGTGCTGGGCGGCCTGCTGATGATGTTGTTCGGCGCGCTGCGGCTCGGCAAGCTGATCCGGATGGTGCCGCATCCCGTGATGCTCGGCTTCGTCAACGGACTCGCGATCATCATCGCGATGGCGCAGTTCGAGCACTTCAAGCAAGCGTCGCCGCAAGGCAGTGTATGGCTGCACGGTCACGCGCTGTGGCTGATGGGCGGACTCGTCGCGTTGACGATGGCGATCGTGTACGGCTTGCCGCGCCTGACGAAAGCGGTGCCGCCCGCGCTTGCGGCGATTGTCGGCGTGGGCGTGCTGAGCCAGATGCTGCATCTGCCAACGCGCACGCTCGGCGACATGGCGCACATTGCGGGCGGCCTGCCCGAGTTCAGCATGCCAGGCGTGCCGCTCGATCTCGACACGCTGCGCATCATCTTTCCGTACGCCGCGTTGATGTCGATGGTCGGCTTGCTCGAAACGCTGCTCACGCTCAATCTCACCGACGAACTCACGGAATCTCGCGGACAGCCGAATCGCGAGTGCATTGCGCTCGGCGCCGCGAATATCGTGTCGGGCCTGTTCGGCGCGATGGGCGGCTGCGCGATGATCGGCCAGACCGTCATCAACCTCGGCTCAGGCGGGCGCTCGCGGGTGTCGGGCGTGACGAGCGGCGTGATGATCCTGCTCTTCATCCTGTGTCTGTCGCCGCTGATCGAGCGCATTCCGCTCGCGGCGCTGGTGGGCGTGATGTTCGTCGTCGCGCAGCAGACGTTTTCGTGGGGCTCGTTGCGCGCGCTGAAGAAGGTGCCGCGCAGCGACGGGCTCGTGATCGTCGCGGTCACGGTCATCACTGTCTTCACCGATCTCGCGACGGCCGTGCTGTGCGGCATCGTCGTTTCGGCGCTGAACTTCGCGTGGCAGCACGCGGGTGAGATTCGCAGCGAAACACTCGACGACGCATCGGGCGAAACGACCCATGCGCCGCGCGGCACGCTGTTTTTCGCATCGACCGCGCATTTTCATGCGCTGTTCGAGCCGCATAACGACCCGGCCAACGTGACGCTCGATTGCCGCCATCTGCATTGTGCGGATCATTCGGCGATTGCGGCACTGGAAGCGCTGCACGCGCGCTATGCAAAGCTTGGCAAGCGCCTGCGCCTGACCAATCTCTCGGTACGCAGCCGGCGTCTGTTGCAGCGGGCCGATGCCGGCGTGGTGATGCTGCAGGAAGGCAACTGACGCCTGCCAGCCGATGCGCGGCTACAATGCGAGCCTGGCCTGCATTCGAAGTCGCTGCAGGCCTTCGACACAGGAGACAGAACAATGACAACGCAAGACCAGGCGGGCATCCCGCAGCCTGGGGCCACGCAGACGAGTACGACGGCATCGTCGCATTCCGCCGTCGACGCCGGCACCATCAGCGCGCGGCTCGACCGCTTGCCCGCGACGCGCTCGGTATGGAAGCTCGTCGTGATGCTGAGCCTCGGCTTCTTCTTCGAGCTTTACGATCTGCTCTATACGGGCTACGTCGCGCCCGGCATCGTCAAGAGCGGCATTCTCACGTCGACCACGCAGGGGCTATTCGGCACGACGGGCATCGCGAGCTTCATCGCGACGCTGTTTCTCGGGCTGTTCATCGGCACGATCGCCTGTGGCTTTCTCGCGGACCGCTTCGGCCGCCGCGCGATCTTCACCTATTCGCTGCTGTGGTACACGGTCGCCAACGTCATCATGGCGTTTCAGGAGACGGCCACAGGGCTCAACTTCTGGCGCTTCATGGCATGTGCGAGTGGAATTAAGGGTGTTAAAAACAGGTTCCGCTCCATGTCCAGCGGTCTTTCACCGCGATTTTTAACCCCCTAAGGTATTCGAGCTCATCCTAGATCTCCGTTTCGCATTGTGATTTTTTGGTGCTTGCTGCAACGCACTCTTAAGTGCATATAGATTTCCTCACTACAATCGACAGCGACCGTAGTGTCGCCGCAGAACTGGTATTCAGGCTTTTCCTGGAAAACAACGATGGGTACGACGAACTCGACACTAGAGGGTGGTCTGGACGCAGGGTCAATCTCAGCCCGATTGGACAGATTGCCTCCCACCAGAACGATATGGCGACTGGTGGTACTTCTCAGTCTGGGATTTTTCTTTGAACTGTATGACCTGCTGTACAGCGGGTATGTGGCGCCCGGCTTGGTGAAAAGCGGCATTCTCTCGACCACGACCCACGGTCTTTTCGGAACGACCGGCGTGGCAAGCTTCATAGCCGCACTGTTTGCCGGCTTATTCATCGGCACGGCTGCCTGTGGGTTTCTGGCCGACAAATTTGGTCGACGATCGGTTTTCACATACTCGCTCCTCTGGTACGTTACCGCCAACGTCGTCATGGCTTTTCAGCACACTGCTGGAGGTCTTAATTTCTGGCGCTTTCTTGCAGGCGTCGGCATCGGTGTTGAACTGGTCACTATCGGTACGTACATTTCGGAGCTCGTTCCTAAGCAGATTCGTGGTCGAGCTTTCGCGTGCGAGCAAGCAATTGGTTTCATTGCGGTGCCAGTAGCCGCATTCCTCTCGTATTTGCTCGTGCCGCGTATCGTGTTTGGCCTGGAAGGGTGGCGATGGGTTGTGCTAATCGGTGCGCATGGTGCTGTGTTTATCTGGTGGATCCGCCGCGCATTGCCCGAAAGTCCGCGTTGGCTTGCTCAACAGGGGCGCCTCGAGGAAGCCAATCGGATAATGAGCGACCTTGAAGCGAAAGTGCGCCGGGAATATGGGCGCGAGCTGCCGCCCGTGGCGCTGCCGGAACCTGTCGCGCCGAATGGTAGCTTCCGCGACATGTGGGTGCCGCCATACCGTCAGCGCACGATCATGATGACCATCTTCAACGTATTCCAGACGGTCGGTTTCTACGGGTTTGCGAACTGGGTTCCAACGTTGCTGATCAAGCAGGGAATCACAGTCACCAGTAGCCTGATGTACTCCACTGTGATTGCATTGGCCGCTCCTGTCGGACCGATTATCGGATTGTTCATTGGGGACCGCTATGAACGCAAGAGCGTGATCGTCGCGATGGCGGCGCTCATCATCGTGTGCGGGCTCTGGTTCAGTCAGACGACAGCGCCGTTGCTGCTCATCTGTCTCGGTGTGGGTCTGACGTTAGGTAGCAATATCATGTCGTACAGTTTTCACGCATACCAGACCGAACTTTTTCCGACTAGCATCCGGGCACGAGCTGTGGGTTTCGTCTATTCGTGGAGTCGTTTCTCAGCGATCTTTACTTCGTTCGTCATCGCGGCAGTGTTGCAAGGCCTAGGGACGAGTGGCGTATTTGCATTCATTGCTGGTGCCATGCTCATTGTGATGCTTGCAATAGGACTCATGGGACCGAGAACGAAAGGTATCGAGCTAGAGAAGATCTCGCATTAGCTTCTCCCTCTTTCGAGGTCGGCGGTGCGTGGCGCGCGCGTTCGCAACCTTTCTACGCAGAACGCACATGTTTTCCGGCCGCCGCACCAGGTGGCGGCCGGAAAACGAAGGTATATGCCCAAGGACGAAACAGCGTTACGCGGTATCGAGTAGCCTTGAAGTCCGCCGGGTCGCGCCTACACTTGTTGATCGAGTAATGCAAAGCTCGTGTGCTGATGCTCGTACTTGGCTCAGCACTACAAAGCGAAGTCTGGCCATGCCTACGTCAAATTTGCGGCCTATTCGTGTTCCCTGAGAGCTTTCGTTAAGCTGCAGACTGAGGTGCGTTTTCCGTTCGACCTTCAGCATCCTGGCTCTTTCTCGGCGGGATCAATAGTAGAGCAACGTACGCGGCAATACAGGCCCAGTTTTGCCATACTTTCGTAGCCAGCAGTGTGTCGTCGAACGACACAAGAGATTCAGCTGCCGCCCAAGCGAACCCGAGACGCACAGCAATTTCGAATGTTGAAAAGTATGTAAGTCGTATGACGGGTGTGCTTAGCTTGATCCGAACCATCTGCGCCCAAGACAGCAGGAAGGCGATTGCGACCATGGCGAGCGTCGCGTTTGCCTTATGCATCAAAAAGAAGCCTGCGGCATATTCGTCGAGCCACTGGGTTTGGGGGCGATCGAAACCAGTGACTGCGAGATCAACACCTCGAATAGCCGCTGTCCACTGAATTACGCCTTCGTCTCCCACAAAGGGGTCTTCGATTAATGGAGCAGGCTTGGGGGTTGCCATAAGGAGCTTGATGCTGAAGGACTCTCCTGCGTTGATGAGCGTGGGCGCGATTACAGCTGTAGAAAGTCCAGTTCGCGTAACTACTATCGGTGGCCTGTTTCCCGGCACCTTGGTCTCGACGTCTAGAATTTTATAACCCGAGATTGCGTGCAAGGTAATTGGAGAATCGAAATCCTGCGGGGTAATATGTCGTCCGGTCTGATTCCCAATAATGTAGACCCGTAACTGGAGGTGCCCCGGCGCAATCCGTTGGCCGCCCGCTTTCAGATCAATGAGTGACGTGTCTCCGTTTGGAATAAACTCGGGCGGGATAATGCTGCTTGCGGACCATCGTTGAACTCTCAGCGTGCCCGTAGTATTTTCGGGGTTCGAAGTACGAAGCGTTATTAGAATTCCCGCGATCCCTATGGCCATGCAGGCAAAAGCAATAAAGGCATTAATGCCGTTCCAATGCGGAAGTGCCAACAACGACCATCTTGGTTTCACGTTTCCGGTCCCTCGGTTGACATAGTTATATCGTGGGTTGGTAGCAAAAGTTCGTTGCACGCTACGGGATTCTATCGTATCCCGATCTCTGGCATGCGCGGCATTACCCAAGCGTGGACGTCGTCGCATCATCCTCGGGTAACGGGGAAGCCGGCGATGTTTCAGCCTCAGTCGTACCAAGCGGCAACTCGTCGACCCGCTCCACATACCCTCGAAAGCGCTCGCCTGAAGTGGTATCGCATGTAATCCGATAGAAGAGCTGGCCGGGGTTGCCGTCAGAATTGCTCCGACGCTGTATCTGTCATCTGCTTTCATGTTGGGGCGTCAGCTTGGCAGAACCGTTAGCTCGCCACAGAGGACGCTGTGTCCAATGCGCTTGCCTTTCCGCTCCCTTTCATAAAAGGCTTGCCATACCAGCTACCGGAACGCTGCACTTACTTGGCGTGCTCGCTTCACCTCTTCTCCGTGCAGGTAGGTCGAGGTCGTCGCGATCGAGGCATGGCGGAGGTTGTCGCGCACCGCCACAAGTTCGACTCCGGCATTGAGCGCGTGCGTGGCATGCGTGTGGCGAAGCCAGTGGGGGCTGGCGTGCCGCAGCTTTGCGGCCAGTGTCGGATTGCGCGCCACGACGTTTTCCGCCGCCTCCTGGAAAAGCTCACCCACGACCTGCCGCAGTCGCGTCGCGCTGATGCCGTTTATGCCCAACGTGCCATGCACGCCCCTCCGGCCCGCTTGCTGATTCCGGTCGAGCGCACCTATCAGCGGCAAGGACGGCGTCCATCGGTTCCGATTGGCTGGCAGGCCCTGTGACCTGAGGTAGCGACGCAAGGCATCGCGTGCGAGCGGCGGCAGCACCACTCGGCCAGGCCTGCTCCCCTTACCGGTCACCTCCATCCACCACGTGCCACGCGTCTCCACCTCGATGTCGCCGAGTGTCGCCGCCACGAGCTCGTGCGCGCGCAACCCGGTGGCGTAGCCAAAATCCAGCACGAAGCGCAGTCGGTGCGCCGCGGATGGTGTCCAGCCGGCACGTTCGAGCCGGTCCGCAAACGCGCGTACGGTCTTCCATTCGCGGTCATCTAGGGCGTGCGCGGCGTCGAATGGGGTGCGTGGGCGAGCGCCGCGGACTGTCACGCCGGCAAACGGATTGACGACGACGTAATGCTGGTCGACCAGCCATGCGAAAAGCGCGCGCAGCACCGCCAGCGCGTAAGCAGCGGAGCGCGGGGTGAGTCCCCGTGCGAACGGTCGCCACGCCGGCGAGGTGCGCGGGCAGGGTGGCCCGAGCCAGCGCGCAGCGGGCACAGGACGCCGCAGGAAGGCGCGGAAGGCGGTCGCGTCCTCGGCGGTCAGCGAGGAGAGCGGCAGTCGGCGCTCGACCACAGCCCACAGCACCAGCCGTTCGGCTTCGCGCCGGTAGGCGCGCACCGTGTGCGCCGATTCGTGCAGCCCGAGCCAGGCCGCAATTGCCTCAAGATCGTTCGTGGCCGCGAGGCCGCACGTCTCGCGCGGGGCGCGAAAGCGGCCCTGCGAGCCATCCAGCGTCGCGGGCAGCGACCCGAGGGACCAGGGCGGCAGCAGGCGGTCTTCGTTGTGGCCTTGCATGGCAAGGCGCGCAACATGGGCCGCACGTGCGGTGAGTTCCGGGTGCGCCTCAAGGAACGCCGTGACGGCTCGCGCGCCAGCGGCGCCGAGTCCGGGTACCGGTTGCCACCAGCGGCGCCGGCGCGGCAGGAAGAGCATCAGTTCCGCGAGCGAGCCAATCCCGGCTGCGCTGAGCGCACGGGCCGTGCGCGGGGTGAGCCACCGGCTGACGGGGTCGGCGGGCCGCGGCGCGGGGACCTGAGTGGTGCGCAGCGCATCGAGCGCCGCCACGACGTGCGCGGCGCACTGCATGCGAGTTACGGCAGCGCCAGTGAAGAGCGGGATGAGGTCGTCGCGCTGGCGGGCGGTGGCGCAGGCAACGAGCTGTCGGCGGATACGGGCGATCACGCCGCGTGAGGACTGGCCGTCGTCGCGAACGTGGGCGAGATAGCGTGTGACGGCGGCGCGCGCGGTGAGCCCCTCGTGCCACGCGCGCAGCGCGGCGAGCGACGCGAGGTCGGGCAGGGCAGCGGGCGTTCCTCTGGAAGGTCCGTTCCCCGGTCCGGAAGGCGGGACAGGGGCGGTTTGCATGTGAACAGTTTAGGTCGCGCAAAGGGTGTTTGCGATAAGAACAGTTATCGCAAACACGCTGTCTGGCCATCCACCTGCAGAAGGTCTGTCCAGGTTTGACGGGCCGGCCAGCGCTTCTTCACGGCTTCCAGCGCAGCCGTTGTGGCGTATGTCTGAGCTCGGGCGCAGCCGCGGGCAGGTTAGCGACACCGGCTACGCGGCGCTATCGCGCGAACTCCCGGCAGCGGTTGGCCAACGGGCGCACTGATCGAGCTGACCGTACAGCAGGCGGGCGTGTGTCAGCTCCGCCTGCTCAGCCCTGCGCTTGCCGCAGGAGGACGGCGCCTATCGCGTTTTCGCGGTCGCCGCGCATGCGGGAGCGGCACTTCGCCGGGAAGCGCAAAAAATGTCCAAAACGATGTGCCGCAAAATCTGGTAATTAATAGTGGGGGATTTTAGATTAATCATTTCGTTTCGGAAAATTCCCGAAATTGCATGTAGACCACTAAAGAACCTTGGTGTTATAAATAGCCGTCGCCCGCTAGTTTTTAACGTGGCACGAAGAATTTAACGAGCGTCCGGCTTAAACCCTCTAATTGCACTTTGCGTCGCTAGACGCATTGCTCCGGCAGCGCCAAACGCAGTCCGCGTCGACGTCAGCGGCAGGTGGCCGCTCGTCGGTAGGGTCCGTCAAGCTTGGTCTACTGCAATGCTACGAGGTTTTAATTACTCATCATGCTTGGATTCAGCGCTATACAAATATGCAGGTCTGATTGACCTGTAAGGAAAGATTTTCGTTTTGCGGAATTTGAATTCCTTTTGAAGCGCTGAATCCTTGGAAAAACCAAAATCAGGTTTAATTTAGTGGAGAATATTATGAACGCACGCAACGCCCACAACGCAGGTCCGTTCGGCAAATCCCCCGTAGCTCTTGGTCGGCTTGAAGAGCTGCACTCGTTGAGTGCCCGTCCAAAGATGGCGCGCGGTCTGCCCGAGGACATGCCTTTCCTGACCTTCCCGCTAAAGGCACATGAAGCGCGTTGCTTGCCGACGAACGTCCAAAACTTCAATTTTGGACTCGGGCACATGCAGCTTTCTGACCGAATCCTGATGACGATGCGACTTCAGCTCGAGAGCACCCAGCTTTACTGGATCGCAGAGATGACCGATCCGGAGCTTTGGGCGGCCATCGACATGTGGCGGAAATACGAGCGTCTGCCGATCGGGCTGAAGATTGACAAGGGAGGTTCTTGGGATGCGATGTTCCTCGAAACCCCATTCTTCAACGAGCAACTGAGGGATGAGAAATACCGCGCTGCCCCGCAACGGGAAGCGACGGCGCACGACTGGCACGAAATGGCCGGGCTGGTCACCGGGTACGTTCAGATGCAGGCGACTACGGATATCGACCACATTCCGCTGAAGCACGTGTTTGCCAGCGCGCTGCTGACGAAGCAATACGAGGATGTCGCTGAAAAGGAGACGTTGGTAAGGAAGCCGGTGATCATCCAGAGGGCTGATGGGCAGGGTGTCGTTATCCTCGGCTAATAGGTCATACCGGGAACTCTCTTGAAGATGCGCGACCAGTTGGTCGCGCATCTGTCTTTCCAGCGAGAAGGGGTAAGAGAAAATCCGACGGACGACAGATTCCGGCATTCGCATCAGGAGGTCGAGCCTGGCTGAGGCCAAGGCCATCCCTTCTTCTCGTCCGGTCCATCCCACTCACCGAGCGGTTCTGCCTCGACCGCTGCTTCGACCGGACTTGCGTCCTGAGCGGCGGCGTATGTCTTGTCGTTCGAAGTGCTGGCTGTCATTTCGGGCAGTCCGGTCCCGAACCATCCGACCTTTCTCTGCATATGCGCGACATATGCTTCCCAGCCGTCACGGTTGCCGTTAAATAGGTCGTGCCGCACGGTCGACGCAAGCGTGTTGCGGTTGAGTTCCGTCTCGAGTAGTTCCTTTGGCCAAAGGAAGAACGCGCTGGCGACACGTGCACCGAACTCGGCCACCGTCATCCTCGGTGCGACCATCCGGAGGAATTCGAAGTCCTGCAGGGATCCTTGTTGCGCCGCGAGTTGCGCCACCGGCGCGTCCGGACGACCTGTCTTGGCTAAACAGCTCAATGCTTCGAGCACGTCCCCGAGGTGCAGGAGCAGCTCCCGTCTATCAAATCGGTCGTCCATTCCCGTGTCCCCCGTCCGTTGCGCGCGTCTTCGGTGATACTCGCCGGGCGCGTGATGGCGTTAAGCGAAGGCGGTGCGGCCGCCCTGTTGGGAACGGAGGAGCGGCGGAGCACGTCTGGCCATTGTGAACCATATCCGACTTGACCTCCGTCAAATATCGTAAACGCGGGTGTCCCGAATGGGCGCTCCCGTGTTACAAACACCTTTCGTCTTTGCGCAGCCATAGGTGACATTCGTCATACAAACCTCATTTCGAAACAGTGTCCTTAGGTACTGTCGAGCGGTGTAACGAATGGTTTTGCCATCGCATCGTATGCGCATGCAACTATCAAGACTGATAGCCTGATGTGGCTTGAAATTGCCAAAACGGCTGGTAAGCTTTACCAGCACGCCCAAGAAGCGATGACCATAAAAACATTCCTGAGAGATTTCAACGAGATGAATCAACGCGCTCAAACCATCGAGCACCTTCAGCGTAGCGATGAGGACAATAGCCTGAGACGCGCCCTTGCCGCACGCCTCGACACTGCTTTGAAGCGGGCTGGCATCAGTTCCGCTTGTGTCGCCAGACGGCTCGACGTGAGTGAATCCGACGTGCAGTTTTGGCGCCGTGGAATCACGGTTCCACCGCTAAATTCATTTACCCGGATTGCGACGTTTCTTAATCTTGACGCCTATTGGCTTTGTACCGGACAGACACGTGGGGCGACGGCCGCCTTCTAGCGAGTCTATCCGGCAGAGGGCATGTAAGTTCGAGCGCTTTCTGATGTTCGGTCGCCCTCATCTCGGTTGTGCCGGCATTATGGAGTTCGACCTCCCAAGTCAACAAATAGCAGTGCTATTAAATTGCAAGGAAGCCTCTTGCCACGGCGGCAAGAATATTCCATGCGCTCACCGTAACGACAAGGAGTCAAGGACATGGCGAAGCGAATTGCTTATGTAACCGGCGGCATGGGCGGAATCGGAACGGCAATCTGTCAGCGTCTGCACAATGACGGGCTCACCGTCGTGGCTGGCTGCGGGCCGAATTCTCCTCGGCGGGACCGTTGGCTGGCCGAGCAGTCTGCGATGGGTTTCACTTTTATCGCGTCGGAAGGCAATGTCGCGGACTGGGAATCGACTGAGGCCGCCTTAGCGAAGGTGAAGAAAGAAGTGGGTGAGATTGACGTGCTGGTGAACAATGCCGGCATCACGCGAGACGGCGTATTTCGCAAGATGTCGAGGGAGAACTGGAACGACGTTATTTCCACCAACCTGACCAGCCTATTCAACGTGACCAAACAGGTCATTGAGGGAATGGTGAGCAAGGAGTGGGGCCGCATTATCAACATCTCGTCCGTGAATGGGCAGAAAGGGCAATTTGGCCAGACCAACTACTCGACCGCGAAGGCGGGAATTCACGGCTTTACCATGTCGCTTGCGCAAGAGGTGGCGACAAAGGGCATCACAGTGAATACCGTCTCTCCTGGATACATAGGGACCGATATGGTCCGTGCAGTGAAGCCCGAAATCCTGGACGCAATTATTCAGGGCATTCCGGTTCGACGGCTTGGCGAAGCATCGGAGATTGCGTCGATTGTCTCGTGGCTGGCCAGCGACGAAGGGGCCTTCGCAACAGGGGCCGATTTCTCGCTGAACGGCGGCCTGTACATGGGCTAGCAACAACCGCCGGTGCTTGAACGAGCGCCGTGAAAGCAGATGTTTCCAGCGCTCGATGTAGGGCGTTGGAGACGCGGAAGTGCGCACGCACGACGCGTTGAACTATCACATCTTGCTGCCGTCACAACAGTACGCGACGAACTTCATTCATCGCTCACGGAGAGCCACATGCGCGATGTACCAAGCATCGAACCGTCTTCATCCCTCTTTCGGAAGAGGAAGCTACGCATGGTTGCGCGCGATGCCAAACACCCCAGCGCCGCACTCGTGTATTGGCTGGGGATAACAGAGCCGTCACATGAGGCGAACTTCTTCGAAGCTACTCAACACTTTGGTTCACTTATGCAGCTCGTTCTGCCCGACGAGCGCCCCGGCGTGTTTGTGAGCCGTAGCGCCGTTCATACGGTTCAGGATTATGGTGTCGTGAAACGGCTTGTTTTCAAGGACAAGTCGTCGCTCGAAGTTCGATACAGCGGGCCTTGCAGCGACCTCTGCGATGTGTGAGCAGAAGCCTGAATGGAAATGCCGGCATTTCCATCACCAGAGTCGACCTAGGATTTGCCAGCGCAGTACACAATACTTGATGACAAGATGCGTCCACTACGAGCACCGACTTGCCGCGTGACCGTGGTTGATTGAGTTACACGGTGTGCGTATGACCAAGCTGTCGTCGGACGACGAGTCGGAACCACCGCAGTAGCGCGCTCGCAAGACGGCGGCAAGGGCAGCCCCAAAACCGAATCAGGCCATAGCTCTCGCTGGTGTCGCGTGGCTAGGCCTTACCCTCGGCTGACTCCGCGGCCCACCGCGAAGCCTTGATGCGAGGTGACGAATCATAGTTTGTCGAGCGGATAGCTCCTCGACTTGCCCTATGGCAAGTTGCCAAGCGACTATAGATTCGTCAGTCTCGCGAAACTTTGCGTCGTTGGCCACGTATGACCCGGGCATCCGGGGGCGAGCCTAGAAGCGGTGCCGCAGACCGATAGCGACGATCGTCTGCGATTGCGCCGCCGACGAATGGCCGTTGCCCTTGTCGGACGCGGACGCCGTAGCTTCGACGAGATTGCCCGCGGCGTCGAGCGTCATACCCGATGCGTGCTGATATGCACCGAGCAGATAAACGGTCGAACGTTTCGACAGATCGTACGTCGCGCCGAGCGTGACGTTGTGATACTGCGCGCGGTCGTTCACGCCGTCCACTTCGCTGCCGCGCGTGTAGCTGTAGCCCGCGAACAGATGCGTATTCGGACGCAGCGTGTATTGGCCGAAGACGCCCGCGATATTGAACGTCGCGCGACCCGTGAACAGCGAGTTCGCGCCCGCGCGATACTGCACGTTGCTGTAGTTCACCCCGATAAGCGCCGGGCCGAAGTCATACGTCGCGCCTGCCGCGACGATCTGCTGCGTCTGCGCGCTCGCATAGCCTTCGCTGATTGACGAGTTGAACGTGCCGTCGTCCGAGCCGTGCCACTTGCCGAAGGTCGGATCGGTGACGCCCGTTTTGCTGTTGTCCGCGCGCTCGTAACCGACGCCGACATGCAGCGGTCCGTTCGCGTAGCCCGCGCCCACGCTCCACGTATTCTGCTGCTTCATGCTGCCGGGCTGACCGCCGAAGCCGTACAGCGCGCCGAAGGTGAAGCCCGCGTAGTTCGCGCTCGTGTACTTGATGGAATTGTCGACGCGCGTGGTCTGGTCGAGATCGTCGATATCGCCAGGATGCGCGCCGAAGCCGCCGATGTTAGCAACCGGTGACACAGGTCCGACGAAGTCGGTCAGCGACGTGTACTGGCGGCCCATCGTGAGCGCGCCGTATTGCGTATTCGCGAGACCCACGAACGCCTGGCGGCCGAACAGGCGGCTGCTCTGCCCGGACGTGCCGTTCGCGATGTCGAAGCCATCTTCGAGCTGGAACAGCGCGTTCCAGCCGTTGCCGAGATCCTCGTTGCCCTTCAGTCCCCAGCGGCTGCCAGACAGGTTGCCGCTCGACAGCGCGACATTCGAGTGTCCGCTGTAGTTGCCCGTCGTGCCCGTGCGTTCGTTCGATCGATACGCGATGCCCGCATCGACGATACCGTACAGCGCGACGGAACCCTGCGCGTAAGCGATGCCTGCGAGAGAGAGCAGCAGCGGCGCCGCGATCAGTTGTTTTTTCATCGTTCTAGTGACTCAAGTGAAGCGTGAATACACGTCGTCCGAAGGCGGACGTTCAGTTTTTCCGCGCGAGCGCAGGCGGCCTCAATCGTCGAGGCGACCTGCTCTTGCGTGGGAAAATTGCGAAGCCTGCTGTGTCGTGAAGAAGGCTTCAGCGGCGTTCGAGCGCGGAGGCGGGCGGCAACTCGGGCGCGTGCGCGGGCACTGTCTTGCGGACCTGCGCGACGTCGGTGGCCGTCACCTTCGAGCCGGTGTTGCCCCAGCTCGTACGCACGAAGTTAGCGACGTCGGCCACTTCCTGATCCGACAGGCGCCAGCCGAACGGCGGCATCGTGATCGACGAGGGCGCCGTCTTCGTGCCTTCGAGCGTGCTGCCCGCGAGCAACACGTGAATCAGCGACGTCGCGTCGTTACCCTGCACGACCGGGTTGCCGCCGAGTGCGGGGAACACGCGCGTGTAGCCGCGTCCGTCGCTGCGGTGGCAGGCCATGCAGTTGTCGCGATAGACGGCGGCACCTGGCGCGCTCGCATCGCCCGTGCGCAATGCGCGTGCGGCGCTGTCGTCGTATGCGTACGGCGTTTCCTTCGGATCGTTCGACGGCAGTGTCTTCAGGTAGCGCGCCATCGCGGTGAGGTCGTCGTCGCTCACGTGCTGCGCGCTGTGCTGCACGACGTCCGTCATCCCGCCGAACGCGGCCGTGTGCTGCGTGCGGCCCGTCTTCAGGAATTGCACGATGTCCGCTTCGCTCCACGTGCCGAGACCCGTGCGCGGATTGCCGCGCAGGCTCGACGGCACCCAGCCGTCGATGGGACCGCCGCCCGCGAGATAGTCGTTGCCGCCGAGATCGGTGAGCGCGAGCTCCTGCATCGTCTTCGCGCGCGGCGTGTGGCACGCGCCGCAATGGCCGAGCCCTTGCACGAGATACGCGCCGTGTGCAATGACGGGGTCCGCATAACGCGTCGCGTCGAACGGTTTCTGCTCGGGTGCGAACAGTTGACGCCAGAAGCCGAGCGGCCAGCGCATCGACAGCGGCCACACGATATCGACGGGACGGTTTTGCTGCTGCAAGGGCGTGACGCCTTGCGTGAAGTACGCGTAGAGCGCGCGCATGTCGGGCTCGGAAAGGCGCGCATACGACGGATACGGCATCGCCGGATACAGCGTGTCGCCGTTCGGGCGCACTCCTGCGCGCACCGCACGGTCGAACTGCTCGAACGTCCACGTGCCGATCCCCGTGTTACGGTCGGGAGTGATGTTGGTCGAATAGATTGCGCCGATCGGCGTGTCGAATTTCAGCCCGCCCGCGAACGGCTTGCCGCCCTGCGACGTATGACACGCGATGCAATCGCCGGCGCGCGCGAGGTATTCGCCATGCGCGACGAGCGGCTGCTGTGCCGACGCGTTAGCCGCTGCATGCGCAGCAAAGGGACTGCACAGTGCAGCGAGCGTAACCGCAACGACCTGCGCGCATTTGATGGAAATCTTCTTCATACGCTCACCAACGGGCCAGGGTTCTTCAGATACTGGCTGCGTATCGCGCGAGCCGACCAGTACGCAAGCGCCGCCGCAAGGCCGGTCGGGTTATAGCCGATGCCTTGCGGGAAAGCGGATGCGCCCATCACGAACACGTTGTGCACGTCCCAGCTTTGCAGATAGCGGTTCAGCACGCTCATCTTCGGGTCTTCGCCCATCACCGCGCCGCCGACCAGGTGCGTCGTCTGATAGCGGCGTGAATCGAAGTGCGCGCCGAATTCGCGCGTGTAGACGTTGATCGCCTTCGGGCCCATCGCCTGCGCGATCTTGTGCATCTGTTCTGTAACGTAGCGGGCCATGCGGATGTCGTTGTCTTTCCAGTCGAACGTCATGCGAAGCAGCGGCTGGCCGTATGAGTCGCGATAGGTCGGATCAAGATCGAGAAACACGTCGCGGTACGACATGTTCGAGCCGTGCGCGTCCATTGAAATGGTGTGCGCGTAGTGGTCCTTCACCGACTTCTTCCACGCCGCGCCCCACGCGGGCGTGCCCGCCGGCGTCGCGATGCCGCTGATAGGCTTCACGCCCGCCTGGTTCACCCACAACGGCGAGCCGCCGACAAAACCGAGCGGACCGTGATCGAAGTTGTCGGCGTTGTAGTCGTCGACGGCGACGCCGTTGCCGCCCGCGCCGATGAACGGATTCGTGTACGTGTCCTTGTCGAAGAACGCGGTGATCGTCGACAGGTTCTGATATGCAAAGTTGCGACCCACGACGCCTTCGCCGGAGACGGGATCGTACGGTTTGCCGATGCCCGACAGCAACAGCAGATGTACGTTGTGATACTGGAACGCGGAGACGATCACGAGATCGGCAGGCTGGAACACTTCATTACCTGCGGGATCGACGTAGGTGACGCCTTTCGCACGCTTTTTCGCGTCGTCGAGATCGACGCGCAACACGTGGCAGCGTGCACGCAACTCGAAGTGCGGCGACTGCTTCAGCGCGGGCAGGATATTCAGATTCGGCGACGCCTTCGAGTACATGTAGCACGCGTAACCGCTGCAATAGCCGCAGAAGTTGCACGGCCCCATCTGCGCGCCGTACGGGTTCGTGTACGGGCCCGACGTGTTCGCGGACGGCAGACGATACGGATGCAGGCCGAGCGACTTCGCCGCGTCGTAGAAGCGCTGTGCGGAATACGTGTTCTGTTGCGCCGCCAACGGAAAATGATCGCTGCGCGATGCCTCGAATACGTTGCCGTCGCCGACCACCTTGCCGTTCACCTTGTACGCCTGACCTGACGTGCCGAACACTTTCTCGGCAAAGTCGAAGTGCGGTTCCAGTTCGTCGTAGGTGACGCCGAAGTCCTGGATCGTCATGCCTTCGGGGATGAACTTCTTGCCGTAGCGCTCTTCGTAGTGGCTGCGCAGGCGCAGTTCTTCCGGCGTGATGCGGAAGTGCACGCCCGACCAGTGCAGCCCCGCGCCGCCGACGCCTTCACCCGGCAGAAAGGCGGCGAGCTGCCGGTAAGGCAAGGCCGTATCGCCGATGCCGTGACGGATCGACACGGTTGTCTTCGACAGATCGAGGAACAGCTTCTTGCGGACGTTGTACGTGAGTTCGTCGATCGTGTTCGGATACGCGCCATCGGGATACGTGTCGCGGTACTCGCCGCGCTCCAGCGCGACGACCGTGAGGCCCGCTTCCGTGAGTTCCTTCGCGAGAATCGCGCCCGTCCAGCCGAAGCCGACGACGACAGCGTCGACGTGTGGTTTGCTGATCGTTGCCATCAGGTGCGTTTCCCTTCGATCGACACGGGGCCATACGGATACGGCTGACCGTTCTGGTTGACGAAGTCCATGAAGTCCGCTCGCGCGCCGGGGAAGCCAATCATCTTCCAGCCGCCCATGTCGCGATTGCCGCCGTGCATCGGGTCGCAGAAATAGCCTTCGCGCGTGTTTTGCAGCAGCTGGCCGAAGAACACGCCAGCGGGGACGTCCGCGAGTTCGACCTTGTTCGCTTCGAGCGCAGCGAGCATGGTGTCGCGCGTCGCGGCGTCGAGTGCGTCGAAGGTCTTCGCATAGGTCTTCGTGCAGTGCGCGTTGACGGCGGCGATGCCGAGGCGATACAGATCGCGCGGCACCAGCTTCAGCTGATAGCCAAGTTCCGGCACGCCCTGCGCGAACGGTCCCTGCATGTACCAGAGCGCGCCGTGCGCGTACGGCGTGTCCATCTGACGGTCGATGAATTCGGGCACGCTTGCGTCGATCGCGCCCGGGCCTTCGCTGTCGGCGGGAATCAGGCGGTCGACGGCGGCCTGGATGAACGCCCATTCCTTCGCGTCGAAGAAGCGGGGCTTGTAGTCGGCGCGCTGCGCAGTGCCGCCTTGTGACGCGTCCGCGGCAGGCGCTGCCGGATGGTTCGATCGCGTGTCGCAACCGGCCAGCGTCCCGGCGGGAACCAGGGCGAGTGCCGAGCGCAAAAATCCTCGGCGGGATGTGAGAGAGGAGTCAGGCATCTTTTGTGTCGTGAAGTCGGGACGGAACGCCATGGGCGGTCGCTGCCGTAAGAGATAATAAATGGAACCGGTTCCATCTATTATCTCAATTTTCGTGAAAATGTATTTGCGATCGACGAATAACCCGAACGCTGGCGTGGTTGCAGTACCAGCCTGCGGATCGCCAGGCGCGACAGGCAGTGGTCATACAGCGTCAGTCCCGGCCAATGCTATGCCAGCAGCCGACTGACTTTTGAACCCGCACGGCAAAGCAAGGAAGCAGCAGTAACGGGCTCACCCGTTAGGCTGTGAAGGGGTGCCGTTGCATAAAGTGGCCATCTGGACCGCTTAGGAAATTATGCGGGCCTTGTATCAAGATAGGTGGGGGCGGCTCTGGATTACCTCGGGTCCGTGGCATGCTTCGGTAAGAAACGTGAGGGGGTGATTCGCTGGGGCGAGGCCACCGGTGTTAGCGGAAAACGCGGCGAAAACGATGGCCGAGGTAACGCAGGCCGTCGCGCGGTTGACTGACATCATGGGCGAGATCGCTCCTGCATCCAACGAGCTGAGTCGGGGTATCGGACAGGTCAATCTCGCTGTGACACAAGTGGACGAGGTCACTCAATAGAACGCAGCGTTGGTGGAAGGAGCGGCGGGCGAATCCGGATCCCTGGCGGTACAGGGTAACCAGCTGACATAAGCAATTGGTTTCTTCAAGTTGAACAGGAGCCAGGCATAAAGGTGCTATGCGCCGCGTAGTACAGGTCAATGGCGTCGGACTTGCAGCAGGAGGCGTCAGTCAGGCGCTTTCCCGCACCACCAGTTCGTAGCCGAGATCGACGACCGGCGACGGGACAGGCTCATTGTCGATCATCGACAACAGAAGATTCGACGCAACGCGGCCGACCTCGGCTCGTGGCGTGCGAACTGTGGTCAGTCGCGGCACGCAGTCGGCTGCGCCCGCCAGATCGTTGAAGCCGACTATCGCTACCTGTTCCGGAATTGGGATGCCTTGACGGCGTGCTTCGAACAGCGCGCCCTGCGCGAGGTCGTCGTTGCCGAAAAAAATCCCGTCGACGTCCGGCCGCCGTTGCAGCAACTGGCGGAACAGATCGCATCCGAGCCCGATCGACGACGGCGCCGGCGTAAGGACTTCGAGATCGGCGTCGTACAGGTTTTTGCGCCTGAGCGCCTCACGAAAGCCTTCTCCGCGCTGCATCATCCGCGAGTCTAGCTGGGCGGCGACAAAGGCATTACGCCGGCAGCCACGCGCAATCAGATGCCCGGCGACGGCCTCGCCAGCGCCCGCCTGTGAAAAGCCGACGCAGTGCACGCCTTCGGCTTCTTCCAGTTCCATGATGTGCACGCAAGGCACGCCACTCGCCTCGATCAGGCGACGCGCGCTCTCAGTACGGTCGAAGCCGGTGACGATCAGCCCACTTGGCGGTGACGCCAGGTAGTGGCGGATCAGATCCTCTTCGGCATTGCGCGAATAATGCGAATTGCCGATCAGGATTTCGTAGCCGCGAGGGCGCAGCACGGAGTGAATCGATTCGAGCACGTCGGTGAACACCGTGTTCGACAGCGATGGAATCACGACGGCCACGGCGGCGCTGCGCGAGGACGCGAGCGCTCGCGCAGCGGGGTTTGTAACGTAATTCAATTCTGCCGCTGCAGCCTTGACCCGTTGCACGTATTCCGGTCCGACCGAGCCCAGACCGCGCAAGGCACGCGACGCGGTAATGATGCTGACGCCGGCCAGGCGGGCGACCGCCTCGAGGGTTGGCCGGCCGGTGCTTCGGGTTTTCCTGGGTGTTGAGCTCGCCATGATCGATTTAGGATAGCGCTGTCTCAAGCCTCGCGCAATAGGGCTCTATCATGCCGTCCGAAATTTTGGGGCATTAACGAGCTTATTTGCACAGGCCTTATTTTTTATCTTCACGAGATAGCGCTGTCTCAATCGAAGGAGTTGCACATGATCGGGCACATTTCATCGCTTGTCGTTATGGGTGTCGCAGGCTGCGGCAAGAGCAGCGTTGCGCAGGCACTCGCCACGCGGATCGGCGGCGTACTGATAGAAGGCGACGCGTTTCACCCAAAAGCAAACGTCGACAAGATGCAGCGCGGCATCCCGCTGACCGACGAAGACCGCGCGGGATGGCTCGACAGACTGTCCGAAGAACTCGAGCGCGTTGCCAGCCGCGGAGAGCGCGCCGTGCTCGCGTGCTCGGCCCTCAAGCAGCGCTATCGCAACCGTTTGCGGACGGCGACATCGTCGCTGGGTTTCGTTTTTCTCGATCTGTCGCAAACCGAGGCGCTGCGGCGCGTCGCACAGCGCGAGAGCCATTTTATGCCGGCATCGCTGGTCGAGAGCCAGTTCGCCGCGCTGGAGCGACCCGATGTTGAGCCGCTGACGCTGACGATCGACGGCACCCGTTCGCTCGTGAGCATCGTCGGCGAGGCGACGGCGTGGTGCGGGAGCGCGCAAGAAGAGTCGGGTCTTTTGCTGTCTGCATGAGATAGCGCTGTCTCAAAACATTACGCCGACCAGATGACTGACCAGAACGACATTTTTTCAGGAGACTAAAGTGGCAAACATTTCGGGAGCTTCAGGGCAACGCGTGCCCAACCGGCGTTGGGCAATCGGCCTGCTGTTGGGCATTGGCGTGCTCATCAACTATTTCGACCGGATCAATCTGTCGGTAGCGGCACCGCAGATGAAAGAGGCGTTCAACCTGTCGCCCGCAGACATGGGGCTGCTGTTCAGTGCTTTTTTCTGGCCGTACGCGTTGCTGCAGGTGCCGGCGGGAATCCTTCTTGACCGTTTCGGCGTGACGCGTATTGGCCGCTGGGGTGCATTCCTGTGGGGCCTTGCGTCCGCCATCACCGTTTTCGCGAGCGGCTTTGGCGGCGTGTTCGCGGCGCGCGCGGTGCTCGGCATCGCGGAAGCGCCGGGCTTTCCCGTCAGCTCGAAGGCCACGGGCTACTGGTTCCCACGCAAGGAGCGGGCGCTCGCGACCGCCATTTTCGACGCGGCCGCCAAGTTCTCGAACGTGATCGGCGTGCCGCTGGTGGCCGTGGTCGTGGTGAACGCCGGCTGGCGCTGGGGATTCGGCGTCACGGCGCTGCTGAGCTTTGCGTACTTCATCGCGTTCCTGCTCATCTATCGCGATCCGAGCCAGGACAGCAAGCTCTCGGCCGCTGAACTCGACTACATCCAGAAGGGCGGCGCAACGCCCGAAGGCACGTCGAGCGCGAGCGTGTTCGGCATGCTGGGCTATCTGCTGACCAAAACGAAGGTTTGGGGCTTGACGATCGGGTTCGCCGCCTACGGCTATTCGTTCTATCTGTTCCTGACCTGGCTGCCGGGGTACCTCGTGCAGACCATGCACATGAGCATTCTCAAGTCAGCGGGCTTTGCCGCGATTCCTTGGGCCGTAGCGACGGTGACGGACCTTGTCGTCGGCGGCTGGCTAATCGATCATCTCATCGCGCGCGGCAAGGACGAGACCCGCGTGCGTAAGGCCGTCCTCGTGACGGGCATGCTGTTCGGTCTCGCCGTCTTCGGCGCGACGCAGACGACGAAGCCCGAATGGGCGATCTTGTGGATCTCGATTGCGCTGGGTGGCCTCGCAGCGGCGGCACCCGTTGGCTGGTCCCTGCCGTCGCTGATTGCGCCGAAGGGCGGCGTGGGTACCGTCGGCGGCATCATGAACTTCGCCAACAACCTGATGGGCGTGGCCGCACCGATCGTCACGGGCTTCATCGTCGGCGCGACGAATTCGTTCACCAATGCGTTCCTCGTTGCGGGTGTCATTCTGGCAATCGGCATCGTGTCGTTCGTGTTCGTGATGGGGCGCATCGAAGCGATTCCCGAGCCGACCGATCGCGACGAAAAAACACGTCGCCGCACATCGAAAGCGTCGACGCCGGCGGGGTGATCCCGTCGCTGCGAACGCGTGACAGGCCGAATCAGACGGCAAGAAAGCAGTATCAGAAAAACGAATCAATAACAGCCTCAAAGAGGCATCTGGAGAACATCACAATGAAAAAGAACCGTCAACGACGCCTGATCGGTCTCGCGGCTGTCGCCTCGGTTGCGACGGCTGCTCACGCACCCGCATTCGCGCAGAACAGCGTGACGCTGTACGGCATCGTCGATAACGGTATCGGTTATCAGTCAAGTTCGACGTCGCTGGGTTCGACGTCGGGCGGTCACTCGGCGTTCAAGATGATCACGGGCGTGTGGGCGGGCAGCCGCTTCGGCCTGAAGGGCGCCGAAGATCTGGGCGGCGGCACGAAGGCGATCTTCACGCTGGAAGAGGGCTTTAGCGCCAATAGCGGCGCGATGTCGACGAACAACCTGATGTTCAGCCGCCAGGCGTTCGTCGGCGTGACGAACGCCACGTACGGCACGCTGACGGCGGGCCGACAGTACGCGTCGTACTATCAGCTGCTCTCGCCTTACAGCCCGACGACGTGGCTCACCGGATTCTACGGCGCGCACCCGGGCGACGTGGATGGCCTCGATACGATCTACCGCGCGAACAATACGCTGCTGTATATGTCGCCATCGCTGTACGGCTTCAAGTTCAGCGGCTCGTATTCGTTTGCGGGCGTGCCGGGCAGCGTGAACCAGGGCTCGACATGGAGCACGGCGGTACAGTATCAGCAAGGCCCGGTCGGCCTGGCGGTCGGCTTCTCGCGCATCAACAACTCCACGACTGGCGGCGGGGCATTCGGCGCCGACTCGACGACGTCGAACGCGGGGGCGCAGACGGGTGTGTCGGCCGTGACGAACGGCTACCGCACGGCGCAGGCGCAGCAGCGCTTTGCAGTCGGCGCGGGCTACACGTTCAACAGCCAGTTCGATATCACGGCGACGTACACGAACGTGCAGTACATCCCGGGTGCGGGTTCGTCGTTCCGCAACGAGGCAATCTGGAACACGGGCGGCATCGTGCTGCACTGGAAGCCAGCCGCAGCATGGGACTTCGCGACGGGCTACAGCTATACACGCGCGACGAAGTCCAACGGCATCACGAGCAGCGCGCAATACCAGCAGTTCAACCTCTCCGAGTACTACTCGCTGTCCAAGCGCACGGGGCTGTATGCGTTGCAGGCATATCAGCGCGCGAATGGCCAGACGCTTGGCAATAACGGTGCGGGCAACATCATCAACGCGACGGCGACACTCGGCGATGGTTTTAACTCGACTCCTTCGTCATCGCGCAGTATGGTCGGTGTGGGTGCCGGTATCGTGCATCGGTTCTGATGCAACTTGAAGGACCTAAAGCAAGAATAAGCGCCGCAATTGCGGCGCTTATTTCTGGAACTCACATCTGATGCTACGGACGTCCACGATCGTTGCTTAGACGCGGTGGCCGATAGGCTGAACTTCCGACCGAAGTCATTCGATTTTTCTTGTTAGCCGTTTGAGGACATGGTTGTAATGCGCACCTAGCTTTAAAGTCCAAGCGAGGGTGTTTGTGAAATGTTCCATTGGGGTGTTGCCAACAACGGTTCCGCCGGCATTGGCTATTGCAGCAAGCACTCCGATATTCGCCCTCGGTTGAATCGGCCCGGAAGGAGGGCGCGGGAAGGACTATCGCCCAATTTCTACGGCGATGCCCGTTGCTTAAGCCAGCTTGAACGCCGAAGCAGGAAGCAACTTGGGTACGGCGCAATCGGTTTGCTCGCGTTTCTTATCGTTTTGAAGTTCTTCCAACTGCCTTGAATTTTCAAGGGTAGCGCAATTCGCGTCGCCGGCCATCTCGCCAACGGTTGATGTCGTCGATGTTGACAGGGATGCTCGGCGCGCTTGCCGCGGCAAGCCTGCGAGATCTTTAATCGATTTCGTCTTTGGGCGGACCAAGACAACGCCGTCCGGCATCCCATGCCAATATGGCACATGCGCCTGCATGTAGGTTCATCACCTCGCGGATCGTCGCCGGGACGGTCGTGTACCCATTCTCGTCAACTGTTGACCGCTCCATAGGAGCCCTCGGTGTCCGACACGCCCCGATAACAATTCCGCCGCCGCATATTGCCATAGCTTATCGCGTCTGACAGCGCCTCGCCGAGGAGCGGGGCAACGGCTAGCCGAACTGCGTGCAGAGCGCCGTGAGCAGGCTAGGGACCGCAGATCTGGTGCGCCGACAACGCAAATTGGCGTTCAACGCAGAACACATTCACTTCTCGATAATTGAGAAGCTCTCTTCGTTGTACCGCTCCGTTCCATCGATGGGTGTGAGAGGGTCTTTGACTAGCAGCCGATCCTTCGGCAGATGGCTATCATGAGTTGATCTGTTGACCAAAGCGCTATGCGCTTCAGTCAACAGGATGTCGTTTTGGATTTAAACGATGCCGGCGCCAAGGGCCGGGAACACATCGGTGAACAGCAAAGTGATCAGCTGTTGTCCGGCCGGGGTGGACCAGTCCTGCGCGATTTCTGCCATGAGCGTGTTGGTGGCGGTGAGTACCACGCCCGCATCGTGCATCCGTTGACGCGAAAACTCTTCGGAAAGATCGCTCGGCGATCCCGACGCATCCATCACTGCCTGCACGGCAAAACCTTCGAGTGCAGCGTCAATTGCCGGGAAGATGAGGCAAACGTCGGTGGTTACGCCTGCCATGATCAGGTTTTTGCGCCCCGTGGCGAGCACTGCATTGCGGAAATCGGGATAGGCCCAGGCGTTGACGACGCCGGGGCGCTTGATCCGCGCCGCGTGCGCCTCCGGCAGGATCTGGGCGATCTCCGGAAGAATCGGGCCTTGAGCGCGATCTTCCTGACTGGACGTGATCACGACCGGCAGATTGAGGATCTTCGCCATCTTGGCCAGTGCAATCGATTGCTTGGCGGCGAGTTCCTTGTCAATATTCTTGATTAATTGCATCGTGCCAACCTGATGGTCAATCAGCAGCAACGCGGTGTTGTCGGCAGTGAATCGTTCAACCTTCATGATGTAGCTCCTAGGTAGTGGTGGGGCGCAGGCCCCGGGGTGCGTGGCGGCCTGCTACAGCCTTCCCATCTCGCCACGGCGGTAAGCGGCGGTTGCAGCTATCAGGCTCTCCTGGCTCGCAAAAGCCATGGGTCCGTTTGAATACACGGGCTGGCTCAGCGGCTCGCCGATGAACACAGCGACCTTGGCGCCACCAGCTCTCGCAGCGAGCCTGTGCGTCGTCGCTTCCGTCGTGATCGGCAGAATCGGGGCACCGAGGTCATCGAGGCCGAAGACTTGGCCATTGAGCTCCGCGCTGCCGAAGATTGGCATGACGAAGGCGCGCTCGCCTGCGGCCACTGGCAGGTCGAGTTCAGCGTCTGCCTCCAGTGTGATGTCCAGCAAGGTGACCTCGGTTGGAGGTGTCAGCGGGGAGCGCACCCCATCAAAGCTGCCCAGGGGGACACGGATGCGGCCGCCGGGACGATGGACCACCGGTACTTCACGCGCGGCCAGACTCAGCGCGAATGGCGCAGCATTCTGCTTTTCGCGAGGCAGATTGACGAAGATCTGCAGCAGGTGAGTGGTACGTCCCGGCACCGCGGGATTCTCTTCGTGTACCACCCCCCTTCCTCCAGCGGTCCAATGCAGGCCGCCCGGCTCGATCAACGTGCTATTGCCCTGCGAATCGCGGTTGGCAATGCCTGTCTCCGAGTCGAGGAACAGGTAGGTCACCGCGGAGAAGCCGGCGTGCGGATGTGGCGGGAAGGTGGGCGCACTCATCCAAGCATGGTCGATACCCATGAAGGGATCGAGCTGCGAGGGATCTGCACCATGCAGTCGGTATGCGCGGAAATCGCTTCCGCGGTTGGCGCGCTGCATGCGGGCGATGGCGGTTGACATGGCTCAGTCCTTAGACGTTACCGGCTGCACTCAGCGCGGGGTAATCGATATAGCCCTGTGCTCCGGGCGTGTAGAACGTGTTCCTGTCGGGGGCGTTAAGTGGTGCGCCCAGACGGAACCGTTCTGGCAGGTCCGGATTGGCGAGGAATGCACCGCCGAAGACCGTGGCATCAGCGCGTCCCTCGGCAAGCGCGTTCTCAGCTTGGGCCTGGTCAAGTCCACCACCGACCAGATACGCGCCCTTGAAGCGCGGCCGAAGCAGCGCGTGGTAATCCACGCTTGTACCGAACAGAGCGACGTGCAGATACGCGAGATTGAGGTCGCGAAGGCGCTCGACGAGATACGCGTAGGTTTCCTGCGGCGCCGCGTCGAAAACGTCGTTGAAGTTCATCTCCGGCGAGATCTTGAGGCCCACGCGATCGCCGCCGGCCTCCGCCACCATCGCCTCCAGCACTTCGAGAACGAAACGGGCGCGGTTTGCAACGGAGCCGCCGTATTCATCCTCGCGCTGATTGCTGCCGGATGAGAGGAACTGTTCAGGCAGATAGCCTGAAGCAGCATGCAGCTCGACGCCATCGAAGCCTGCTTCGATCGCGCGACGCGTCGCCATACGGTACTCGGCGACAACACCCGCGATCTCACTCAGGCGCAGCGCTCGCGGCGTCACGAATTCTTCCATGCCGTTGCCGGTCCAGGTCTGTCCCGCAGGCTTGATGGCCGATGGCGCCACCGGCAGCGCGCCATCCGGTTGCATCGACGGATGCGAGATACGCCCGCTGTGCATCAGCTGCATGAAGATACGCCCGCCTCGCGCATGCACGGCTTCGGTGACTCGCGTCCATGCGGCCACCTGGGCATCGCTGTGGATGCCGGGCGTACGGACATAGCCCTTACCGGCCGCGGAGGGAAACACGCCCTCTGTAACGATCAGACCTGCGCTGCTGCGTTGAGCGTAGTACGTGACGACGACGTCGTCGGGAACGCCCGCGTCATCGGCGCGCGAGCGGGTCATCGGAGCCATGACCATACGGTTCGGGATGGACAGGCTGCCAATGCGAACAGGGGTGAAAAGCTGACTCATGTTGTGTTCCTCTGCGGTGAGGTGCTCATTAGATGTGGTCATCATCCGACAAACCGCAGGCGGGATAAAGGTGGCAAAATGGAAATGATTGAGCCACTTATGGGGCAGTGAAATGGAATTTCTGAACGACATGGCGTTATTCGTCGAAGTGGTCAAGGCGAAAAGCTTTCGCCGCGCGGCCGAAGCGACCGGTGTGCCGAACTCGACGTTGTCGCGCCGGATCAGTTCGCTGGAGAAGGCAATTGGGTTGCGACTCCTTCATCGCACGACGCGCAAGATCGAGCTGACCGAAGCCGGTCAGCTCTATTTCGAGCGCTCCAGGCGCATCGTGGAAGAGGCACGGCTTGCGCACGAGCAACTCGGAGAGATCCTGGCCCAGCCGGTTGGCGTTTTACACGCGTCGTTGCCGGTGGATTTTGCGAATATCTTCCTCGCACCTTTGCTCGCGGAATTCGCTCGACGTTATCCCGGTATCAGCTTTGAGTTTGACCTGACGCCGCGCCACGTCGATCTGGTCACCGAACACGTCGATGTCGCGATCCGCATGGGCGAGCCGCCGAGCTCGAATCTGATCGCACGACTGCTTGCCCGACTACCGCGCTATCTCTACGCATCGCCGCGTTATATCGAACACCATGGCGAGCCAGGCGAGCCGACCGACCTTTTGCGACATGAGTGTTTGCGGCTCAGCCCGGCAGAGGTCAGCGGGTGGACCCTTCATAAGGAAAAGGAAACGGTTGAGATCGATGTAGGCGGTCGGTTCCTGCTGAATAGCGTGGGAATGATCCGGCGACTGGCAACACTCGATCTCGGGATCGCTGTGCTGCCTGAGGAAATCGCGGCCGATGACGTTGCCGCTGGGCTGTTGCGTCGAGTGATGCCGGCGTGGCACGCGCCGTCGGTTCCTGTCCATGCCATCACCGAAACGCGGTTGTTACCAGCGAAGACGCAGCGCTTTATTGAATTCTTGCGAGAGCAACTCGGAGAGTAGTAGCCAACTGAGTGAGAGCGTCCAGCGCAGCGATGCTTGCGTCAGCGAACCCCGATGTTGCTGACAAATTTCACACCTGGCCGCAGATCCTCACCGGTTCCAACTGTCGTGACGTCACACAACTGTTGCCGTTGACTGACGCCATTCCACAGAGTCGGGACCAGCGGAATACTGGCCGCTGGCACGCGCCGCTGGCGTCCCAACCCAGATCACCTTGCGAGCTAATCGTTGTTTCGGGAGCTTCGAGCAATCCCCAACTGCTCGAGTGTCGTCGCCAAAGACTGACCGCACGCGCGGCCAATATCTTTCGCAGACATTTCGTCGAAGGTGCGCGAAAAAATCTCGGGCCCGACTCGGTTCAGACCATTGATATCTTTTAACACGCCAAGGATGTCGCGGACTGGGAAATCACCTTCGCCTGGAAGCTTTCTATCCTCGAGGCAATCCTGGAAGAGCGAACGGTGCGCTGGGACGCGCTCGCTACCATCGCACAACTGCACATACGAGATTTTGTCTCCAGGAATCGTTCGAAGGGTCTCAAGCGACGACCCGCTTCTGCAGAAATGCCACACATCGAATGCAATTCCGCTATTAAGCTTATCTGCGTCCCGCACAATTTTCCAGGCGATATCGAGGTCCGGGATACTCCAATCGAGAGGAATGAACTCGAGGTCGCAGCGAATACCATCGTCGGCTGCCCGATCGCATAGCTTTGCGAAGTCCTCGGTAAGCTGTTCAACCGAGGTTACTTCGGGAGGAGCTATCGATATGGCAGTAATCGACTCGAGCCGCAAAGCGCGCGCGATTCTGAGAAAATCCTCGACTGCGAATGCAAAGTACCCGATAGAAAAGACAGCGGGATCAATGTTTTGTGGGTGCCATCTTTCCGACCATCGCGCCAGCGGGTCCAACTGAGTCAGTCTAATTCCCGAATCGGACGCCATAGCCAATAGGTCGGCACTTGACATGCCAGCAGCCAATGCCTGGGTATATTGCAGAGGAGTCACCGTGAGCGTGTCAAACCCAGCTTCAACCGTCGCTTCTATCTGTTGGGCAAATGAGAGTCGCCGCACGTTGGCGGTCCACATTGTCGTTTCCGGATAGGGCTTCATGCAATGTCCTGATTAGTTGTGCCGGGTCTTAAGAGTCTAAGAACGGCTCATATGGGGTTGTACGATAAAGGCAACCGCCGATGCGTCCACTGCCTCGGCATGGGGTCGCTTAGGGCTTACACATACCTCTGAGTAATGCGCGCGAAGAGGACATCTTCGATTAACTCGCCTGAGAGTTACACCTGCGATTCTGGAAAACACTGGTCCATTGATGGCGCAATAGGGGCGGGTCTACCGAGAATTCGAGAGTAAGCTTTGAGAGGCGCGGGTTGCCGACGGGAAACCGTAGCGTCGATGGGCCGCGGCATACGCCATTACATGCTCGCAGCGGACCGCGTCGCCGGGGTGCGGTGTCAACTTCGCATACGAAAACGTTGTTGGGAGAATAGGCAAATGACTGAGATTTTGAACACTCGTCCTGTAGCAGTGGTCGCAGGTGCGGGGCCCGGCAATGGTCTGGCGCTCGCGCAACGCTTCGCTGCCGCAGGCTATGTCGTGGCGCTCCTAGGGCGCGATGCTCGCAAGGTCGAAGCGCTCGCGATGCAGGTCCCCGCTTCCCGTGCCTACGCTTGCGATGTAGGCAATGCGGCATCAGTGGCAGCTGCATTCTCAAGTATTCGCTCCGATCTCGGAGAAATTGACGCGCTTCTGTTTAACGCGGGCTCCGGCGTGTTTGCTGATATCGAGGCAATTACGGCAGAGCAGTTTGAGGCCGCCTGGCGAGTGAACGCGCTGGGCGCATTCCTCTGTTCGAAGGAAGTGATCCCCTCGATGATCGAACGTGGACGGGGCAGTATCGTTTTCATTGGTGCAACAGCGTCGCGACGTGGAGGCATCCAAACTGCGGCTTTCGCCCCAGCCAAAGCCGCGCAGCGAAGCCTGGCCGAATCGATGGCGCGGAAGCTTTGGCCAAAGGGTATCCATGTCGCTCTCGTCATTGTCGATGGTATCGTTGACCTTCCGGATTCGCGCAAGCAGATGCCCGGCAGACCCTTAGATGCTTTCGTTTCACCCGTAGCGCTAGCTGAGGCGGTGCATGGTCTCACCACTCAGGATCGTCGCGGTTGGAGCTTCGAGATTGAGGTGCGCCCCTTTTTGGAGCCTTGGTAGTCCGGAAGCGGCTTCCCATCCATCAAAAGTCCGCCGTCGTTGTGAGGATGGCAGCTTTGCGAACTGCCATTTTCAACGGCCCGGCGGTTCAAAGAGGCCAGTCTCCATGGCTCTTCGCTCCATCGTGACATATGCGAGAACATGAGTTCCACATTGGCCGCCGCTTCCGCAAACTCACGAAGCCTTTGCTACCGCATCTTCGCGAATCCTGCGCAACGTCGTATTTACGGCGTCCAGATAAGCCGCTTCCATACCATCGGCAAACTCGACTTCTTCTACGCTACCGCTTTCGACGCCATCAAGAACTAGATCGAACGTAAAACGCAGGTACAGTTTTCCGGTTGAATCTTCTTCCAGGATATTCTTGATTTGTCCTTTCGCTTTACCAGAAAGGCGGACAAATTCGACTCGCTCTTCAGGGAAGAACAGAATCAATTCACGCATCGTCTCTCCATGAAGCACGATCTCGCGGATCAAGCGATCCGGATGCTGTTCAACGATTGAACAACGAGTGATCGCTGCGACAAAGGGGACGGCATTTTCCGCCTTGCGAACTAGTCCTTCCCATACCTGCTGACGGTTGAGATGTACGGGTTCCGAGCTGTCGTTGGGATTGACTTCAAGTTTGCGAGTAACACTAATCACGTCTGTCTCCTGTTGGATAGATTGTCTGGCGGTCCGCCTGCCCAATATGGTGCTGATATGAATTCTAGGCGTTGACGCACGTGTCCGCCATTTGTCACCTTTGTTCCTGCGTATTACTTTTCTGAATAGATGGACCTGGCCTTGGCGAGTATCCGGACAAGGGCGCAACGCTCGTGCGAGGAGAAAACTCTTGTGATGTCATCGAAGGCTCAGTCCGCCTCAGTCGTATGGGATGTGGACGCCCGCAATGATTGGCATTGCGGGTAAAAGCGCTGACTACCGTCCGTTCGTCTGTAGCGTGAGGGTATTTCGAACTTCGGTAACGCCACGGACTTCTTGGGCAATTTGGCCTGCAAGTTCAATTTGACGAGTATCTGGTACGACTCCCAAAAGGGTGACCACACCTGTCTTCGCGATCACATTAATGCCACCGACGTCGAGCCCGGGTGTCCTAGAAAGCTGGCGAATGACCGCCTTTCTCAGGGCTTTGTTGGCTGCCTTCGCGGCTTTGGCATCGCTTGCCGTGGTCGTTGGAGCTGAGGCCTCAGCACCGGAGCTGCTGGGTTGCGCGAGAACGCTCACTGTCGGGGACATCACACTGCAAAGCACAACGGAACAGACGACTGCCTGGATTACCTTCAATTTGAAATCTCCTTGATGATTATGGTAGTGTCGCCGGCGATGACGGCTGCGGCGTAGCTTTGCGTTCGCACGGCGCTTTGGTTCGCTAGAACGAATGACGGATGCCGAGCGTTGCCCCGACGGTCGTGCCCTGAGGGCTAAATAGCGCGCCGTTGACGGACAAACCGGTGTTCATTGCCCCGTGATTGTTCACTGTGGCCACCTGAGCGTAAAGCGTGGTGCGCTTCGACAGGTAGTAACTTGCGCCCAGCGCTGCCAGAAGAGAACGGTTTGCTGTATGGTTTCGGTCACTAGTCACCCAGATGCCACCGTCGAGGTCGAGGGTCGGCAGCACGTACCAGGAAAGGCCACCGCCGTATACGTTGTTGTTGAACGAACCGGCGACTTTGTAGTTGACGAACGACGCCTTGGCGGTCAGTGCGCCGAATTTGAATGCTGCGCCCAATGTACGTCCCTCAGCGGCGAGGGTGGTCGGTGTTGGTGTCTGGTTCGCTCCACCACTATTTCCGTCGAATATGGCAGCATTAATCATAAAGCCGCCATATTCGTACTTGATACTGGCGGCATATTGACGACCTGCCTGAAAGTCGCCCGCTTGACCACCGAACGAGTAAAGCATGGTTGCCTGGAGGCCCCAAAGATTCGGCGTCTTATACGACACCGAACTCGCACTAAAAATGCCCGTACCGAAAAGGTTGTCTACAAGGTTGACACCTCCGCTCCCGAAGAAGGACATGCCGCGAGGATCTGACTCGTATAGTGCAAGAAAAAATGGTGAGAATTGAAGACCGCCCTTCAACTCGCCGTAGCGGCTGTCAAGCGAGACCCATGCCTCACATCCGAATAAATTGCCGTTACAGTGCGCAATCCCTCCGTTAGCAATGCTGAAGGCGCTTTCTAGCTTGAATTTCGCTGTTAGTCCGCCGCCGAGGTCTTCCGAGCCTATCAGTCCAAACTGCGAATACGACGAACCCCCGTCGATTACAGAAAGCTGTTTTCCCGCGTTCGCACCAGTCTGGGCGTTCAGCGTCTTGTTTGTGTAAAGCAAGCCGCCATCGATGACGCCAAAGAGCGTGACACTGCTCTGCGCATTAGCGAAACCGCCAAGCAGAAGACTTGCAAGAAAGACGATCGCTTGCGACGCAAGCCTTAACTTTCGAAACATTAACAGTCTCCTATTGCATCTCAAAGTATGTTTTTACTTACGCTGTGAGTTTCTTAGAAAATTTACGACAATTTACATTAGTAAGCAGTGCGTATAATTATCCAAGTGGCGTAACTGGTTATTGGTATCTTTACGGGGGAGGTTTCGCGCTGAAGGTGTGAGGGGTAGGGGCGCGGAGGCGTGCTAGATCTTCGCCATTGCACCGGACGTGCCGCGGGTACCCTTCACTTGTGCTCGTCAATCAAGATATTCGATTGCCGCAATGATCGACGCGTAGACCAAGGCGTTGCTACGCGAGAGCACGATTGTAGTGAAGGCGGGGGAATGATCCAGTGGCTTTCGTCATTGAGAATGTCTCCAAAATTAATTTGATTGTCAGATATAACACAGGCAGTCACTCATCCTGTATTTGGGACAGTACACGCGAAGACGTTCAACAACTACAAACGGTGCTTGATAGTTCTCTATCAGGCGTGTTTATGGGTCAATGTGCCGACGCTATGGCCATGGTTGAGCGAGAGATTTCGTGGTGCCGCGCTGAAGGAATCACGTGGAAGAGATCGAGGTGACCGGTTCGTTCGACCGCGCGAACACGCCGATGGCTCAGTTTCAACGAGTAGAACGCCCGTCGGCTTGCGCTCATCCACAATAAGAATTGACGGGCTCTAGCTCATGATTTGAGGGGGTATGGAGCCTGCGCACTGACCGTGCTGCTTGTGCATCTGTACTAACCGTCGGCCGGTGTGTCCTTCCGGTCTCATTTGGTTCGGCTATCTCAGGATTGAAAGGCGGAGCTGTGGCTGTCGGGAGGGATTGCCTGGTATTCTCGCAAGACATTCTGCGGTTGGCAGCTCTCCAGCACGCTACGCCATCGAAGCACGTCGGCGCTTCGATCCGGTCTCCGGGTTGGAATTTTCATTCAGATCGTCCGGACTTGTGCCCTTGTCTCGACAGCAGCATTGTCACCATAAAAGGGATGGACTGAGGGGTTGTTACGCCTGGGTAGGCGCTCCATCCGGGGTTCGAAGCAAGTAAGGCTGTTCTTATCGAGGTTCTCGTATGTACTATGCAATAAATTAAAAATGCGACGCGCGGAAATAAACGCTACTTATAGGAAGGCATAACCCTGACTGCATCGACAGGGGAAGGGTGGGGGGACAGAATGTACTTGCGGTCGGTCAATTGACGATCGATGGCGGAACCCGAGCTGACGAAAGGGACGCCAGGCCCTAAGTCTCGGCGAGCAGTTGAACTGCTCAAAGATGAGGTTCCAGATTAACTGAGTTCCCCATTTCTTAATAATACGGAGACAGAGATGCGCAATCTCGAGCAGATGTTTGCGGCAGTCGACAGGAAGGACGCGGATGGATTTGTCGCACACCTTTCGGAACACGTAGTCTTTCAGTTTGGTAACGCACCTGAATTGAAAGGTCGCCAGGCGGTCGCCGCTGGTGTGACGGACTTCTTCAACGTTATCGCAGGATTGCGCCACGTCCCGATAGGCAACTGGGACAACGGCGACTATTCCATCCGGTGCTTCATGACCTATTACCGACGTCTGGACGGGATCGAAGTATCTGTCCCTTGTGCGTGTTTCCTGCACCACGAAGCGACTGATCTGATTGACGACTACCGCATTTACATTGATCTGGCGCCCGTATTTGCCAATGCGGTAGCGGCTCCCGCGACTGCCGTGGCATAAGGACGGGGACCGATCATGAATCGTTTGCTGGACGGAAAGGTCGTTATCGTGACAGGCGCCGCACGAGGCATAGGGCGCGCCGCAGCCTTGGCAGTGGCGAAAGCGGGAGCGTCGGTGGCGCTGACCGATCGAGATGAAGCTGCCGTGCTCGAAGCCGCGAACGAGATAGTTAGTCTTGGGGGAAGTGCGATCGCCATCCCGGGAAATGTGGCGCACGAGGCGGATGTGGCGCGAGTTGTAGGTGCGACCGTCGAGCGGTATGGTCGACTTGACGGCGCTTTTAACAATGCTGGCGTTGAGCAGCGAAATACGCCACTGCATGAGCTTTCGGAAGAGCAGTGGGATTTCGTAATCGACATCAACCTGAAAGGCGTGTTTTTCTGCATGAAACACCAGATCGCGGCCATGTTGCCGAGTGGTGGTGGCTCGATCGTCAACGCTTCGTCGTCTTTGGGACGTGTCGGCATTCCCAACGCGTCCGAGTACTGCGCTTCAAAGGGCGGCGTGCTCGGTCTGACAAAAGGCGCCGCGCTCGATTACGGCATGAACAATATCAGGGTGAACGCAGTCCTGCCGGGCGTGATTCGAACGCCAATGATCGAGTCACTTATCTCGCAGCCGCAGTTCTCAGCATTGCTACCGGCATTGGAAGCCAGGCATCCAATTGGGCGGCTCGGCATGCCGTCTGAAGTGGCAGATGCGGTGGTCTGGCTGCTCTCCGACAGTTCCTCATTTGTTCACGGCGCAGAAATCGCAGTAGATGGCGGTTATCTGGCCATCTAGAAAAGTGTCATCGTGACGCATGCGCGCTTGATGCAATGTATCGAACGATGCTTTGCGTCAAGCTTCGCCAGCGCCTGGCTTCTTTGGGCCTGGGTGTAAGTAGAAATATAAAATCCATAACGCCTAGGCAAACAAGCGAGCGGGAGCCCGTCGAATCCTCTCTGTTCCGATCGAGACGCGGTGATGCGTCACGGCGCACCTATTGAAACGAAATGAGTCGGTCGCTTGAACCGTGGGCGGCGCTCGCTTCTACGCGATCAATCGACGTGGCTGACCGTGGCATGCAAGACGGGTTCAACCTGTTTCCATGAAGAATCGACGTGCATGCCGATTATCGAGTATTCGATAGCGTTAACTCCAAGTGCGGGTTCGAACCTATGCAAGTATAAATGCTGGTTATACAGAAGTTGAAGTGCACATTGCAGTTGCCTCGTTCGAGGGGCGCGGTGCGCAAGTCCGGGATGCCGTGAAGCCGGTCGAGGAGACAGTATGAAAGACCTGAACCTGCTATATGTTTTCGAAGCACTCTGGCGAGATAGATCAGTTACGGCGGCCGCTGAGAATCTGGGTTTGACTCAAGCCGCGGTCAGCAGCGCCTTGAAAAGGATGCGCGACGCGTATGGTGACAAGCTATTCATGCTGGTTGGGCGGCGAATGGAGCCGACTCCACTTGCCGCCAATATTGCGACGGCACTCATCGAGTCGTTAAATCTTGTGCGGGGCACCACTGGCACGCCCCCCCCATTTTCTCCGGCGCGTGCGCGACGGATCTTTACGATTCGGACGCGTGATATCGGTGAGGTGACCTTCCTGCCGACGCTACATCGTGAATTGCAGAGACTGGCGCCAAATACCTCCTTGCACACTGTATTTGAGCCAATTGAAGCAACAGTGGCCGGTCTTTCTAGTGGCCGGATTGATGTTGCCCTAGGATTCCTTCCGGCACTTGAGCAGGATATTCATCGCAAGGTGCTGTTCACACAACGCTACGTGTGCGTGATGCGAAAGGGCCACCCGCTGGACGGTCGAAGTATCGACAAAAAAACTTTCCTCGAGCACGACCACCTGCTAGTCGAAAATAGCGGAAGTGGGCATCGGAGATTGGAGCGCGCACTTATTGACGCTGGCGCTCGCGAGAAGATCAAAATTAGGGTGCCGCAGTATCTCGCGGCACCCCACTGTCTACTGGATTCAGACCTGATCTGGACTGTACCCGAAATGTTGGCGGTGGTACTCAGTCGATACTATCCACTAACGTTCCAGCCTGAGCCGCTGCAAATCGAACCATTCGAAATTGCCCTATATTGGCACGACCGGTACCACAAGGAACCCAGCAACATGTGGTTTCGCAGGCTCATCAACGGACTATTTCTAAACGCAACAAGCGAAACAGTCCTCGACAGACGGCTAAACCAGCACGAGGAGGCGAAATTGGAAGGGGATCATTCCGACTGTTCGTTGATCCTGTAGTGCGAGCACTGAGCCAATGTACATAAACGCCGGTGAGCAGCGTGCTAAAGCGCCTCAAGAGAGGAAGCCGCCCATGCCCGTGGGTGTGCGACCCCTGCTCACGCTGACTCGGAAGGAAACACTGCTAACTTTCACCTGATTGGAGAAAAGGAAGCGGGTGTCAAAATCTCATTGCGCTGGCTAACAAGCAAGGGCCCGATTTTCGACAGCAACGCTCTCCATTCCGGCATGGAAGCTAGGCGAGCGCGCCTCTGCTGGCGATCCTCAAAGGATTCAAATTTCCAGAGTTGAACGATCCGATTCAGTTCACCAACCTCGGATACAAAATACCCGACGAGTTCACCGAATGCTGCAGTTTGAATTTCGAGGCCTTCTACCTCGTAGGTCTTGAGGAATTCGTGCAAAGAGCCAGGCTTAAGTTGGTAAGTGCGCTGTTCGATGATCATCGTGAGGTCCGTTTGAGTTTTGTTCGTTGTTGAGTGCTAGGGTTCGCAATGGTTTTTGTGCCGCCCCTACCAAGCTGTTGTACCGCCATCGATTCTGATGTCGGTCCCGGTAATAAAAGAGCTTTCGTCAGACGCGAGGAATACGGCGGTCGCCGCCACTTCTTCGGGTTGACCCATTCGTCCGAGCATGATTTTCCCGAGCATCGCTTCAGACCATGCGGGATCAGCCAGTAAAGGGCGTGTTTGGTTTGTCTCGATCAGTCCGGGCGAAATAGTGTTTGCCCTGAGCCCGTGACTACGTCCCTCAAGCGCAAGTTGGCGCGTCATCGATACAATCGCACCTTTAGCGGCCGAATGCGCAATACCCGGCAGTACCCGATATGTCGACCAGGCGGAAACTGATGCGGTATTGATGATTGAGCCAGCCTGCTTGATCAGTTCTGGCCATGCTGCCCTTGTCATCTGAAAGACGAGGTGAAGTTCGTGATCGATGGTCTTGTACCAGTCATCGTCACTGATCTCGTCAATCCAACCGAAATAAGCCATCGCGGCATTGTTGAATAGGACGTCGACTTTCCCGAACGTTTCGATCGCGAGTTGAACCAGATTGCGACAATGTTCCTTGCGCGTAAGGTCACAGGGATGCGCTGATACCATCTCACCCCCGATGTCGTGAACGGCATTGACGGTTTGCAGCGCGGCTTCGGCAACCGTGTCGCAGCCAACAATCTTTGCGCCTTCACGCGCGAATGCCAGGGCCGAAGCACGCCCCATACTTCCACCTGTTCCGGTGATGATGCAAACCTTTCCGCTGAGACGGCCACCACGAATCATGTCATCCTCCGTTGTTTATGTTTTGCGGACGCGTTGAGATCAACGTACGTCAACACCGACCCGCAAGCGCGCGGGTAAGGTCAATTGTTTTACGAAGGACAGAAAGACTCCATACGCGCGGATTGATAGATAGGTATCCCTGATATTTATACGCGCCTACAGATACTCCCGTGCGCACGGAGTACTGTGAGTCGGCGCGGTCGTCACGTCCCTACATCACGGATACTTAACGTCGAATAAATGAAATTCAGTGCTATTCGAAATCCGTCTGTCTGACGGGGTGAGCCATGCAGAGCGCATCGAGATGTTCGCGGTGTTTCTCGATCTTGCGAAGTGCCGGGAAGCGATCCATGTCGACGCCAAGACGCCCTACATTGAACAATTGCGGCACGAGGCAACAGTCCGAGAGTGTTGACGTTTCGCCGACGACAAAGGCGTTTCGGTCGACGCGCCGCGGCGTGAGGTCAAATTCGAAGCTGATCCCGTGATGGCGGCGGTCGAATTCCGAGATCAGAGGGGGGGCTACGGAGAGGTTGACGAGATCCGCCGGCAACACGGCGCGCAAAACGCCGCTCGACTGCGCCAGTATTTCGCCGAGTTGCTCGTTCGAGGCATGCTTCGCGGTGACACGTTTGCACCGTTCGAAATGGAGTCAGCCCGGTTCGGTCGTTCGATCTTGCGCGTTGTGCGACGCAAGAACTTGCCCCAACCGCTTTCTGGAGAGCGTTGATTCGCCGCAACAACATCGAGTTTGGTTCGCCTGTCGCTTCGGTTGAGCGATGAAAGCTCATGACCTTGACGAACTCGTCAGACAGGCCATGTTGACAAGCAATTCATGGTGATTGCTCCATTGATGAATCAATCATTTCCATCTTACCGGATTTATCCCGCAGTCGGTTTGTCGGATCATGCACTGCATTGCCACTGAAGAAGAACGGCATGAGGCAGATTTTCATCCCCGTACGCACGGGTTAGCGCGCAGACATACGCGATCCAAAAGTTATTTCGGAGGTTAAATATATGATCTCAGTCTCTCAAGAATTGAAGGTTAATCCTGACCAGTCCGGTCTTGCTCCGCTTTCTAGGAGCGACTTGTGGAAGGGGTTGAAAATGAAAGCAGAGAATGCGTTGCCGTTTGTTCAAGGCATGAGCAAATGCGATGTGGTCGAGAGGACTGAAAACGGCCTGATTCGGGACATCGAATTTCAAGGAAAGCCGGCCCGAGAACGCATCACTTTCTACCCTGAAAAGAAGGTCGTGTTTCTGCGACTTTCTGGCGACGCAGACGGCATTATCGTGAACGAAATATTGGGCACGGATGACGACTTACGTGTCAGGTTCAGTTTTGCATTTCAGCTGACAGAGGCGGAATCCGGAAGTCGAGAAGAGGAAGAGCTTCGCAAGGCGGTGGAGACGGCATATGTTGCGGCCGTCGATGCTACGCTGAATGGCATAAGAAGTGCGAAAGCCAACGGTTCGCTCTAACGGACCGAGGTCCCGCACCGATCAATTTTTTCCGCGAAGCGTGCTAGGGTCCGTCCACATCTGCTGAAGTGCTTTTTCATCCTGCTTTCTGCGCGAGCTACGCAGGATGATCGAAGACAACAAAAAATACCGCTGCTTGATGTTGTATTCACCGCGCTCATAACTGGTATGTCTGCCATCAATTCGACATCCCTACGTACAGTCGGTAGATTCAGAATGCTCGCCTGGTTGTCGATTTCGCCAATGACGGTCATTTCAACAGACAAGAGGAAGATGTATGAAAAAATACGCGTGGACAGCATCATTGATACTGTGTTGTGTTCAAGTAGTTGTAGCCAATGCAGCATACGGACAGGCATCGAAAACGCCCGCTAGCGCTCCAAAGGCCGTAGAAAATACTTTGGGTTCTTCTGTTTACGTGCCACCACGGCACGCCAGGAAGAAAGCGAAAAAGCAGTTGGAAGGAACTGCAGCTTCGGCCGCGCGCGACAGTACGGTCCCTGCGTCGCAGTAACTGCCTGCTGTTGCTCTACAGCGTATGCAGCGGCGATAAGCGAGGTCGGGTTATCCTGTGGCGGCGCCGCTTGGTGTCGTTACAGAATGAGTGGAAGGGCGCCATGTGCGCCCTTTTTGTGTGCGGATTGGTCTCGGCGAGATTTGGGGGCAATCGTCCTCCAAGGCCGCAAAATAGCAACTCAGACCTGGGTAGCCATCCGTAGGGAGGTCATGTTGTGTGAAAGCTATGGTAGCAGTTGAGTTTCTGTGGGGCAGGCGGAAAACGCCCAGTGTCAAACCCGGAAGATACCTACAGCCGTATGCAAAAGACTTGCTTGTTCGGTAAGTGTCGAAGCATCCCGTGCAGTGGCCTCAACGAGACTGGAATTTTGCTGGGTCGCTCCTTCCAGTTGCATGACGCTGGCGTTAATTTGTTCGATTCCGATCTTCTGTTCATTTGTCGCTCCCGCAATCTCTTCCATGAGAGCCGCGACCCGATCGACAGATGCGAAGACTTCGTTCAGCGTCTTCTGTGATTCCGCCACCGCCTGCCCCCCATTCTGCACCTTGGTTAAAGACTCACGCACGAGACGCTCGATATCGTTCGCCGACGAAGCTGTGCGTTGCGATAGCGCCCGAACTTCACTGGCAACGACTGCGAAACCTCTGCCAGACGCGCCGGCGCGTGCGGCCTCAACCGCAGCATTCAGCGCAAGAATATTGGTCTGTGCTGCTATGCCTTGTATTACGTTCACTATCTCTTTGACTTCCGAGGCGTGGGCTTGGATGTCAGCCATTCGGGCGACCACGTCCGCCATAATTTGTTGCCCTTGCGTTCCGTTGCCTTTCGCGACCTCTGCAACGTGAGTGGCCTGCGTGGCGTTCTCGGCGGTCCTCGATATGGCAGATGTCATCTGTTCGAGAGTGGCAGCGGTCTGCTCCAGGGAGGCGGCCTGACTTTCGGTCCGAACTGCTAGTCCGTTGCCACGCTCTGCGAGTCCTGCGCTGGTCTCGGCAACTGCATCTATAGCTCCGCGAACGTCTGCAACAATGCTGACCAGGCTTTTTCGCATGGTATCGACCGCATTCATCACTACGCCGACCTCATCGAATGCGCTGTGCCGGCGAGCGAAGGAGAGATCGCCTGACGCGAGACGGTAGACGAGGTCCCCAACAACGTTCAGTTCTTTGCGGATCCTGGTTCGCGTCATAAAAGCAAAAAGCGTTGCGGCGACCAGACCGGAAACGAGACCAATTGCCACGGTCACTTGGCGAGAAAAGCCGTAAAAATCGACGTAGTGGAGCAACTCGGCCACGCCTAAACCAATGCACAGGGGCATCACGTGCGTAAGCAACAGACGCGGGCCCAAGGAGGTTGGCGACAACAATCCTTTCAGCCATTTCTCGCGGACCAGCCATTTGCCTGTTGGTTTTCTTCGGAGCGCCTCGAATACAGCGATGCTCTCGCGTATCTGTTGCTCCGTTGGCTTCGTGCGTATCGTCGTGTACCCGATGGTCTTTGCGCCAACGACCGATGGAGTGATGACGCTGAATGACCAGAAAGCGCCACCATCCTTGCAACGGTGCTTCAACGTACCTTCCCAGCGCCGCCCCGCACGCAAGCGCTGCAAAATCGACGCAGTGAATGCTGGAGGAGTGTCCTGATGTATCAGGCGCGCATACGGCATTCCGATGAGTTCCATTGGCCCGTATCCGGATGCCCTCGCGAACGACTCATTGACGTAAACAAGCCTGTTTTCTAGGTCGGTTCGGGAAATGAGGTAATCACTCTCTAACAACACGTTTTCGTTCTTAGTGATTGTAGGTGAAAGCATTCTGCGTGGGTATCAAAGGTGGCGGGGGAAGTTTTACGTCACAGTGATCGCCGCTCCGATCTGGAATTCGGTGAAAAGATGAAAAGCCGAGGCTATGCCTCGGCTTCCTAATCACACCACCTTCACCGACTGATCTGAGAAACTGATCGTCAACGTAAGGCTGCCTTCGCTCAGAGTCCAAGATCGCACGTCGAACGTCCTGAGGCCGTTTTTTACGAATGGGTCCTGTTCCGCAAGCCGGCGGGCGTCTTCAAACGTTGGCGCACGTACGATCGTAAGTCCGCCGCCTGTGAGGTGACCTCGGGAGTTCTTGAACGGCCCTGAACCAAACAGCAGTCCGTGTTTCTCCAGGCCGATCATATAGTCGAGATGGTCATTTAGGTGTGGCTCGAGAACCTGCGGATCCTCCACATCGCTACTCAGGATCGCGAAAAGTGGGAGTCCGAGAAGGCCGGCCAACCGTTCCCTGACATTACTCGCCATACTTCACCTCAATCAAAGAAGTCTTGAGGGACTTCGGGTCCCCACTGATGGACAGCTTCAGGGGAGGTGAGGTTGGTCCGATGCGGTTGCGGTCCAGACGTCAGCATGTCGCCGTCACAGAAATGCTCGACCCGGAAACCGTCGGGATCACGCCAATAGTCAAAAACCTGGCTGCCGATAACATGCCGCCCGATGCCAAATTGATGTTTCCAGCCCTTCTTGTCCAACGCATAGTGCCCCGTCTGGACCGAATCAAAGTCCTGAACTTCGAACGACGCATGGTGGATGCCTTTCTTTCCGATTCCGAAGAGCCCGAGGCTGTGGTGGTCGACCGGAGTCTCACCTCGATTCAGGCGACAGAACGCACCGAAGGGCCGATCGTGAATATCATCGTAAATTTCATCGGATACCAGAAGGCCGAGCTTTTCCTGATACCAAGGCAAGCTCTTGGTGATATCCGTCACATTCAGCACGAGGTGGCCGAGTCGAAGGATCTCGGACGGTTCGACGCGGAGACGTTGATAGGCATCGATTCGATTCTTTGTAACGCCGTAGTTAATCGTCATCGGTTCACGAGCCGCCGGGACTGCAGCCGTCGGCGTACCACCGGCAAGTATCTCGATCTCCCAGCCGTCTGGGTCGACCAGCCGGATTGACTTGTGACCGCCGGGTGCGTTGCTGTCGACCACAGGGACGCCTTCTCTTTCGGCCAACGCCTTCAGCGCGTCAACGCTTTCGGCACGAAAACCGATGCCGACGAACGAGGGTTGGCCCTCTTCGGCAACATAGCAAAACGCGGACGATCCGTGTGCTTTCCAGTAGTGGCGGTTGCCTACGGCACCAGCCTCAAGCAGGCCAAAATCGCGGAGAAATTCTGCTGTCTTTTGCAGCGACGATACGCGGTAGTGCACGTACGCAATGTCTTCAATCATTCCACTCTCTCCATTTAAACTGTAACGTACAGTACAATTACTATAGGTGGTGACGCGATTCGGGACAAGCACGCCACGCCTAACGTTTACCCGGGTATGACTGCGGAGCCGGCGCGGGAGGCCGTGATCGTTTTGCTAACATCCCACACTTCTTGCCAACCTTGATTTAGAGAGATCGCTATGTCAGGCACTGAACTAAGCCCCCGAGCCGAGGCGAAGCGCGCCGCCATTCTTGATGCCGCGGTGACGCTATTTCTTGAATCGGGCTTCGATACGGTCACTCTTGATGATGTCGTCGCTCGAGCTGGAGGGTCGAAGGCCACGGTCTACAGTTATTTCGGCGCCAAGGACAGCCTGTTTCACTCATGTGTCGAACATCTGTGCGGGAAGATCCTTCAGTCCGTCTCATCGTTCAAGGTCGACGAACTTCCTGTGGAAGAAGCACTTCATCAGATTGGGGTCTCATTCCTCAACGCCGTCTTAAGCGACGAAGCGCTCGCCTTGCATCGGCTGGTGGTTGCAGAAGGGAAGCGTTTTCCTGAAATCGCAAACCGCTTTTACAGTGCCGGACCTGCTCGAGTATATGGCGATGTCGCGAGAGTTCTCCGGCAACGTGAAGGAGTGTCGAGCAGGGGCGTCGAGGTGAACGAACTCTCAGTTCTTTTCATCGACATGTTGACCGCGGAGTTTCAACTGCAGATGTTGCTTGGGATTCGCGCACGCCCGTCGAGGAAAGAAATCTCAGGTCGTGTCGATCGCGCAGTTCGACTCATGATGACCGGGTCCGGCCTGAGTCGTAGCTAGGACTATCGGGGCGAATTTACGGCGTAAATTCGGCGAATTTAGACAATTTGTTGGTTAAATAGGTTTTGTTTGTTTAACGTCCCCTTCGAAGCGGACCTGCTCGCCATCTCATTCATGCGACTCTCGTAAGAGACGTCATCAACGATTGAAGAGGCAGCCAAAGATCAGCCGCTCTCGACACAAGAGGAGACGACGTGAAGCAGACGAAACTTAGGGGGCTGCGTGAATGCAAACAACACTCGGCATGTGAGCGTGTTGGTCCGCAGATTAGGACGCAGTGGTTTGCAGGAGCGGTGAGTAGATTGCTTGGCGTTGGCTTGCTTGCAGGCGGACTATGCAGCACTACACCAGCTGTGGCTACTGAAGGCGGTGGGACTTCCTATCCTGTCGGCGTCAATACTGTGCTATCCGGGATGATGCCGCCGCCCGGACTATATGGCTACGTATATCTTTCCAACTACGACGCGGCGCATACGCTCGACAACAACGGCAATGACAAGGCCGGGCTGTCGAATTTCGACCTGCACGTTCAGGCAGCTTCCTTGCGTGTTGACTACGTGTACTCAGGGATAAAAATTCTTGGTGCCGATGTCGAAAGTCGCTTTGCTCTACCGTATATCAAGGGGAGCGTTGAATTCAATGTTGCAACGCCGAAGGGCAGTGTGTATAAGGCTGGCCGTGAGTCGGGATTTGGCGACCTGACCCTGTCGCCATTTCTGCTTGGATGGCATGGCACCTACCTGAATCAGATTGCTGGCTTCGACATTTTTGTCCCAACAGGCGACTATAACAAGACGAATCTATTCAATCCTGGACGTAATTATTGGGCCTTTGGTCCGTGGTACGCATTTACTCTGTATTTGGGCGGGAAATGGGAGATAAACGGCAAAGCTATTTACATCTTCAACGGCCGGAACCACGATACGGATTACACATCCGGTCAGGAAGCGAACCTCGACTATGACGTTGCGTACAACGTCACGCCGGCATGGCAGGTGGGTGTGAGCGGATATGCCTACAAGCAGACTACCGACGACAAGCAAGGAGGAAACACTGTACCTGTAGATGGCAATAAAGGACAGGTCGTTGCAGTGGGTCCGTTCTTCAAATTTCAACCCGGCAAGACGTGGGGTGTTGTCGTCAAATGGCAGCATGAAACATTGGTGCGAAACCGTGCTCGCGGCGACCGCATCTGGCTGCAGGCCGCAGTGAAGTTTTAGCGTAATCGAACGGCTCGCGGATGCCGATCATTGTGTTAAGAGAGTAAGTGCTAGCCGTCACTCGTGGCAGTTTCTTTTCGTGTTAGTGGCGGGCGTATGGCTAAGCATTGAACGCGTCGACGTCAACGTGTCCGGACTGTCGATAGAGCGCGCCCTCTTGGTGCAGCGTTCGAATTATCCGGCGACGAATAACATGCACTCCAGTGTGCAGTACGCATTTCTCCGCCTCATCAATCACCGGCCGAAATCAAGTCCGCGAGCAGGCGCGCGCATCCACATTCTCTTGGTTCGGCCGGTGACTTTTTGTGAAACTTGAGCGCGACGCATCCGGCCGGAGTGCTATGGAGTTCGGCCACCATTAGCGCTCCCTCCGAGGCAGTCCGCTCACAGGCATCACGCTGACAAATGAATGCATGAGTCGACTCTTGATTCAAAACACTCGTTGAGTCCGGCGAAATACTCCGCAGAGCGCTACTGCGCGTCAAGATCGGCGCCGTCAACCATGTCCGACTGTCTGTTAGATGCCAAGATTGTTCGCCCAGATCTCGGTAATCACACGTACAACGAGATCTACGCTGTAATGCTGTGGTTCGCTAACCAAGGCACGACATGCCTGTTGTAGGGCGCCGACAAGAAGATTGGCGCGCAACTGTGCTTCCGTGACGGACATTGCCTGTTTGCCAACCAGGAGCTTGCTTAGGGCTCCGGTCGCCAAACGGATACCTACCTCAAGTTCACCAGATAGTTCTGGCTCGCTCGCCAGAGCCTGGAGTCCAACGAGAAAGCGGTCACCCTCCTCGAACCAGTGGTTCACGAAGCGGCGCAGCCATGACTCCAACGTGGCCCTTGTTGGCTGGTCATAGGAGCGCAGCTCTTCGATCAGATCCTCGTTGTGCCGCTCCATGGCCTGAATGAGGGCTCGCATTACCTCCAGCTTGTTCTTGAAGTGCAGATAGAACGTCGCTCTTCCGACCGACGCCGCTTCAACAATGTCGTCGACCGTCGAATTGGCATAACCACGTTCAAGAAAGACGCGCACTGAGGCATCGAGCAAGCGTTCCTGTGTGAATAGCTTTTGCTGTTCCCTCAGCGGCAGTGGTTTTGCACGCGAGCTGTCGTTCTTAGCCACGGATAGTCCTCCAGATAACCAAACTATGAGATTGATGTGGCCGATCAAAATTAATCATGTACATTAAGTTCGCTGAGTATACACTGTGTCTAGTCACTGGCCTAAGTGACTTTTCTGTGTGCGGTCTGACCATTGTAACTGACGCATGGCAGACCTTCCGTGTGAACGACTCCAGGAGAAAAAGTTGTACTTCACTCTATATATCAATCCTCAGACGCCAGGCCCCGAGATGGACGGGGCGATCATGGAAGCTGCTATAGAGAACGCTGTGCGGGCGGACCAGGCGGGCTTTCGAGGTATCGCGCTGACGAACCATCATTTCAGCAACTACAACACCTATGGCAACTCCTTCATGTTCGGTGCCCATCTGGGAAGCCAGATCAAGCAGGCGTGGTTGCTGCTGCAGGTCGCCGTTGCGCCGCTAATCAATCCCCTGGAACTGGCCGAGAACGCAAATTTGCTAGATCAAATCTGGCGAGGGCGTTTCATCATGGGTATTGGCAGCGGTGGGTCGCCACTGGAATTCGAGGGATTCGGCCGCGACCCCGCAATGCGCGGAAGTCTAACGGCGGAAGTAATGGACGTTGCTGCTCGCGCCTGGAAGCGCAAGCCTGGGGATCCGCCACTCGAGTACCGAACGCACCACGATCGCGGAATCCTGAGGGGGCGCATCATGCCCGGGCCTTATCGAAAAGATCAGCCCTTGCTGGCACGGGCAGCACTCGCTGAGGAAGGTTGGGTAGACGCTGGTCGCACAGGGCGTCCGCTCTTCTTCGGCCGCGTAGGAGTGGAGGGCGCGGCGCACGCGATGAACGTTTATGACGACGCACTCGCGAAAGCAGGTTGGAGCAGGGAGCAGGTCGAGTTCTGCAAGGACTGGACGACGATGCAAAAGACGGTGTTGCTCGCGGATGACGACGACACAGCTCGACAGTTGATCGATGAGCCGCTGGCCAATTTGCACCGCCTGTCGCAGGCTGCCTTCTCGGCGTATGGCGATGAGCAGCGCAAAGCGGTCACTGGCGTCAGCGGCGATGATCCTGCTGTTTTCCGAAAGGCGTTTGTCGAAGGCGCGACCATCATCGGTTCGCCACAGACTTTCATCGAAAAATTGAAGCAGTACGAAGGCGCCGGGGTGCGACATGTCGCTCTTCACATGAATTTTGGGTTCATGCGCCCTGAGGTGACACGTCGTACGCTAGATCTGTTCATCGACAAAGTCATGCCCAAGTTTTCGTAAGCGAGGTCTAGCCATGCAAACGAAAGAGGAACTGCGAAACGAAGAAGCGTTTCGCGCAATCATCAACCGGATAATAAACGACGGCGAAGTTGACCTCTGCGAACGTTATATGCACCCGCAAATGGTCATTCGACGATACGGGCTTGCGTCGATTTCAACCCTGCTGATGCCGGACCGTCCAGCGCCGCCAGACGGCGGTGCGATTGAAGGCTTTAAAGCTGGACTAAAGCAGATACGTGCTGCATTTCCCGATTGGACTCATCATATCGAAAGCGTTGTTGCGAAAGACGATCGGGTTTCTGGTACCTGGACCCTCAACTGCACTCATTTGGGAACATTCATGGGGTTACCGCCGACACAGCGTCCCATCACGATGAGTGAAGCGGGTTTTACGCGATTCGCCGATGGCCGGATGATTGAGGGTTGGTTTATCGGAGACGAACTCGCGTTGGCTCAACAGCTAGGAATACATTGGCGCGCGCCAACGGTCAGCCAATAGGGCGCTGAGTTATGGATTGCCCGCCCGCTCCGCAGCGAGATGGAGTTCAGACGGTGATGCCGCGTAACACGGCGCTCCTTGAGCGTTCGGCTTCTGTAAGGCTGATCTGTAGTTCAATCGTCGAGTCAACATCCCCTCAAGGTGCGCTTCGTCCGCAATGGACTTGGCCTCATCTGCGATGACCAGTAGGCGGAATAATTCAGCCGTCCGTCGGTACTAGTGTAAAAAAATTTTTGAATTAAGAAGAGAGGCTAAGTAACTATCATGTCTGGTAAAAGAATTCTCGTCCTCTACGGATCTACCCACTTGGAATCGTTGAACCGGAGACTGGCGTCGCTTGTCGCCGAGCATTTGAGAAAAAACGGTGTGGAGGTAACATTTCCGGACGTGGCCGACTACGAGTTGCCGATGTATAACGCTGATCTCGAGTTGCGCCATGGAATTCCCGACGCCGCGCTTCGCTTGCATGAGGCGTTGCGAGCACACCAAGGCGTATTCATCGCCAGCCCAGAGATCAACGCAAATATATCACCGTTGCTAGCGAATGCGATTGCGTGGGTATCAAGGGTGCAGGAGAACGGTGGTATCCAGGCAGCGTTTGGCGAGCCGGTATATGCACTGGGGAGTGCTTCTCCCGGAGCATTCGGAGGATATCGCGGCTTAATGGCGCTACGGAACGTGCTTGAGTTGGGACTGGGTGCGCACGTCTTGCCGGCAATGGTATCAGTCGGCATGGCAAATCAGGCATTCAATGAGGAAGGGCAACTCGTTCCTCCAATGGCCCGCCAGATGCTCGATCGCTTGGTGTCTCAACTCGATCATGCTGTATCGAATCGGACACAGTTTAACAATGGCATGCCTAGTTAATTTCATCGCTAGTCTCTAGAGAAAGAAGATACCACGCGGGGGCGGGAACCGCTTGCTCGTCAAACTCAGGCAATGCCAATGTCGTAAGCAACCGGTCCGGATAAAAATTTACTTTCCCGCGATTTATCGTCGGAGATCCACCGAGTGAGAGGAAGCTCGGCACGCATCCCTGACTGAAAGGGAACAACTCGGTTGACTGATCCAGTAATCAGTCGATCGGGTACACAAATGTAGATCAAACTTGGTGCGCCAGCGACGTCGCGCAGAATACGAATAATGTAATTAGGATTACTACTAAATGGAGGAGAGAATGAGAGCAATAATTGTCGCGTTTGCGGTGGCATCCGCGGCGACGATAACAACTCAGGTGGCATGGGCAGCCGAAGGGAACATATTCGGCGGACCGGTCGGGGGAACGGACATTCGCAACGCGATATTGCCTGCCAATCCTGGGTTTTACGGAGCGTTAATCGGCGCGCAGACTATCGCCTCTCGTGCCTATGGAGACAACTGGTCGCAAAATTCCCATGTCAACATTGGTCTGCATGTCTCTGGCGCAGCCGCGACGCTGATGTATGTCTACCCTGTAAAACTTTGGGGTGGCACATTGGCGTCAAGCGTGCAAGCTCAGGCGACCTATGGGCACGAGAGCTTCAATGGGAGAAGTCAATATTTCGAGGGATTTGGTGACGTCTATTCTGAACTTATCGCTTACAGCAAATACTTCGGCCCACTGTGGGGAGGCAAGCCTGAGAACGCGCCCCCGGGACTACCTTACGGGCTAACCGTCAAGGCAGCGTACTCGATGATTTTTCCTGTCGGTAAATACAACACAACAGATCTGCAAACGGTTGGACACAACGATTATTTTTATATCCCTAACTTTGCATTCACTTATTTGACGGGTCCAAACGTCCTCGGCGATGGACTGGAGGTCAGCGCCCACCTCTTTCTCGACTTTTCCAGCACAAATAGCCGGGATAGATACTCTTCGGGCACAGTGGCTGATCTTGACTTTGCCGTGAGTGAGCGCGTGGGACGCTGGCAAGCCGGCCTGTCGGGATTTTATGGTCGTCAATGGTCTGATGACACCGTTAACGGTGTGAAAGTGTCGCCAAGCGGTAAGCATTTGGGCACGTTGTCGCTGGGGCCAGTGGTGGCATACGACATCCCGGACTGGAAAGCGAGTATCAAATTGAAAGTGCAGTTGCCCGTCGAGCAGCGGAATGCACTGAATATCACGAGATTTCTTATCTCTTTTTCCAAAGCACTGTGAGACCGGCAGCGCGGGCAGAGCATTCGAACAGATTTTATCCGGATTCTACAGATCAACTTGATAAGGAAATTGGATGATCATCGAGCATCGAACCTATAAGCTTAAGCCGGGAACTCTAAATGAATTTCTTAGCACCTATGAGACTGAAGGGCTTGCAATTCAAGTTGGCGCACTAGGCGAAATGTTAGGGTATTTCGTATCTGAGGTCGGGCATCTGAATTGCGTAATTCACCTTTGGAAGTTCGATTCGTTCGAAGACCGCCAGAGTCGGCGCTCCAAACTATGGTCTGCGCCGGAATGGAAGGTTCTGATGACGAAACTGAGCCCCATGATCCTCGATCAACGCAGCCAGCTTTTGACGCCGGCGCCGTTTTCTCCGATTAGGTGAATTCGGAAAATCGGCGGGCAGTTGAGAAGAAGGGTCGTCCCGCCGTGTGAGCAAAGGAGACAACGCAAGAAAGCTGATCTCGGCAGGATGGTGATGGAGATCAGATTGATGGAAATGACAAAGGCGAAGTATCGGTTCCTCTTGGCCGTCGAAAAGCCGGCGAACCGATTCCCAAAGTTGCCCGCGTGAGCCGACCTATTGGCGCGACAGAGTCGCATGAGAAAGACCACACTGAGCGACGGCTCAAAAGATTGCCTACGGATTGACTGATGGATACTGGCTGCCTATTGCAATACAGACTGGCTGGTTCTGCGTTCAGTAGCCGCCTTTGCCTGTTCCGCTGCGCGCTGCGCGTAGTCACCCCATCCTCCGCCAAGCGCGAGAAAAACAGTCACTTGATCTGTAGCCACGGAACCGGCTGACGCAACAAGCTGCTGCTCACTCAGCGCCAGCGATTTCTGAGCGGAGAGAAGATCCAGGAACGATGTCGCACCGCGTCGATATAGGTTGTTTGCCTGGTCAAATGCGGTTTGGTTGCTGTCGCGCGTGCGTTGAACTAAAGCCAGGTGATCAAGTTCCCTCGCATAGCTGTCCAAGGCGGTTTCCGTCTCTTTCAACGCAGTGAGTACCGTGTTTTCATATGTGCTCATTGCGAGATCGGCATTCGCGCCTGCCTCGCGCAGTTGCGCGCGAGCGATCGCCTGATTGGGAAAGGTCCATTGTAGAAGTGGCCCAATACTCCAGGTGCGAGATGCTGCACGCAGCGTATTCGGGATTGTTGAAGCGGCGCTCCCTATCGACAGTCCAACGGTAATCTGCGGATAGAGGCTCGCCTCCGTGACGCCAATAGTTGCGGTAGCCGAGGCCAGGGCTCGTTCAGCCTGTAAAACATCCGGCCGGCGCCGAAGCAGCGCGAGACCATCTCCCGTGGGGATAGGCCGCTCAAGTGTTGGCGGCTTTGTGCACTGCGATGCTTCCTGCGGAAACTGGTCGGGTTGTCGACCGAGAAGCGTCGCCAGCGCATACAGTGCCGCGGTACGTTGTGCTTCGAGAGGTGGAACAGTCGCCTCGTCGGACTCAAGCTGTGCGCGGGCCCGTGTGACATCAAGCTGACTGGTTCCACCGCCATCCGCGAGTCTCCTGGTGGCGGCGTACGTGTCTCTATCGATCTTAATGGTGCGTTTCGTTGCAACAAGCGCGGCGTTTGCGTTGCAGACGTTAAGATAGGCCCTCAGGGTGTTTGCAACGATTTGGATCTGGGTAGCCGCGAACGTATATTGCTGTTCTTCAACGTCTGCCTGTGATGCCTCGATGGATCGTCGAATGCGCCCGAACAAATCGATTTCATACGATGCGCCTAGCGTGACCGCGACGCTGTTATGAACGTGAAGACCCAGTTCGCCGGGAATCGTGCTACGAGAGCGCTCAAGGCTCGCAGATACCGCCGTCGAAGGCAATTGTTGAGCTGCGACCTGGTCAAGCAGCGATTCGGCGATTGACAATCGCGACGCGGCAGCACGCAAATCTCGGTTTTCGCGTAGCGCAATTGCGACGTAGTGGTTTAACGAGGCATCCTGATAGAGTTCCCACCATCGGTCGGGGGGCGATTCCAATGAAAACGCTGAACTGCGAGATGCATCGAATGTCGCCTGGGCAGCGGGACGTCTATAGTCAGGGCCCATTGGATGAAATAGCGAACACCCACCGGAAAGCATTGCGCAAATCACCACTGCGACTATCTGCGCGCGGACGGTAACTGGACGGATCATGATCGCCCACTCGCCGATGACGCTTTCGACGCTGCGGCACCAGTCGGCCGCTGCCGGTCAGTCCTGTTCAAGATCGCGACACTTGCTGAGCGCCCCGGAATCAGGCCTCTGGTATCCGCATCTGGATCGATTCTGATGCGAACCGGAATACGCTGGGCGAGCCTCACCCAGGCGAAATTGGGAGCGATGCTTGGCAGCAAATTACCCCCAATATTTGTATCAGAATCATTGACTGCGCTAGTAACGCTTGTCACTGTGCCATATAACGTTTTACTCGAACCCATGACGACAATTTCCGCGCGATCCCCTGTGTGGATATGTTCCAACTGTGTTTCCTGGAAGTAGCCCTCTATGCGCAACGAGTCTGTGTCGACAAGAGCAAGCAGTCCTTTGCCGGCTGTAGCATATGCACCCGGCCGCAAATCGACGTATGTCACAATTCCATTGACTGGTGCACGGACGCTCGAGCGATCAAGATCCAGTTTTGCAGATGCGAGCGCCGCCTGGTCTTGATCGACTTCCGCGAGGGCGGTGCGCAGCGCACTGTCTGCCTGCTCAACATTCTGTTTGGAGACGAGGTCCCGCAATTGATGATTCCGGTTTGCTTGCTGACGCGCATAAATGAGAGTCGCCCGTGCACTTTCGAGATTCGCTTGCGCACGCTGAACCGCGATCACAAAACGTTCGGTGTCGACCTGGAACAGTAGGTCGCCTTTCTTAACCTTCTGATCACTGACAACATTGACTGCCGTGACTAATCCGCTGACGTCTGTGGTCACGCCAACAATGTCCGCTCGCACATGACCGTTTCGTGTTCGTGGATCGCGTTCGTAATAGGTCCAGATGTACCAGATTGCACACAGCGCCATAATAATGGCGATGATGGTGATGCTTCCACTGGCGATGCGTCGGATGGAATTCATGTGTGCAGGCTGCTGCTGAAAGTGCTATTTATGGAGCACATTTAAGAGAATAGAGGGAGGATTGTCTTGCCGCCAAACGAGAATAGAATTCCGGCCACGATGATGAAGTAGAGCGATATATCGAATATGTTCCGGTGCGACACGAATCTATACAGTCGCAAAGCTGCCATGAGTCGTTTCACGATTTGTAGTATCACGAACGAAGCCGCTGCAATCAGAACCATCGGTGGAAAGAATACACCGAAGAAATTAAGATCTGAGTTCATGGACGTAACTGTTTCGAAGTGTTGACCGGTCGCTTGATTTCTTCGAGCGCCACGCGCAATTCAACCAGGGAGCGTGCGGTAGCAGCGTCGCAGTTGCTACTTCTGAGCAGAGTGTGCAGCGTTGTGTCTACCAGGCCGATCAACGAATTGGTAACCCATGGACGTAGCGGATCCATCCTGACTTTTAGTGAATTCGCGAGCATGTGCCTGATGGGTTCGAAGACGGAATTGCGATTGAACGACGCTCCCACCCATCGGTTCAGGATATGAACGCTCCTACCGATTTGCAACTCACGCAACATCTGCGCACTGGCCTGGACTGCCGGCGTAGCCGTCATCAACTTTGGCGCCCTGCTCTCGAGAAAGGCGAATCTGTCGAGGGCATCCAGTGAAAAACGCCGGACGTCGTCCGACGATGGTATATCGACGATATTCCGCAATTGGTTTCGATTGCGACGTAACATGCCTCGTACAAGATCGACGAAGGCGGGACGCTGGATCGCCGTCTTGGCAACGACCGCTACACCAATACCGATATAGAGTCCGATGATTGAGTTCAGCAAACCATCGATAGAAATACCCGCTTGTCCATTGCCAATACGAAGTAGTGCCATAGGGAGGATCGCGAACAATACTCCACCTTGCTTCTGCACGACGAGACCGAGCATGAAAAGAGCGGGGAATAGTGCAAGCGCGAGTTCCCAGAAATCGTTGATCAATGGAAACACGACCTGAATGTAAAATCCAACGATCATCATCGCAATGCCGGAGATCTTTGCGGGGCCGATGAGTGCTAATACTGGATCATCAGCCATTCCGGACGTTACGCAGAAGGAAATACCCATCAGCATCGACAAGGCCATCGTCGATGCATTCCATCCGGTGGCATTCCAAAGAACACCCATCAGGCACGCATATAAGCCGATCGAGAATACCCCCCGTACCGCGAAATCCATATCGACCTGACCAACTGTGGCCGGCATCGGGCGTCCTTTGTGACGCAGTCGCTGGACCCTTGCAGAGTCACTTTCCTTCAGCTGGTAGTCATGCTGAATGCGTCGCCATCCTGTATAGATCGCGCGCAGATAGCGCAGATAACACAACCTGAACGCCGCATCGATGTCGTAGGGTGCGGCCCATAGCGGTCCCGCTCGCAGGCGCTGCTGCAATGCGGCGGAATGTGTATCGTCTGGGCAGCCGGTTTCAATCCAGCGGGCAAGGTCCTCTCGTAGTGCGAGATTGTCGGGGAACCTAGCAGATGTCGCGCGATCCAGATCGGCGAGCATCGAGAGTACTGGCAAAATGCGCATTCCTCGTTCGAGGACGGCAACAAGCACGCGATAACGCCAAGCATTTTCGAGACCTTCCTGCGACGTTCCATCTGTCAGCGGCACAAGTTGGATCGCCCGTTGCACAATACCGGAGCGGATTTGCGGATCGTCCGATTTGTCGCGTAACGCACTGACGGTCGCGGCGCGCAAATCCACAAGCCATTGTTCGGCCACAGTCATCACGTTGGACGACTGTCTGCGTGGGAAAAGCAGCGCGTCGACAATCAAGTAGGCACAGACCGCAAGCAGCGCGTCTTGGATACGCCCAACCGCCCGATCGAATGCAAAATCGGGGGTAGTGATGCCGGGCATTGCTACCAGGAGGCAAGTGACGCCGCTTATCATGTAAGCGTAGTAGCGTGGTCTCCGTTCTCTAAACGACCCGAACGAGGTTGCCATCACAAACAGCGTCATCGCGATCAGTTGAGCGGCCTGGGAGGTGGAAAACACTGCCGCACAAATGACACCAACCACCGCCCCCACAAGCGCACCGGTCAACAGATGCCCAGCTTTCAAACGCGTTTGTCCGCCGGAGGGCTGAATCAGCACGTACACGATCGTCATCGACCAATAAGGGTATCCGAAATCCTGCCAGAACGCTGTGCCCAATGCCATGATGGCTGAGATGTACAATCTCAGCGAATAGAATGCCTTTTCTCGCTGTAATGGAACCATAAGTCAACCAGGTCAGGTGGCAAGAATTGACCGAAGCGTGTTATCGAAGGTACGTGCGCATCAGCAATCCCCACTACAACTGGCACGTGTTTAACCTGGCTTACGCATCGACGGCGAGATCACCGCGAACACATATCCATAGGGTTCGCTTGGATGGTCTGGTGCCGGATTCTGCCTCCAGTAGTCGGGCGAGGCGACGATCGTAGACGGTACGCGCTCGACACGCCGAGTTACCACCGCAGCCAAGGTGGGCATGAAAGGCGCCAGCGGACCAACGTCAAAGCCACCCACGACGAGATCGACGTGACGCTCGGTCAACGTCACGTCCATGTTGAAATTCGGAGCTATGCGCCTGGAGCTAGCGACGAGCGGTGCTAGGCGGCTCGCCCTTGCTTTCGCATTCCGCTCGTTGAGCAGTGCGTTCCCACCAGTGCTCCCAAACTTCTCGGGCCGCCAATCAGGGCAACCATCTGCTTGCTCATGTGTGTCCTCCGTGTGTGGATACGATATAACAATCATCCGCAGAAAGGACTTCGGGAGATACATGGAAAAATGGAAATCAACGATCCAATAATGGAGCAATGGATATAGCAGCCGTAAGCCTTGTTCTTTCGTGACGAAAAAGACGTGACGGCGCCACTGCGGCGCAATCAGTTGTGCCGTGTGACTGATGGCCTGTACCTCGTAGGCACAGTGGTGCTAGCTTGCGCAGGCCTCCATCCCGATGACACAGGGGAAAGGTTGGCGAAGAACTCCACAGCGTGACGGCGCTTGAGCACTTTCCTCAGCACAGTTCGACCACGCATATTTACACCATGGACGGAAAATGCGTCCCTCGCCGGATCGACGTCAACTGTCGTAATCTTCAAGATGGGCGCCCCCTCGTTCAGGTGGTTGCTTTGACACTTCCACTTTGGCACATCGATGCTGTTTCGGGTGGGGGCGTCCATTCAATTACTCTCGACGATGGATCGAGCATTACTTGATCGTATTCTGCAACTCTCCGATACTTTCAATCCAAACGCGAACCGTGTCACCACGTTTGAGGAACGTACCCGACTCCATGCCGACGCCAGCTGGCGTGCCTGTCAGGATGATATCGCCGGGATACAGTTCCACCCGTTCACTCAGGTAAGCAATCTGGTCCGCCACGCTGTAGAGATGATTTGACGTGTTTGAGTCTTGCCTGAGTTCATCGTTGACCCAGCACTTGATGTCGAGATCTTCGGGCGTGGCGATAAACTCAGCAGGAGTGAAGAATGCGCCCAGGGGGCATGAGCCGGGAAATGACTTGTGGCCGATCCAGTCGAAGCGAAAGGGCGACGATGGATCGACATTCTCCCGGCGCAAGTTGTCACGTGCGGAGAGGTCGTTTGCGCAGGTATATCCGGCGACGTACTCCAAGGCGGAATCCACATCAACAAAGCGAGCCGTCCTGCCAATGAGGACCGCGAGTTCCGCTTCATAGTCGAGCTTCTCGGTGTGCGCCGGATAAGTGACCGACTGTTCATGGGCCGCGAGGGTGCTTCGACCGGCCTTCTGGAAATGCCACGGTTTTACACCTGCAGCCTTGGGGTTGGTTTCCAGATTCATATTGAAGGCTTTGGCCATCGCTTCAACGTGGTCTTTGTAGTTCGCTCCCGCGCCATAAATAATTCCGGGTGTGTCGAACAGGGGGAGAAAGCTCACCGTGGAGGCGTCAAGCGGTTTGATCTGCTCGGCTTTACCTCGGTACAGATCATCTACCATCTCCGTGAGCTTCGGTCCGAAGGTGCTCCAGCCTGCGATGATCTGATCAAAGGTTTGGTCGCCCACAACGGCCGTGTCACACGCAACCGCGCAAGACTTCAGGCTGTACAGACCTGAACCGATGGAAATGCCGATTTGTCGCCCGAAGCCATCAAGCGAATATGAGAAAAGTTGATACTTCATCTGGAGTGGTTCCGTGTCGTTTCAGAATGCAGGGGTTTTCGTCAGTGAGTTGATTCTGCTTCGATCAGCTTGATGACAGCAGCAATGTCTTCACCGCCTATGCCGTCCGTTAACGCTTTCTCAAAATAGCGTTTTGCCGTGGAGAAAAGGGGGGTGGCGCATCCAAGGTCGGACGCGAGGTCATCGGCCATCGTCAGATATTTTTCCAGGGTACAAAATGGACCGGGAGCCGGGGAGAATGTGCGTGAGGCCATCATCGGGCCCCGTATCGCAAACATCGCGGAACTGCCCGCGCTTTGTTTGATGATTTCGACCACACGATGAGGATTGAATCCGGCACGTGCCCCCATGTTGATAGCCTCGGCCGCGGCGAGCGTGTGAATTGTCAACAGGTAGTTGGCGATCAGCTTCATGTTGACGGCCGATCCCAGTTCGCCGATGTGAAAATGAACCGATGAAATCGCGTCCAGGACGGGTTTCAAAGAAGCCAGGACGTCTTCTTCACCACCTATGAAGAGCGCGGCTTTTCGCTGCTCAACAATAATGGGGGTGCCGCTGACTTCTACCTCGAGCACTTTTGCACCCGTTTGCCGGATGCGTTCGGCCTGAGTGATCTTGAATTCGCGGCTGTACGTTCCTAGTTCGATAACGGTTTGTCCCGGGGATAAGGAAGCGAGGACGCCGCCTGGCCCATCGAGAATTTCAAGCTGGGCATTTTGACTGGGCAGGCACAGCAGCAGCACATCACATGCCTTTACCACTTCTGCAGGCTCGTCCATCGCGACCCCGCCTCTGGCGACGAACTCGGCCCGGTCTGTCCGTCTGAAGCCGACGACCGAGAATCCGGCAGCCATAAGGTTGGTTGCGATTGGCAGCCCAAGTTGCCCGATTCCGATCATGCCAATACGTGCTGCACTCACAGATGTCTCCTTTAGATATTTTTCGTAGTCTTGCCCAACTCTCTCGAAGAAGCCATACTGATTCCGTAATGGATAACTATTAGCGGCAGGAATATCGGGAGGCGCGTGAAGGACCTAAGCTTGCTTTATGCTTTCGAAGCAATCTGGCGGGAAAGGTCGGTTTCAACCGCCGCCGATGTGCTTGGTGTCACCCAGTCAGCTGTGAGCGGCTCGTTGAAGAAGCTGCGGGCAGAATATGACGACAAGTTGTTTGTGCTCATCGGGCGGCGCATGGAGCCAACCCCATTGGCCAACGAGATTGCACCGATGCTGCTTGATGCATTGGCAATGATCCGAAGAACACACAAGGAGCCGCTAAGTTTTGAGCCGCTCCAGTCGAAGCGGGTGTTCACGATCAGAACTCGCGACATCGGTGAGGTCGCCTGCTTCCCAGGACTTATTCAACGACTTCGGTCGACGGCACCGAACGTCAGAATTCGAAGCATATGGAAGCCGATCGATGAGACGCTGTCGGGGCTTGCAAGCGGGCAGATTGATCTGGCCGTTGGCTATCTCCCGGCACTCGAGGCGGGAATTCACGGGAAGTCCTTGTTCTCACAGAAATATGTGACGGTATTGCGCAAGGGACATCCTCTTGAAAAATCTGTTCTGACACGGGACCGTTTCCTTACCCAGGAACATTTGCTAGTTGAGTATTCGGGAAGTGGCCACGTATTGCTTGAAAAGGCGTTGATTGAGGCTGGCGCGAAGGACCGCATCAGGCTTCGACTGCCGCAGTATCTCTCCGCTCCTCATATCGTCACCAGCACGGACCTGATCTGGGTCGTGCCTGAGTTGCTTGCAAATGAGCTGGCGAAGCATTTTGAACTGGTTGTGAAGCCACTACCTTTATCGGTCCCAGAATTTGACGTAGCCATGTATTGGCACGAGCGATACCATCGCGATCCTGCGAGCCGGTGGCTCCGCGAGCAGTTCGACGAGCTCTTTCGAATGGTCTGAGAACTGATTGCACCGAATAGAGGCGCAACAACAATAGCGCCGCCCAAGGAGACACACATGAATCTCTTGACTTTGGATCTGAACCTCCTGCTTGTGTTCGACTCCATTCTGAGAACAAAGAGCACGACGCTGGCAGCGGAAGAATTGAGCCTGACGCAATCGGCCGTTAGCAATGCCTTAAAGCGGTTGAGGACCTCCTTTGATGATCCATTGTTCACCAAAACAAAGGATGGGATGCTGCCAACCTCGCTGGCAGAAGGCCTTGCTGGCCACGTCAGCGCAGGATTGGCATCGTTCCGGGAGGCGGTGGAGACCAAAACGAGTTTCGATCCTCAGACGTCCGACCGGTCTTTTACGATCTATATGAGTGACCTCGGGCAAATGGTGTTCATGCCGAAGCTTATCTCTCACATCGCGTCGGTTGCACCGAACATTCGAATCGTCACCGTAGATGCGACGCCTAAGGATGCGCAGAACGCAATGTCGACTGGTGAAATCGATCTGGCGCTAGGTTTGTTTATGAGTTTTGATCCGGGGTTTCATCAACAACGGCTTTTCCGTGAGCACTACGTTGCGGTAGTACGTGACGGACACCCCGGCATATCGACCTCACTGTCGCTCAGGAGGTTTCTTGATGCCCGGCACGCCGTGTACAAGCCGACAGCGGGCAGCCACGCGATTTTCGAAGAGGCCGTCGAGGGTGTATTTGAGGAAAACGGACGCGTCAGACAGGTTGCAGTCCGACTCGCTCATTCGCTTGGTTTGTCACAAATGATCGCGACTAGTGACCTGCTCGTTTGCGTTCCCAGCCGTCTCGCGAACGCCTTCAACGACTACGCGAGCGTCAGAGTCTTTCCTTTGCCGTTTGAAGCGCCAACCTTTGATATCTCACAGCTCTGGCATGACAGATGTCATCGTGACGCCGGACACCGCTGGCTTCGGAGCACCGTCGCATCATTGTTTGTGAGTTTGCATGGACAGCAATCTGCTGGGCAAAATTGATGCTGTAAATTCTGGGGATTTACAGAATTTGTTGGCGTAATAACTGTCCTCAGCCTATCTTGAACGCACCAACACGGTAGCAGTTGCAGTTGTCCAGATCATGGGCTCGACTCAGCTGCTGCCAATCAAGAAAAGCTGGAGACAGACTGTGATCAACCTACACGACATTCGATACGTCCGCCTCGCAACGAGTGACCTTCAGTCTACTGTCAAATACGCGCAGGAAATACTGGGTCTGCAGGAGGTTCGGCGAGAAGGTCCCTTCGTCTATTTTCGCAGCGACAATCGTGACCATTCGGTCTGTTACTACGAAGGTAACCCGGCAGAACATGTTGTTGCTTTCGAGGTAACGACGGCCGAAGAACTGGACGGCGCGGCAGCGCAGCTTGAGGCAATGCGAACGCCGGTGAAGCGAGGAAGTCGCGACGAAAGTGAAATGCGACGTGTCGAAGACTTCATTACATTCGTCGATCCGACCGGCAATAAGATTGATCTGGTGCTGCGTCCTCATGAGAGCAGTCGCAGATATCATGGGTCGCGCGACGCGGGCATCGAGTCGTTCAGCCATGTTGGTCTTCGTACAACAAATGCCGCTCGCGACGAGGAATTCTGGACGACGGTTTGCAACGCGCGCGTATCTGACCGAATCGGCGACGCGCCGCTTCTGCGCATCGACGAAGTGCACCACAAGATCGCGCTGTTTCCCTCGGACCACGCAGGTGTCCAGCACGTCAACTTTCAGGTCAACAGTATCGATGACCTGATGCGGTCATATTACTTCCTGCTTGAGCGCGGCGTACCCATTCGCTTCGGTCCTGGTCGACATCCTACGTCTGGCGCGGCCTTCCTGTATTTCGCAGGCCCTGACGGGATGATTTACGAGTACTCGACAGGTGTGCGCCTCATCACGGCCGATCAGGAAAGAGACTATAAGCCGCGTCAGTTTCCTTTCGGTCCGACGGGCTTCTGCATGTGGGGTGCCAAGCCCAACATCGAAGAATTTTCGGTCTGAATTGGAGCGGGCGATGTCTGAGAACGTTCATTCCGACCTCAACCGGAAGCTGAGAGTCGCGGCACGCTCACTTGGTAGGGCTGGGCTTGCACACGCTTACGGGCACTACAGTGTGCGCCTTGACGCCAACCATTTCCTCGTCTGTGCGCCAAAGCCAATGACGCTGCTGGAAAGCTCCGACGAGGGCACGGTCGTCCCCGTGACAGGCGCGTTGCCCGATGGCGTACTCGGTGAGGTTAGGATCCACCAGCAGATTTATTCCCAACGTCCAGATATTCGGTCGGTCGCCAGAAGCATGCCGCCCAAGGTGATGTCGCTTTCGACCTTGTCGCTCACACCGGAGCCCCGGCATGGTTTCGGCAGCTACTTCGCACCATTCGTTCCCCTTTGGGACGACCCCCTTCTTATCCGTTCGGATGAGCAGGCTAGCGCGTTGGTTCAGGTAATGGGCAAAAGCAGGGCCGTTGTAATGCGAGGCAACGGTGCAGTCGTCGCGGGAAGCTCTCCTGAAGAAGTGCTTGTGTTGACGTGGTATCTGGAGGACGCGGCGCGCGTGGAGCTTGATGTTCTGGGTTGTGGTGCCGCCCGGCCGGGAAAGACGCTGACGCAGACGCAGTGTGAAACCCGTGCAACCTTTTCCGGAAGGATTCTGGAACGGATGTGGGACTACCTGTCTGCGGGCGACTGCGAACTCTGAATTACATGGAAGATTGAAATGCAAATGCGAGAAAACTCCACATTCCAGAATTTTATCAATGGCGAATGGGTGTCGACGGAGCGCCATTTCCGGAACGTCAATCCTGTGGACGGCAGCCTCATCGGACTCGTGCATGAAGCCGGAGCATCGGAGGTCGACGCTGCAGTAAAGGCTGCACGCGCCGCGCTTTCCGGACCATGGGGCCGCTTCAGTGTTCAGGAGCGGGTCGAACTGCTCTACGCTATCGCGGACGGAATTAACCAACGGTTTGATGACTTCCTGGCTGCGGAAATCGCCGACACGGGTAAACCGCACTCGCTGGCTAGCCATCTGGACATCCCGCGCGGTGCAGCGAACTTCAAGATCTTCGCGGACGTCATTAAGAATGCGCCGACGGAGTCATTTGAGATGACCACACCGAGCGGTGGAAAGGCGCTCAACTATGCGATCCGGGTGCCGAAGGGCGTCGTGGGCGTCATCTGTCCGTGGAACCTGCCGCTGCTGCTTATGACCTGGAAGGTTGGGCCAGCACTCGCTTGTGGTAACTCGGTCATCGTGAAGCCCTCGGAGGAAACTCCCGGTACGGCCACTCTGCTCGGCGAAGTGATGAACGAGGTCGGGGTGCCTCCCGGTGTGTACAACGTCGTTCATGGCTTTGGACCGGGCTCCGCTGGCGAATATCTGACTACGCACGGAGGGGTCAACGCCATTACCTTTACCGGCGAAACACGCACCGGTGAAGCCATTATGAAGGCGGCAGCTCACGGTACGCGCCCAGTATCTTTCGAATTGGGTGGCAAGAACGCCGCGATCGTATTTGCGGACTGCGAGTTCGATAAAGCAATCGAAGGGGTGACGCGGTCGGTATTTGCGAACAGCGGACAGGTGTGCCTCGGCACGGAGCGTGTGTATGTTCAACGCCCGATTTTCGATAAGTTCGTGGCAGCGCTTAAGGCCAAAGCAGAATCATTGAAGCTTGGAAGTCCCTACGACAAGGAGATGAACTTCGGTCCGCTGATATCGCAGGAGCATCAGCAGAAGGTGCTTTCGTACTACGCGCGTGCGCAAGCGGATGGAGCGACAGTCATTACGGGCGGTGGCGTGCCTCCGCTCGACGGGAAGCTGGCGGAAGGATCGTGGGTCCAGCCAACAATCTGGACAGGGCTGCCTGAAACCTCCGCGGTGATCCAGGAAGAAATCTTTGGTCCCTGCTGCCATATTGCTCCGTTCGACACCGAAGAAGAAGTCGTCGGCCTTGCCAACGCGAGCGAATACGGGCTATGCACCTCAGTATGGACCAGCAATATCGGAACTGCCCACCGCCTTGCAGCTTCGATCGAAGTTGGCCTTTGCTGGATCAACTCATGGTTCCTGCGCGATCTGCGAACACCCTTCGGCGGCTCTAAGGCGTCGGGGATTGGGCGGGAGGGTGGCGTTCATTCGCTGGAGTTCTATACGGAACTTCGCAACGTTTGTATTCAGCTTTGAGGTGAGTATGGAGGTCTCGGAAATCAAGCGCTATGGCGCGGAGCTTTATCAGTCACTCGTCACCCGGGAGCCGGTTTTGCCGCTTTCTTCACGAGTGCCCGATATGACAATCGAGGACGCCTATCGCATTCAGATCGAAATGATGAACTTGCGCGTTTCCGTGCGCAACGAGCGAGTGGTAGGCAAGAAGGTCGGTGTGACAAGCAAGGTCGTCATGGATCTGCTCCAGGTCAACCAACCTGACTTCGGCGTGCTGACATCTGGGATGGCCTATCAGGACGGCGCCACGGTTCCACTGGAACAGTTCATCGCGCCCAAAGCGGAGGGTGAAATTGCGTTCGTCTTGAAGCATGACCTTTCTGGCCCCGGAGTCACGGTTGCAGACGTCCTTCGGGCGACGGAGTTCGTCATGCCTTGCTTCGAACTCGTCGACTCCCGTATCAAGGACTGGAAGATTACGATCACGGATACCGTTGCCGACAACGCATCGTCGGGTGCGTTCGTGCTAGGTGACAGCGCGATTGACCCGTCGAAGATCGACTTGTCCACGGTGGGCATGACCCTGGAAAAGAATGGAGAGATCGTCGCGACGGGCGCAGGCGCAGCGGCACTCGGGCACCCCGCAAACGCAGTTGCATGGCTGGCAAATACGCTAGGCCGTCACGGATTTGGACTACGTGCAGGAGAGGTTATTTTGTCGGGGTCGCTTGCCACGATGGTTCCGGTAAATGTCGGTGACAGCCTTCAGGTTCGACTGGGCGGCATCGGCACTGCATCGGTGCGGTTTAGCTAAAGAATGTGAGGAAGGAATGAATCTCGATAAAAGCACCATCGCGTATCTCGCGGAAAAGCTCGAATCCGCCGAGATCGAACGCCGCGAAGTCACGAAGATTACGCAGGAATTCCCTGAGCTTGACTGGGAGGATGCGTATGCGATTCAGGATGAGATCCGTCGGCGCAAAGAGGAGCGGGGCGTGCGCATCGTCGGTTACAAGATGGGTTTGACGTCGCACGCGAAAATGCGCCAGATGGGCGTGGCGGAGCCCGTGCGTGGCTTTCTCACAGACTACGGGTACTGCTTCGACGGTTCGAGCATTTCCACGAAGGATCTTATCCACCCGAAGGTGGAAGCGGAAATCGCCTTTGTGCTCAAGCGCCCGTTGAAAGGGCCGGGCTGCACGATCGCCGACGTACTGGCAGCAACGGACTTTGTTATACCCGCCGTCGAGGTCATCGACTCGCGGTATCTGGATTTCAAGTTCGACGTGAAGAGCGTTATCGCAGATAACACTTCTGCTGCGAAGTTTGTCGTGGGGGGCGCCCACAAGTCGGTGGATGGTCTTGATTTGAAAACTTTGGGCGTGGTCCTCGAGAAGAATGGTGAAGTCGTTGCGACCGCAGCTGGCGCGGCGGTGCTCGGACATCCCGCACATAGCGTAGCGATGCTGGCGAACATGCTTGCGCAACGCGAAGAAGAACTTCCGGCGGGTGCGTTCATCATGACCGGTGGCGTCACCGAAGCGATTCCGGTGGAAGCGGGCGACAGTATTGCAGTTCGATATCAAAGCCTCGGATCACTTTCCATGCGGTTCGTTTGACACGCACAGACACTGAGGAAAAGCAATGCCGATTATTCAGGTTTACATGATGGAAGGTCGCAGCGACGAACAGAAGACCAAACTCATTGAGGCGCTGACGTCCGCGACTGTTGAACAAGTGGGCGCTCCGCGAGAATCAGTTCGGGTCCTGATTAGCGAAATGCCCAAGACGCATTGGGGCATTGGGGGGAAAACGGCCAAGGAACTCGGGCGATAACCTGTCAGGAGCGAGATATGAGTGATACAGGACGGTCAAAAGTAGCGATTATCGGATCTGGAAACATTGGAACCGATCTGATGATGAAGGTGTTGCGCTACGGTAAGAATCTTGAAGTTGCGGCGTTGGTAGGCATTGACGCGAAGTCGGACGGTCTCGCACGAGCAGAGCGACTGGGTGTCGCCGCAATCTCGGACGGCATCGAGGGCCTTCTTGCGTGGCCAGGCATCGGGGAGATCAAGATTGTCTTTGATGCGACTTCAGCGGGTGCGCATGCCCGGCACAGTGAATTGCTGGTCGCGCGAGGCATTAAGGTCATAGATCTCACGCCTGCCGCGATTGGGCCTTACGTTGTTCCAGTAGTTAACCTGGACGAGGAACTCGACGCACCGAACATCAATATGGTGACGTGCGGTGGCCAGGCAACGATCCCTATCGTTGCTGCGGTTTCGCAGGTGGCGAAGGTCAAATACGCCGAGATCGTTGCGTCTATTGCAAGCAAGTCCGCAGGACCGGGGACTCGGGCAAACATTGACGAGTTCACCGAGACGACTACTCGTGCGATCGAGAAGGTCGGTGGTGCGGAAAAGGGCAAGGCGATCATTGTCCTCAATCCGGCCGAGCCGCCTCTGATGATGCGGGACACGGTCTACACCCTTTCTGAGCCGGTAGATACTGCCCTGATCGAGCGGAGTGTGGCTGATATGGTTGCCAAGGTACAGGCGTATGTCCCCGGCTATCGGCTCAAGCAAAGCGTCCAGTTCGACCTTTATGACGACGCGAACCCCCTCAACGTACCGGGGCTCGGAAAGGTCTCAGGTCTCAAGACGACGGTTCTTCTTGAGGTGGAAGGTGCAGCGCACTATCTGCCCGCGTACGCAGGCAACCTCGACATTATGACGAGCGCCGCTTTGACGTGTGCTGAACGGTTTGCAGAGTCGGCATTTGTCGTATGAAGGAGAGGGTAATGAACCCGTTGGAAAAGAAACTGTACATCTCTGATGTGACCCTGCGAGACGGAAGTCATGCTGTGCGTCACCAATACAGCATCGCGAACGTCAAGGCGATCGCGCAAGCGCTGGATGCCGCGGGCGTGGATAGCATTGAGGTTGCGCACGGCGACGGTCTCGCCGGCTCCTCCTTCAACTACGGCTTCGGCGCTCACACTGATATCGAATGGATTGCTGCAGTCGCGGAGGTGGTGCAGCGCGCAAAGGTCGCTACTCTATTGCTGCCTGGTGTCGGCACCGTTCATCACCTGCGCGAAGCGTACGATGCCGGCGCGCGTGTAGTGCGCATCGCGACGCACTGCACCGAAGCTGATATTTCGAAGCAGCATATTGAATATGCGGCCGAGCTCGGCATGGATGCAGTCGGGTTTCTGATGATGAGTCACATGGCCGAACCTGCGAAGCTCGCGGAGCAAGCCAAGCTCATGGAATCTTACGGTGCAAGCTGTGTGTATGTCGTGGACTCGGGCGGTGCGCTGGATATGAATGCTGTTCGAGAGAGGTTTCGAGCATTCAAGGACGTTCTGAAACCCGAAACGCAAACCGGCATTCATGCGCATCACAACCTGAGTCTGGGCGTGGCCAACTCCATTGTCGCAGTGGAGGAAGGCTGTGACCGCATTGATGCGAGCCTTGCTGGCATGGGAGCCGGTGCAGGAAATGCGCCGCTTGAAGTTTTCATTGCAGCCGTGAGCCGTCTTAACTGGAACCACGGCTGTGACCTCTACCGACTGATGGATGCAGCGGACGACATCGTCCGGCCACTTCAGGACCGTCCGGTTCGGGTTGACCGCGAGACGCTGGCGCTCGGCTACGCAGGTGTCTATTCAAGCTTCCTCAGACACGCCGAGGTTGCGGCGAGGAAGTACGGGCTTTCGACGGTGGACATCCTTGTGGAACTGGGTCGTCGACGGATGGTCGGCGGTCAGGAAGACATGATCATCGATGTCGCGCTGGATCTCAAAAAGCGCGAAAGTCAGGGTCAGGCTGAAAAAGCCGCCTGAGCCAGGCAGGAAACTTCTCCCAAAACTATACGAGAAACGCTGACGGACTTCAGGTCCGTCGGCTAGGGAGAACGCGTATCAACGACCGCAGGAGGAGACATGAAAGCGGCGGATTTGATGAATGGCAAGGGCATTTCGCGTCTGCAGGTCACGGTGCTCGTCTATTGCCTTCTTATTGTAACGATTGACGGATTCGATATAGCGTCAGTTGGCTACCTGGCTTCCTCGCTGCGCGGGCAATGGTCCATGCAGACGGCGAATATGGGAAAGATTTTCGGCTCAGGGATGCTGGGTTTGATGCTTGGATGCTTCCTGTTTGGACCGGTAGCGGATCGCATCGGCCGCAAAAAGGTGCTAGTTGCATCTGTTGTCTTTTTCGGATGTGGCAGCGTGGCGTCGGCGTTCGCACAGTCACCTGAACAGATGGCCGTGCTGCGACTGCTGACCGGCCTCGGTCTCGGTGGGGCAATGCCAAACGTAATTACGCTGAGCTCGGAATATAGTCCGGCCCGTTTTCGCTCCCTTCTTGTTACAGCCACTTTCTGCGGATTTACGCTCGGGTTCGCGATTGGCGGCTGGATCGTCGCGTGGCTCCTTCCTCTCACAGGCTGGCGAGGCGTACTGGTTGCCGGCGGTCTGGCTCCACTGATACTTGTGCCATTTCTGGTCGTATATCTGCCCGAATCGCTCGACTATCTCCTCGCCAATGGGCGGCATGCCAACGAAGTCCTGCGAATTGCAGAGAGGCTCAATCCAGGCATTACGGCCATCGAGGTCGAAGACAGTGCCCAACTTCGCGCATCGATTCCCGTGGGGGGCTTGTTTGCACGGGACGTCCGGTCAGGAACGATGCTGCTTTGGCTAACCTATTTCTGTACTTTGTCCGCGTTCTACCTGCTGTCGAGTTGGCTTCCCCTGGCGCTGAAGGATTCGGGCTACTCGATTTCTGAAGCGGCCCGTCTCGGGGCAATGCTCCCACTTGGCGGAACAGTCGGAGCCGTCGTCATCGGATATTTGATGGACAGACGGGATCCTTACATCGTGCTGGCTTGCTCATACGCCATTGCCGCCATTTCCCTTCTGCTTCTTGGCGGGAGCGTTCACCATTCCGTTCTTCTGCAATTTGCGGTCTTCGGCGCCGGTGTTGGCGTGGCCGGCTCCCAGACGGGAGCAAATGCGTTGACTGCGCGCTTCTATCGTAGCGAAGTACGCGCCACCGGTGTGAGCTGGGCGCTAGGAATGGGCCGCGTCGGTTCGATATGTGGATCAATGGCAGGCGGGGTGTTGTTGGCCGCTTTGGGAAACATGTCGACAGTGTTCGGATTGGTTGCAATTCCTGTTTCTATCGCGGCGGCGTTGATGCTCTTGATGAAAAGCGTTCAAACCCGCCGACTAGCCGACGCGGTGCCGCCGTTGAAGCTGGAGATAACCGAACGTCCATAAGTTGGCCAGTGATTTTAGAAACGAAGAAGGTGTATTACTATGAAAATAGGGATTCCTAAAGAAAGTAGGTGTGGTGAAACACGTGTGGCAGCAACGCCAGAGACTGTTAGAAAGTTGAAGTTACTCGGCTATGAACTTCTGATCCAACACGGAGCCGGAGATAATTCGCATTTTCCTGACGCGGCCTATGTCGAGGCGGGTGCAGCGCTTGTGGACAAGGAGTCGGCATTCGGCGCCGATCTGGTCTTGAAACTCTGGGCGCCCGACGACGAGGAACTTGGTCTGCTTAAGGGGGGCACGGTGTTGATAGGCATGCTCGAGCCGTTCAACGCTGATTTGCGTCATAAGCTCGGCAATGCTGGTTTGACGGCGTTTGCCCTCGAGTTGGTGCCGAGAACAACGAGAGCGCAAGCAATGGACGTTCTGTCGTCACAAGCGAATATCGCCGGCTATCGTGCGATTACGCTTGCCACCGGTTTGTATCAACGGTTCATGCCCATGCTGATGACGGCCGCAGGGACTGTCAAGGCTGCGCGTGTGCTGATCCTGGGGGCGGGTGTTGCTGGCCTGCAGGCGGTTGCGACGGCCAAACGCCTTGGCGCGGTCATTGAGGCATCCGACGTTCGACCGGCGGCGCGTGAGCAGATTGAGTCGCTTGGAGCCAAGTTTGTAGACGTGCCATTCGAGACCGACGAAGAGCGGCAGGCAGCAGAGGGCAAGGGCGGCTATGCACAGCCCATGCCGGCGAGTTGGCTCGAGCGCCAGGCCCGGAAAGTCCGCGAGCGTGCAACCGCCGCGGACATTGTGATCTGCACGGCGTTCATACCCGGTAAACCGGCACCGCTTCTTCTCGCAGAAAACGTTGTTTCCGAAATGAGACCTGGGTCAGTAATCGTCGATCTCGCTGCCGGGCGAGGGCAGGCGGGTGCCGGCAACTGCGCCTTGAGCGTGGCTGACGAGACGGTGATCTGCCACGGTGTGCAGATCGCTGGACCGACGAATCTAGCTGCGTCAGTGGCCACCGATGCGTCGGCGCTTTACGCCAGAAACATGCTCGAGTTTGTCAGGAACCTGACGGCGAAAGACGGGAGTTTCGCGTTGAACATGGACGACGAAATTGTTTCGGCATCACTGATCTGTCATCAAGGTGCGACGCCTCTTGCGGCGTGAGGAGAAGTCATGGAAGTCGTGAACCATACTATTACAAATCTGATTACGTTCGTTCTTGCGATTTACGTCGGGTATCACGTCGTTTGGACCGTCACCCCGGCACTACACACGCCTTTGATGGCTGTAACGAATGCCATCTCGGCAATCGTTGTCGTGGGCGCCATGCTGGCTGCTGGACTTACTGTTGGCGTCGGCGCGAAAGCCTTTGGCGTGGTCGCGGTCGCGCTTGCGTCGGTGAACGTCGCCGGAGGATTTCTCGTCACAAGACGAATGCTTGAGATGTTCAGGAAGAAAGAGGTCAAGGTTAGTGGTAAAGGGAGCAGAGCGGAATGAGTGCAAACGTATCAACACTTCTCTACCTGGTGGCGTCTGTCTGTTTCATCCAGGCATTAAAAGGTCTGTCTCATCCGAAAACAGCACGTCTCGGAAACGTGTTTGGGATGGCCGGCATGGCGATCGCTATCCTGACGACGGGGATTCTGATCCTGCAAAGCGGTAGTAGCGCGATAGGCTTTGGCTTCCCGCTCGTCATTGTCGGCTTGCTCGCGGGAGGGGCAGTTGGTGCTCTGCTTGCGGCTCGTGTCGAAATGACCAAGATGCCGGAACTCGTCGCGGCAATGCACTCGCTTATCGGGCTCGCGGCAGTCTGTATCGCGTTTGCGATCGTGTCCGATCCCGCAGCGTTCGGTATCTTGACCGTTGATAGAGAAATTCCGTACGGCAATCGCGTCGAACTCGCACTCGGATCGCTGGTGGGAGCGGTTACCTTCTCCGGCTCTGTTATCGCCTTTGGCAAGCTGTCGGGGCGTTACAAGTTTCGGCTCTTTCAGGGCGCACCTATTCAGTACAAGGGCCAGCATTGGCTTAACCTGCTGTTGTTGCTTGCCATTTTGGCCTGCGGAGCTACGTTTGTTTGGACGCAGCATTGGTCGACCTTCCTTGTATTGTCTTTGGCCGCGTTCGTACTCGGCGTGCTCATCATCATTCCGATCGGTGGCGCCGATATGCCAGTGGTGGTTTCGATGCTGAATTCGTACTCCGGTTGGGCGGCTGCTGGTATCGGATTTTCATTGAACAATCCCATGCTGATCGTGGCCGGCTCGCTTGTTGGCTCCTCGGGTGCGATTCTCTCGTACATCATGTGCCGGGCGATGAACCGCTCGTTCTTCAATGTGCTGCTCGGTGGTTTGGGTGGGGCGAGTGCAGTAACCGCAGGTTCTAGCCAGGGAGCGAACCGTTCGGTAAAGCAGGGGTCAGCGGACGACGCGGCTTTCATGTTGCAAAACGCTGAGTCCGTAATCATTGTGCCGGGCTACGGACTTGCAGTTGCCAGGGCGCAACATGCACTCAAGGAGCTTACGGAAAAACTGGCTGGAAAGGGAGTTGCGGTGAAGTACGCAATTCATCCTGTCGCTGGTCGCATGCCTGGCCATATGAACGTGTTGCTGGCCGAGGCTGAGGTTCCATATGAGCAGGTCCATGAGATGGAGGACATCAACCCCGACTTCGGTCAGACAGACGTGGTTCTGGTTCTTGGGGCAAACGACGTCGTTAACCCCGCAGCCAAGACGGATCCAGGTTCTCCAATCGCAGGTATGCCGATTCTGGATGCCTACAAATCACGATCAATCATTGTTAACAAGCGTTCGATGGCGGCTGGTTACGCGGGACTCGACAACGAACTGTTCTATTTGGATAAGACGATGATGATTTTCGGAGATGCAAAGAAGGTGGTCGAGGAACTCGTGAAGGCTGTCGACTGACACGAGTGGAGCGACCGGACGTCCGGAAAGGCTCGACAAGTGGCGTTGACTTGATGGAAGCGCGCAACAAGCGTCAGTGTGGCTAGCGCGATCGAAAGCCCGTTTTTGACGAGGCCCTCGAATGTAGCTTTGCTGTAAAACCCGTTACCAATATGGAGGTGCGAATGGCACACGATTACGCGAAGCGGTTTTTTGTGGCGATGTTGCTGCCCACGAAAGTGGATTTTTCGCTCGACGAAGATGGTATCCGGCGCTTTACTCGATATTTCCTGAATTCGCCCTTCGCAAGTCGAGGCGGTTTGATCGTTAATCCCGAGGCGGGCGAAGTGTTCTACATGAGTGGGGAGGAAAAGCAACGCGCCATTGAGATTGTTCTGGAGGAGGTCGACCGAAAGCTTCCGGTATTCGCAGGCGTATATGCTCCCACCACTAGTGAACTTGTAGAGTCAACGCGCGACGCAAAGGACCTCGGCGTCGATGGGATTTTCGTGATTCCGCCCGGTGGAGCGATGGACATCACGTATAACTGGGACCCGCTTCGCTATCCGGATGTATGGCTAGACCAGATCAAGGCTCAAGACCGGTCTGTCAATCTTCCCATTCTTACCCACCCGATTGGGCCGCCGTCTCCGAAGTACGGCATTGGTCTTCCAGCGGAAACGGCGGTGCATATCTGCAACGCAGTACCGAATATCATCGGCTGGAAAATGACGTACTCGTATGACGGCTATCGACGAATCGCACGTGCCCTTCGAGACAGTCGTCCTGAGGTTGGGCTGATGGGGGCGGCAGCACATTTCTTTCATGAGAATCTTGCTTCTTCTCAGATGGACGGAACGGTGTGTGGTGCATGGTGTTACGCGCTGGAACCGATGCTCGCTCATATCGAAGCGTGGGAATCTGGAGACCTGAAAAAGGCTAACGCGATATGGGAAGGAGGGCTGCGACAGCTGCAAGAGTGGGTTTACGACGAATGGGGCCGACTGCATATCCGCTACCGTCTCGCAAGCTGGTTGCGTGGGTTGGTTGACAACCCATCGATGCGGCCTCCGCTTCCTTCTCCGACTCAGGTAGAGGTCACCGCGTGCCTGGAATTGCTTCATCGTGCCGGCTTGAGTGTGCGCGAAGACCTCGATGAGCAACTCCTTCGGTTTGGATGGACAGTTCCTGCGTCAGGAATGTGACAGTAGACCTTCACGTCAAGGAGACGCGCATGAGCAATATTCCGGTCGAGGATCGTAAGGAAGCGATCCTGATGAAGCTGGAGACGTCGGATACGGCGCGGTTCTATAGAAAAGCTCGGCTGACGATGGGCGCCGCAACGTTCTTTGACGCGTTCGATATGTTGTCGATTGCATATGCCATCCCCGTACTCATGGAGGCTTGGCATTTATCGCCACCAGAGGTTGGCGCCCTCATCACGGCCGGCTTTGTCGGTCAGATTATCGGTGCGATCATGTTCGGCGCCGCCGCAGAACGGTTCGGGCGAGTCAAAACCGCTAGCATCGCAATCGCCATCATGGCGATAGTCGGCATTGGATGTGGGTTCGCACAGTCTTACCTGATTCTCTGCGCTCTGCGATTCCTTCAGGGAATCGGCATCGGCGGGCAAATACCTGTGGCGGCCACTTACATCAATGAAATTGCGATTGGGAAAAAGCGAGGTAAGACTTTCCTGTTGTATGAACTCAGCTTCGTGATTGGCCTGCTTGTGACCGCCTTTCTCGCGAACTGGCTGGTCCCACGCTTCGGGTGGCGACCGCTCTTTTTTATCGGTGGCGCACCGCTTATTCTATCAGTAGTGATGTGGCGCATCCTTCCCGAAAGCCCCAGATGGCTCGTTGCCAGAGGGCAATATAGGGCAGCCGAGAATGTGATGCGTGTGATGACGGGTGAGAACAGTTACTCACATCGCGACCGCGTTCCACGCGAGGAATTCTTCTGCACGCGAAGATCGAGATCCGGCATAGGCTTGCTCGTTTCACGTGCCTATCGCGGCAGGACGATGGTGGTCTGGGTAATCTGGGCCGTGACCGGTCTCGTCAACTACGGCGTGGTTAGCTGGCTTCCGACGCTCTACAGAAAATACTACCATCTAAGCTTGGCTGATTCGTTGCACGCTTCGCTTATAGCCAGCTTCTGTGGGTTGGTTGCGTGCTTGCTTTGCGCCCTGTCTGTCGACTTTGTTGGCCGCCGAAACTGCTTTGTGATTGCTTTTTTGACGGCTGCGGCGGCGCTTGGATCGTTGTGGTGGTACGAGTCGACAAATATTGCGTTCGTTGTCGCCTGTGCAACAGTCGCATACGCAGCGCTGAATACCAACGCCTTGCTCGTCTATCTGTACACTCCAGAAATCTATCCTACTGAGGTAAGAGCGCTGGGAACGGGGGTCGCCAGTTCGATACTGCGAATCTGCGCCGCGTTAGGGCCAGTGGTAATCGGGAACGTGTTGCCGAACTTTGGTGTGTCGGTGGTGTTTTGCGCCTTGTCCATAGTTGCTCTCGGCGGAGCGGTCGCTGCAGTATTCGCACTCGAGACAAAAGGGCAGCGACTCGAGGACGTCGAAAGTCTTCGAGTACTCCAAACGAATAGCCTTCCTCCATCCGAGGAAAAGAATGGCTTCCGAAGCCAACAGGCAAAGTATTGATTTACAGAGATGGACCCGGCGCCCCTTCGGGGGCGCGAGACTACTGAATGCTGTCTCCTTCGGGTGCATCGGCGGTCCATCATGCAAATCGAAATTCTCAGCGCCGCTTCAACGTTGCGGTAGTGCATTAATCGAGACAGTAGTTCGGTATGGATTCGCAGTGATGCTCTGGCGTCGTGCCGGATGAAGCCACCTAAAGCCGAGTCTGACACTCAACTGTGCTTCACCGTTAGCCTACATTGATTCTACGTTCAAGATTGATCAATGCGCTTTGATAGTCATATAGTCGCAGTCGAGAGCTTGAGGCTTCATCGGGAGCCTTTTTGCAAAATGCGAGGAAAGCGACTTGAACTTGAATGAGGCCATATTGATGAGTGACGTAGACCGCGCTGCCGTCCGAAGGGACATACCGGCGCCCTCCGAGGATAGTAGCGTTGTCTGGGGTAGCGACGCGATCGCGCAGATGTTGCGCAAGTTGGATATCCCGTATGTGTTGCTCAATCCGGGCGCAAGCTTTCGTGGACTGCACGACAGTCTTGTGAATTATCTGGGTAATCAAAATCCGCAGATGATTGTAGTGTTGCACGAAGAGCACGCGATCGCTATCGCACACGGTTATACAAAGGTAACGGGGCAGATGCTCGGCGCGATCGTGCACAGCAATGTGGGGCTGATGCATGCGTCGATGGCGATCTACAACGCCTGGGCCGACCGGGTTCCCGTGCTTGTGCTGGGCGCTACAGGGCCCGTCGATGCCGCGCTGCGTCGCCCCTGGATTGACTGGCTTCATACCGCGCAGGATCAGGGTGCACTCGTGCGACAGTTCACGAAGTGGGACGCGCAGCCGGCCTCGGTCCCGGCTGCGTTCGAGGCCCTGCTGCGTGCCGCGCAAATTGCCCGCACTGCGCCGAACGGCCCGACCTACGTGTGTTTCGACGCAGCGCTTCAGGAAACCGAATTGAGCAACGAACCGGTTCTTCCCGACCCGGCGCGTTACCTGCCGGCAACCTCCGCGCGGCCATCGGAAGCGGACCTCGGCAAGGCGGTCGCATGGCTTGCCGAGGCGAGTTCCCCGGTGATCCTGGCGGGGCGAGTCTCGCGCGACGAAGCTGCCTGGCGGCACCGCGTCGGACTTGCTGAAGCACTAGGTGCGCGGGTGTTGACGGACCTGAAGGTAGGAGCGGCATTCCCCACTGACCATCCGCTGCATGTTGCCGCGCCCGGTTTCTTTCTCTCACCCACTGCGGCCGCCGAGTTGAGATCCGCCGATGTTGTCCTGAGTCTGGACTGGGTCGACCTCGGCGGGACGCTCAAGCAGGCGTGGGGCGAGGACGCGGTAGGGAGTCGCGTCATCCAGGTATCGGTGGATCAATATATCCATAACGGCTGGTCCATGGATCATCAGGGACTCGCACCGGTCGACCTTTATATGATGTCCGAACCTGACCCGGTCGTCGCGCTTCTACGCGAAGCGCTACCGAAGCGCGCGTCACCCGTGCCGGTGAAGGTGCCGCCTCGAGAGAACGTGTCAAGTTCCGGTGAGTCGATGAGCATCGCCTCCTTGGCGCAGTCGCTGCGGCGCACTACGGCCGGCCATGATGTCTGCCTTATCCGATTGCCGCTCGGCTGGAGTGGCGACATGTGGGACTTCCACCATCCTCTTGATTATCTCGGCTACGACGGTGGTGGCGGAATTGGATCAGGCCCGGGGATGGCCGTCGGCGCGGCACTTGCCTTGAAGGGCAGCGGTCGCCTGCCGGTTGCCGTGATTGGCGATGGTGACTACATGATGGGCGTGACTGCGCTGTGGACCGCTGCCAACGCGCGGATACCCTTGCTCGTCATCGTTGCGAACAACTGTTCCTTCTTCAACGACGAGCTGCATCAGGAGCGCGTGGCGAAGGATCGGCACCGCCCGGTCGAGAATCGCTGGATTGGCCAACGCATCGCGGATCCGGAGCCAGATCTCGCCATGATCGCCAGGGGGCAGGGCCTTGTCGGCATCGGGCCGGTCGCGCGCGCTGAGGATCTTGACACAGCGTTAGCGCAGGCGGTGAATGCTCTGCGGGATGGAAGGACCGTCGTGGTGGACGTGCGTGTCGATCCGGGATACAGCCCGTCCATGTCGTCAGGCATGACGAGATCCAAGACCGAATGAGCCGATTGGTCAGCTCGACTTTGAGATTGAACTGGAGACATCGCAATGAGCAACGAATTGCCGCGCGTGCAGGAGGGCGAGGAGAACCTTTCTTCGCGCATCGCGTCCCTGATCCCACAGTCCAGTGGCTTGTACTGGGGCGGTCAATGGCACACACCTGCTGAGGTACAGAAACTTGCAACGTTCAATCCGTCCAGCGGCGCACTACTCGCGGAGGTTTTCGTTGGCGGCGCCGCGGAGGTCGATGCCGCAGTGTGCGCGGCGAGGAACGCGGCACCCGGCTGGGCGAGCGTGCCGCCGCTGGAGCGTGGTCGGCGCCTGCGCGAAGCTGCCATGCGTATTCGTGCGAACGCCCTCGAACTCGCGCTGCTCGACTCGGCCGATTGCGGCAATCCCATCAGCGCGATGATGGCGGACGCCGAGATTGCCGCCACGCAACTCGAGTACTTTGCGGGGTTGGTGCTCGAAATGAAGGGGGAAACGATTCCCACGGGCAACGGTTCACTTAACTATACGGTGCGTGAACCGTTGGGCGTTGTCGCGCGGATTTTTCCTTTCAATCACCCCTTCATGTTTGCGGCTGGCAAGATCGCTGCGCCACTCGCGGCGGGTAACACGGTCGTGATCAAGCCACCGGAACAGGCGCCGCTATCCACCATTCGGCTCATGGAGCTGCTCGCGGATCTCTTCCCGGCGGGCGTCCTCAATTGCGTGACGGGCGGCCGCGAAACCGGCGCGGCCCTCGCCGCTCATCCGGAAGTCGCGGCCATCGCCCTCATCGGCAGCGTGCCCGCCGGAAAGGCGGTGCTGCATGCGGCAGCCGACACCCTCAAGCACACATTGCTGGAGCTCGGCGGAAAGAACGCGATGGTGATTTTTCCAGATGCGGACTTCGAACAAGCAGTGGCGGGCGCGGTTCGAGGCATGAACTTCACGTGGTGTGGTCAATCCTGCGGTTCGACGAGTCGCCTGTTCGTGCATGAGTCGCTTCACGATCGGTTTCTCGCCGCCTTGACAGATCGCGTTCAGACCATGCACAAGCCTGGCGTTGCAACCGACAGGCGCACGACGATGGGCGCGCTCGCGAGCCGGGCGCAGTACGACCGGACGTTGCGCTATATCAGGGCAGGACTCGAAGAAGGCGCGTCGCTCGTATGCGGCGGCAAACATCCGGTTGACCCGTTGCTATCGGAAGGATTCTTTATCGAGCCAACCATCTTCGCGGATGTCAAACCGTCGATGCTGATCGCTCGCGAGGAGATTTTTGGCCCGGTCCTCTCGGTTTTTAAATGGCACGACGAAGACGAACTTTTTGCCGCCGTGAACGGCGTCGAGTTCGGCTTGACGGGGTCGATCTGGACGCGTGATCTGGTTTGTGCGCATCGTGCGGCGTTGCGCCTCGAGGCGGGCTACGTGTGGATCAATGACTGCTCGATACACATCCCGGGTGCGCCGTTCGGAGGTTTCAAGCAGTCGGGAATCGGGCGCGAGGAATCGAAGGAAGAGTTGCTGGAGTTCACGAGGATCAAGAACGTCAACGTGTCGCTTCGAAGCTGAACTAGCGATTCTGTGCGGTGCCGGTGAACTTGGCGCGCGGTCTCAGCAAGAAAGCCTGCGTGCGTTGCTCGAGGATGTGGGCGACCCATCCGGCCGTGCGGCTCAGGATCCAGAGCGCAGTGGCCGTGCCATCGGGCATTGACAGTGCGCGCGTGAGCACCACTAGCGCGATGGCGACGCCTGGATAAGCTTTGAGCGAGCTTCGTGCCGTTGCGAGGAAATCCAGCGTGTTGCGTGTACTCGCCGACAGCTCGGGCAAGCCAGCGACCAGATCGAGAATGACGTCAGCGCGCGGATCGCCGTCGGGGTACATCGGGTGATTGAAGCCGAAGCGGCTCGCGCCGTACTCGCGCACGATAGGCAGCCGTGCTTCGAGATCTTCCGGTGCCGTCGATTGCAGTAGGGCGGTTTCGACCGTTTGGGTCGCTGTACCAGTGGAGAAGCCTACGTGAGAGCCGATTGCTGCCGCCACACAGTTGTAGAGGTCCGCGTTCGTGGACGCGGCGATGCGCGCGGCGAACGTTGCCGGCGCGAGTTCGTTGTCGGCGAGGACGATCATGGCTCCGTTAAGTGCGTGCAGTGCCTCGGGAGAACTCGTGGCGCCGGTGGCACGCAGGATGAAAGGCGCGAGCGCTTCGTGGGCCTGGCGATACTCGAATTGCGGACTCGCCCGCAAGTAGCCCAGACAGCCGGCCATCGTCTGGATGAGCAAGCGCGCGGCGGGTACGGACGTGCCATCGGATATCTCGGCGGCGCCGCGATCGTGCATCCCGAGTGCCAACGCAACGATGCCAAGCAAGTTGCCGATGTCGTTGCGACGCAGGCCGTCTTCGTAGGATCGCAGGAGTCGTTGCGTGTCGGCTGGTGTCTCGATGCTGGACCATGCGGCGAACGTGTCCTGCCAGGTTCCTGTGAACAGCAATTGCGCGACAGATTCGAACGAGATGCCCGCGCGCGCCATCTCCGCCGCCACTCGATTGCGATAGACCGGGCCCGCATGCGTGACCTGGGTGATGGCCGAAGCGATGACGGGCTCGCCCCAATGCATAGTCGATTCAGCCGATGCGGACTTCGACGGCCGCCCGCGCTTGCGGCTGCGTACACGCTCGACGTCGGTGCGCAGATACAGGCTCTTACGGCCGTCGCTATGCGGGGCGGTCTTAATGATGCCGCGACTTACATAGGCATAGAGTGTGCCGGCCTTGATATTGAGCGTTTCGAGTACTTCGTTGCGAGTCATCAAGTCTTTCTGCATCGACGATCTGCCATTTATCTGAAAATAATCAACTGAATTCTACCGCCGATGGACTACATAAAGGACTGCTAAAGGTATACACCTACTGTTGATTTAAATTATCAATCTTGAGTGAAATTTAAATCCTATCTACTGTTCGTAGGTGAGTTCGCGGTCAAGAATCGAGATCGCGATCAAGTCTGAACTATTGAACACTAGATTGGGAAGATACACATGCAGGATTTCAAGCGGGAATTCGAACGCCGCAAGGCGCTCTTTGTGGATCAGACGGCCGCTCATGCTCGTGACAATCATTACTGGGAGCCGGTGATCATCACGCGTGATGAGATCGAAGCGGAAGTCGAACGGCTCGCTGCCTTGCCGGCGCCTGCCGACGGCCGACGTCAATCGCTGATCGTGCATCCATCTGCACGCCATGGATCTCCCGGCCTTGCGCCCGGTATCCAGGTGATGTTGCAGGTCCTGTTGCCAGGCGAGTCAACGAAGCCGATGCGCCACAACGCGACCGAAGTGAACTTCTGCATCCGAGGCGGTGGCACGACCGTGGTGGCGGGGCGCGAGATTTCGTTCAGCCAGTACGACGTGTGGAATCACCCGTCGTACGCAACGTACTCGCACACCAACGATTCGAATGACATCCAGGTGAGATTGACGTACTCGAATGTGCCGCTGTTGCAGCATATGGAGGTCTATGTCCCGGACTACGAAGCGCCCATCGCGCAAACCGGAGGCAACGAAACGCCGCAGCAAGTCGCGATCGATCCAAAGCGCCAGAATCCCTACGGGATGTTCCCGATCGGTACCGACGGTGGCCTCCTCATGCCCTACGAGACGCTTATCAATCCAACCGCCGTGCAATCTAACCCGCTGCACTTTCCGTGGCACCACGTGAAGCAGGAGTTGGACAAACTCGAAGCGCTCGGCATTGACTATGTCGGCCGACGTCTCTACATGATGTACAACCCGGCTACTGGACGCACCAACGGCATCACGCCGAACTTCTTCGCGACGATGACGATCCGTCCGCCCAAGATCATCGACCGTCCGCACCGGCATGTATCGGCTGCCATCAACTATTACTTTTCCGGTAGCGGCTACAGCATGGTGGCGGGTAACCGCTATGAATGGAAAGCGGGCGACCTGATGCTGTCGGCTCCGGGTTGGGCGGTCCATAACCACGCGTCCTACGACGATTACGTCTACGAACTCACCATCCAGGATCAGCCGCTCAATATCTACATGGAATCGTTGTTGTGGCAGGAAAGCCTGAAGGAACCACCCGCGTTGCTCGGCACCGAAAGCGGCTTCAAGACCAATCGCGAAAAGACGACGGCGTAAGGGGATAAGAACCATGGGAATGAGAACAATGGCAGGCGTTGAACGACTCAAGGGCTCCATCACGCCGATCGTCACTCCGTTCAAGGGCGGCGAAGTCGACTACGAGACCTACGCGAAACTGGTCGACTGGCAGATCGGGAACGGCTGCCACGGCGTGCTCGTCAACGGTACGACGTCAGAGCCGAGCACATTGACCGTTGATGAGCGTAACCGCCTGGTCGATGTTGCGATCGAAGCGGCTGACAAACGTGTGCCTGTGGTTGCGGCGACCGGTTCCCAGTCGCATGCCGAGACGATTGCCCTGACGACGCATGCAGACAGGGCGGGCGTGGATGCGCTGCTGATCGTTACGCCGTACTACATTCGGCCGCCTCAAAGGGGACTCGTTGAGTATTACTCAGACCTCGGCAGTCGGACGCAGCTTCCGATGATGATCTATCACATTCCCGGACGAGCGGCCGTTACCACCGATCTCCAGACCGTCAAGGCGATCAAGGAGCGTGTGCCGCATTTGGTCGGCATGAAACACGCCGTCAACGACATGGGCTTCGTCACGCAGATGCTCGGCACGTTCGGCACCGACTGGCGTGTGTTCGTCGGCCTTGAGGAATTGAGCTTCCCGATGCTGGCGGTGGGGGCATGCGGCCTGATGAACGCGGTCGGCAACCTTGCGCCGAGGAGGGTCGCGGATCTTTACGAAGCCGTCGAGAAGGGAGACATGGCGACCGGCCGTCAGCTTCACTTCGACCTGTTCGAATTGAACCAGTCTGTGTTCTTCGATACGAATCCGATCCCCATCAAATACATGATGAAACGCATGGGGCTAATTTCGAATAACGAGCATCGCTTGCCAATGGTGCCTGCCACGCACGAATTGGAGGAGCGATTGGATCGCGTGCTGGCCCATGCCGGCTTGATTTGAGCAAGCGCCGACAGTACCTGCCAACCAGGGAGACGTAACGAAAATGAGTACCGCTATTCCTCGTCTGGAAATGGACCAGCTGCCGCAAGACCTCGCGGAGTATCTTGGTCCGCGAGTCAAGCGGTTGGGTTACCTCGGCGAGCTGTTCAAGTGCGCAGGCAACGCCCCCGACGTCATCTTGCAGTTCATGCACTTTACCGATTCACTTAAGGAAGCGCTTCCGGATCGGCTTACCGAGCTAGGCGCGCTCACAGTCGCGGGGTACATGCAAAACGACTATGAGCGCAACCAGCATGAAAGGCTCAGTGTGAAACTGGGCTTCTCCAAGGAGTGGATTGCGGCAGTGAACGCTTTGAAGCCGAACGAAGTGGCCACGCTGAGTGAGGTTGAACGAGCGGCGCAGCGTTACGCGCTCGCCGCATTGCAGACGCGCGGTTTGGGAGCCGATGCGGAATTCGCAGCGCTGTCGGCGCAACTTCCTCCGTCGCAAGCGATGGCCTTCGTGATGTTAATCGGCCGCTACGTCACGCACGCGCTGGTCGTCAACACGCTGCATCTGAGGCCGCCTGTGCCGTCTATTTTTGAATGAGTGAGCAATGACCGAACCGATCTGGATTTCCGAGCAAAGCGTAGTCGAGATGATGGCCCTGCCCGAGGCGATCACAGTGCTCGAGCGGAGCCTCAAGCAGGAGGCCCAAGGTAATGCCGAAAACATGGTGAAGACGCATGTCGCGTGGGGTGGCAACAACCTGCATGCGATCGGCGCGGCGTATCCGGGTGAAGGCGTCGTCGGCACCAAGACTTGGGCGCATACTTCGGGCGGCACGTGCCCGTTGCTGATCCTGTTCTCCTCGGAAACCGGACAACTTGTTGCGATCATCGAAGCGTTCGCGCTTGGTCAGATGCGCACCGGTGGCATCTCGGGCGTAGCCACGAAGTGGCTGGCCTCCGAAAGCGCCGACGTGCTTGCACTAATCGGGACCGGCAAGCAGGCGCTCGCGCAACTCGCCGCCGTGCATGCGGTGCGTCCAATCAAGCAAGTGCGCATTTTCAGCCCGCGCGCCGAGAGCCGGCAAGCGTTCATCGACAAGGCGGCAAAGCAGTTCGATGTCGAGCTAGTGAATGCGGGATCGGTACGGGAAGCCGTCCGCGGCGCGTCGATCGTGACAACCGTGACACGTTCGACCGACGCGTTCCTGCAATCCTCCGATCTCGATGCTGGCGTGCACGTCAATGCGATCGGTGCAATCACCAGCGAGCGCGCCGAACTTGCACAGGACGTCTTTGTCCGCTGTTCACGCGTTGTCGTCGATGACCTTTCCTCCGCGAAGAAGCTGTCCTCCGAATTCATCAAGGCATTCGACGTGTCCGACGGATGGTCGAAGGTACGCACACTGAGTTCGGTGATCGCGGACCGGTCGGGTCGCACGCCTTCTGACGACATCACGATATTTAAGGCGATGGGTATGGGTATTTCGGACCTGGCGCTTGGTATAGAGCTGTATCGGCATGCGCTCGAGAGGGGCGTTGGCCGTAAGCTGCCTCAGCCTGAACGAAGCACCCCGCGGCTGGTATCCGAAAGAAAATAAAAACCTGACTCGCACAAACGCGGGGCACGGTGCAATAACAAAAAAGATTGTTCATGACGGCGGTTTCTGTTCAAGGAAAATCATGACAGCAGGAGACAAAGCCATCAATGTGACCGAACTCATTGATGGTGTGAAGTTCACAAGGTTGCAATTCACCGTGGTTGCGCTGTGCGCACTCGTCGGGCTGCTCGACGGCGCAGATACGCAGTCCATCGGGGTTGCGGCGCCATTCATCGCGAATGCGCTCGGACACAAGGTGAGCGGCTTCGGTCCCGTGTTCGCTGCCGCGCAACTCGGCGCGACAGTTGGCGCACTGACATTCGGCCCGCTCGCTGACCGGGTTGGTCGCAAGCCGATGCTCATCGTGGCGATTATGACTTTCGCTGCCTTTACGCTGGCCACGACGATCGTTACATCCGTGCACGCTCTCGTAGTTGTGCGCTTTTTCGCAGGGTTGGGTCTCGGAGGGGCGACACCCTGTTTCCTGACACTCACTTCTGACTACTCGCCTCGCAAGCAACGCGGCATGATCGCAACGATCATCTGGTCCGCGTATCCGCTCGGTGCCGCACTCGGCAGCTTCATGAATGCGTACATCCTGTCGCATTTCGGATGGCAGGCGATTTTCTATATCGGTGGCGGATTGCCTCTGGCCGTTGCCTTGGCGCTCGTCATGTTTTTGCCGGAGTCAGTTCAATATCTTGCGGCACGTGGTTCCGAACCGAGCCGCATCCGCAAGATCCTGCGACGCATGGGTCATGTCGTCGATGACAAGCAGGTCGCGTTCGTCGTTGAAGGTAAGAAACTGCCGGGCGTGCCGATCAAGCACCTGTTCAACGAGGGGCGCGGTCTGCCGACCATCCTGCTATGGGCGGTCTTCTTCCTGGCATTTGCCACAACCAACGTGATGACCATGTGGACGCCAACCCTCCTGCGCGCGAACGGTCTTGCTCCAGCTGCGACTGCAATCGTGCTGGCTTTTTTCAATATCGGTGCGTTTCTCGGGATGGCCGCCGCTGGCCGCCTGGTGGACAAGTTCGGTCCGACCGCCATGCTTGTTCCGGCGTTCCTCGCTGCGGCACTCTCAATTGCCGCACTGGGCGGCGCAACGAGCGTCGGCTTTGCCTCGGCCTTCGGCGCGCTGCTTGGAGTCACCATCGGAATAGGTGGCGCTGGAGCGATTGCTATCGCGTCTCTTGTGTACCCGACGGCGATACGGTCGACCGCAATCGGCTGGGGCATGGGCAGTGCGCGCTTTGGCCAGTTCGTGTCGCCGCTGATCATTGGCGGTTTGCTCACGGCGGGATTTGCGACGGGACAAATTCTGATCGCAGCAGCGTTTTTCCCTGTTCTGGGTGCGATTTTTGTCGCGCTCCTGTGGTTGCAGGGGCGCAGGAGCAAGGATAGGGTCACGGGCGGTGCTGTCGGTGCCACGCGGGGGACGCACTGACATGTCAAAAGGTCTCATGCCTGGGCGGCGCGTGTTCCTGAGAGAAGCTTTGGCCACTGGCACGGCGGCAGCGCTGGTTAGACCGGGCGGCGCTTGCGCAACTGCCCCCACCGTTTCCGCCGGTCCCGCCGTCGTCGAACCGAACGCGGCGTTGGTCGCCGCGGAAACGCAGGTGCTCGCACCGATGCCCTCCCTGTCCGAGCCTACAGCGACCGATTCAGCGCACATCGGCAATCCTGGCTCCGACTTCATGGTCGACATGCTGAGGGCGGTCGGCATCGACTATGTTGCAGCGATGCCAGGATCAACGTTTCGCGGCATTCACGAGTCCATCGTCAACTATGCGGGCAATACGCGTCCCGAACTTATTACTTGCACGCATGAAGAAGCATCGGCTGCGATCGCCCATGGCTATGCGAAGGTGGCGGGCAAGCCGATGGCCTGTCTCGTCCACAGTACCGTTGGTTTGCAACATGCGTCTATGGCGATCTACAACGCCTGGTGCGATCGCGTTCCGATGATGGTGCTTGCCGGAAACATCGAGGACTCCTCGAAGCGGCGCACCGGTGTGGAGTGGTATCACACGGCCCAGGATCTGGGTGCCATGGTGCGCGACTACACGAAGTGGGATGACATGCCGCTGTCGCTGCAGCAGTATGGGGAGTCGTTCGTACGCGCTTATTCGATGTCCGTCACGCCGCCGATGGAACCTGTACTCATCGTGGCCGACGGCGAGTTGCAGGAGCAGCCGATCGAGAATGCATCCGATATCGTGGTGCCGACCGTTCGTCCGGTGGCGCCGCCAGCGGCTAGTCCTGGCGCGCTCGCTGCTGCTGTTGAGCTACTGCGCCATGCGAAGTCGCCAGTCATTGTGGCTGATCGTGCCATACGTACAGCGGCGGGCATGAACCTGCTTATCGAAATCGCGCAAGCCCTGAACGCTCCGGTTATCGACTTGCTCGCGCGCATGAACTTTCCGACGAATCACTATCTCAATCGTACGTGGCAGCAGGTCGCCTTGATCAGTAAGGCGGACGTCATTCTCGCACTCGAGGTCGGGGATCTCTGGGGCGTCACCGGCGCGGTGTCCGATTCCATTGGACGGCCTTCCAAACGAATCGCGCGCCCGGATGCAAAGGTGATCAGCATCTCGACAGCCTATCTGTACGGCAAATCCAACATGCAGGACGCGCAGCGTTATTCGTCGGCCACGCTTGCCATCGCAGCAGATTCAGAAGCGTCATTGCCCGAACTGCTACGCATCCTGAACGCATCGTTGACCACTGAGCAAAAGGAGAGCGCGGCGGCGCGCACTGGACCGCTGAAGCAGGCCTTCGATGCCATGCGCACGGCTGCGCGCAACGACGCCACGCGTGGCTGGAATGCGAGCCCGATCAGCACGGCAAGGTTGTCGCAGGAAGTCTGGAACGTAATCAAAGACGAAAACTGGGCGCTCGTGTCGTCGTCGCTTTTCATTAGCCGTTGGCCGCAGCGCCTTTGGGACTTCACCGAACCGTATCAGTACATCGGCGGCGAGGGCGGGTATGGCGTCGGTTACGGCGCGCCGGCCGCGGTCGGCGCGGCACTCGCACACGGAAGAGCTGGGCGCATCGCTGTGAATATTCAGACCGATGGAGACCTGATGGTCTTGCCCGGCGTATTGTGGACGGCCGCACACCACAAGGTGCCACTGCTGACCGTGATGCATAACAATCGTGCGTGGCACCAGGAGACCATGCATATCCAACGGATGGCGAACAGGCGTGACCGGGGGGCTGACCACGGGACCGTGGGCACGGTCTTGAACGATCCCGCCATCGACTACGCAGCAATGGCGAAAAGTATGGGCATGTGGGCGGAAGGCCCGATCTCCAAGCCGGAAGAGCTAGGGCCGGCGCTTGTCCGCGCGCTCGCCCAGGTAAAGAATGGGCAGCCGGCCTTGCTCGATGTCGTGACTCAACCGAGATAGGCAGCGATCGTGAAGAAATGCACATTATTGAACCGGCGTCTCGCCACATTCGCTGTAGCGGGGCTGCTCCTCTGCGCAACATCGTCCGGCGTCAATGCGGCATCGGACTCGTTGGCTCGGGGGCACGCGCTCTTCCTGAGCAAAGGCTGTTTCGAGTGCCACGGCTACGTAGGGCAGGGCAGCATCATGTCGGGCCCTGGCATTGCTCCCGCGCCGATGTCCATCGCGGCAATGGCTGCTTACGTTCGCGCGCCCAAAGGCCAGATGCCACCTTACAGCGCGAAAATCCTTAGCGACGCGGAGTTGAGTGACATCCATACCTATCTCGAGTCGATACCCGCGAATCCGAAGCTTGACACGGTTGCACTCCTGAAGGACGGGCGGCCGCCTGCAACGAGCGCGCCGCCGACGGCGCTGATACACGGGGAAACGGTGTTTGCCACTAACTGCGCTGCTTGTCATGGCGCAGCGGGCGAGGGCGGACTGGGGCCAGCGTTGAAGAGGGTAGCCGAGAAGCGCGGCATCGACGGGATCGCGGCATTTGTGAGGAACCCGGCCGGCGCAATGCCGCGCCTGGCCCCGGCGGTCCTGAGCGATCAGGACGTCAGCGATGTCGCCCGGTATGTCGCAACCCTGAGATAAGGTGCCTGACTCTAGGGAGGAGCGCCATGATGGATTTCAATATCAAGCTAATCACGGTGTTCACCGAGTTGCACCGCAACAAGAGTGTATCAATCACGGCGGACAGGCTCGGCTTGACGCCGTCATCCGTCAGCATGAGTCTTGCCAGGCTTCGTACACTTTTCCACGACCCGTTGTTTGTACGAACTGGTAGCGGTATGGAAGCGACACCGCGTGCCGCGGAGGTGGTGCTCAGACTGCAGCAGGCGGTCCAGCTTCTCGAGGCAGCGTTAGAAGAGCGGCCATCGTTCGATCCGACCGAGTCGCCGCGCGAGTTCCGCGTCGCGACGACTGACTTGGGTGAGGTGATCCTGATTCCCTTGCTCATGGGCGCCCTGGCGCGGCTCGCGCCAAAGGTGACGTTGCGCGTGTTTCATGTATCGCAAGACACACCTCGACAGTTACAGGAAGGCGATATCGACCTGGCGCTTGGGTGCATCGTCAACCTGGAAAACGGTTTTTTTCAACAAAACATCTTCCTCGAAAGTTTCGTCGGTGTGGTGCGTCCCGAGCATCCCCGCATTGGAGATTCGCCGACTCTTGTCGAATATCTTGCGGAACAGCATGTTGTGGTCTCCGTGCCCGGAAGTGGCCATGCGTTGATCGAAACGTCGCTTGAAAGAAAGGGTATCCGGCGAACAGTCGCCGTGCAGTTGCCGAGTTCCCTTGCGCTTCCCACGATGCTGGTAGCAAGCGACCTGGTGTTGACCGTGCCGAAGCGCCTAGGGCGTCTTTTTTCAACCGTGCACGGTCTTCGTCCCTTCGACTTGCCTTTTCTCCTTGAGGCCATTCCGGTCAAACAGTACTGGCATGAGCGCTTCCAGTATGACGCTGGCCTCAAGTGGCTTCGGCACGTCATCCTGCAGACCTTTAAGTCTGACGCGATGGCCGGAGTGTTTGCTTATCCAGATGAAACGCAAGTGCGACTCGACTGCCGGACGCCGGAACTCGAGAAGTCAGATGGATAGAAACACGAACTTTCACGCCGTCGAACTCATTGCAAGCATGCGCGACACCAAACTCAAAAAAATTGAAAGCGGATGTCACGGATTCGCTATCGACGTGAGGCTGGTGTGCGCCTAACGTGAGCTGACGTGCATATAGAGCGAAGCTGACGATCGCTCGTATGAACACCTCATAACATAAGATAAAGGAGATGTAGATGGATGGCAGAACGCTGCATGTCGGCCTCGTGGTACCCGCATTTTTCTACGTTCCGTATTGGGCCGCGCATGATTTAGGCCTGTACAGGAAACAAGGTTTAAATGTCGAGTTCGTGGTCTTCGGCGGCATCGATCCGCTGACAAAGGCGCTCAAGGACGGGACGATCGACGTCGGAATCGGGTCACCCGAACACGTAATTCACGACGTCGAAGCGGGCGGCGATCTGCGCATGATCGCGGGCAACGTGAACCGGCTGACGCATTCGCTGATAGCACAGCCCGAGATCAAGCGACTGGAAGATCTACGGGGCAAGACGATCGGCGTCTCGGCGCTCAGCGCGGGCACCTCCTCGTTATTCACGGACATCCTGGAACGTGTGGGCCTGCATCCCGGCGATTACCACGTGGTCGAAGCTGGAGTCGTGCCGCCACGGCACGACCGCTTGCTGGAAAGAAGCATCGATGCGGCGATGCAAACTGATCCCCATAATTATCTGGCCGAAGACGCAGGCTTCACGAACCTCGGACCGGTGTCCGACTGGATCCCGTATTTCCAGTTCACTTCAGTGAACGTCAATCGGACCTGGGCAGGCGAGAACGAGGATGCGCTTGTTCGATTCCTGGCAGCGTCAATTCAGGGATCACAGTGGATGTTCAAGAATCAGCAGTCAGTGGTCGAAGTCGCGGCGCAGCGCATGGATGTCGACCAAAGGTATCTCGAGCGCGCATGGAAAGACCATGTTAGTGGATTCGCGGTTCCTATCGATCTTCGCCTTGAAGCCAGGTCAATCGAGACAGCGCTCGAAATGATACGTCGCGATCGGCCGACGAGTGTGCAGGTCTCGGGCGACGCGAGCTTCGCAAAGTACGTCGATACCCGTTATTTGCGCGAAGCACAGCAGGTCGCAGGCGTCGATGAAGCACTCGTCACCTGATCAGAATCGAGTTACGGATATGACCGCATAGGCAGAGCCTGATTGCGGCACCGATTCATACCGCGACCCACTATCGGGCGCGACGCAGGAGACCGTCATGAAAACTCAGTCTATCTATGGTGCGAAGCTTCGCCCCAGTGAGCGTGCTCTCAAACAGAGAACGGTCGCATACCGCATTCAGCGAAGACGGCGCGCATCGTTCCTGTTCAGCGCTGGCCTCGTCGCAGCGTATTTTGCGTTTGTGCTGATCGTCACCTCCAGGACGCCTGCACTCAGCGGCCAGTTGCTGAGCGGGCTATCGGTCGCCATGCTGCTTGGCGTGGTGGTCATTCTCGGCTGCCTGGTCATGACCTCGGCATATATCGTCTGGCTCGGCTATGTGCAGAGAGCGCATGACCAGTTCGCAAGAAGGGGAGCTGCGCATGAAAGTTGATAGTCAGGCCTTCGGCCACGCGAACGTGCCGGCCATCGCGTTCTTTCTGTTGTTCGTCGGTATCACCTTGCTGATTACATATTGGGCCGCCCGTCAAACGAAAAGCACAGACGATTTCCTGGCTGCAGGTCACCGGATCACGGCAGGTCAGAACGGCGTCGCCCTGGCGGGCGATTTTGTAGCCGCGGCGGGCTTTCTTGGAATCACAGGCCTTATCTCGATCGCTGGATTCGATGGATTCTTTTACGCCGTCGGTGGAGTGATCGGTTGGCCGTTAATGCTGTTCCTCTTTGGCGAGCCACTGCGCAATCTCGGTAAATATACGCTTGGGGACGTCCTCGAATTGCGACTGGGAAATCGCAATATCCGACTCGTCGTGTCGGTCAATTCGCTGATCATCGTGCTGTCGTATCTCGTCATGCAACTGATTGGCGCGGGCAACCTCATCCACCTTTTGTTCGGAATTTCATACACAAGCGCGGTCATGATTATCGGCGCCTGCATGCTCGTCTACGTGCTTTTCGGGGGCATGGTCGCCACCACGTGGGTGCAGATCATCAAGGCCGCACTTATGATCGGTGGTGCACTTGGAATGGCCGTCATGGCGCTCGCCCGCTTCGATTTCAATCCTCTGCATTTATTCGCATCAGCTGCCGCCCTCAATGGTGCCGATATTCTCGGTCCGGGCAAGCTCATCACAAGCTCCATCGAGGCCGTGTCGCTGGGGCTTGCGCTGGTTCTGGGGGTGGCAAGTTTGCCGCACGTTCTGATGCGTTTTTTCACCGTGCCGGATGGTCGGGCCGCGCGCATGTCGATCTTCTATGCGACGGCTGTCATTGTGCTCTTCATGTTGCTTACCGCCATCCTCGGCTTCGCCGCGATGGTGCTAGTCGGGCGCGGGGCAATTATCGGCATGGACCGCGGCGGCAACATGGCGGTTCCGATGCTTGCGGAACAACTTGGCGGTACGGTTCTGCTCGGTTTCATCGCGGCGGTGTCATTTGCGACCATCCTTGCAGCGGTTTCGGGCTTGATGATCACAGGCGTTGGCACTCTGGCGCACGACATCTGGACGATGGTAGTGCGGCGAGGCATCGAGTCACACGGTCAACAGATGTCGGTGGCGCGCATTTCGACCGTGCTGCTAGCGATCATCGCGGTCGGTTGCGCCTTGGGCCTGAAAGGCCAGAATGTCGCCTTCATGGTGGGACTTGCTACCGCAGTGGCTGCCGCTGCCAATTTCCCGGCTATCTTCCTCGCGGTGTACTGGCGACGCTATTCCTATGCGGGAGCCGCGGCAGGGATGCTGACGGGGTTGTGCTCGAGTCTTTTCCTTATCTATTTCTCACCGACGATCCAGGTCGACGTGCTGAAGCACGCCTCGGCATGGTTCCCTTTACGCAATCCCGGTATCGTGACGATCCCGCTGGCATTCGTCGTGAGCATTGTGGTTTCCGCGCTGACCTACCGCGTCGAGGGCTCCGACTACGCCGCGATCGAGCGCGACGCAATTCTGGGCGACAGCGGAGCGGAATATGGACATTGACTATGGTTCGGTGGGCCGCATCGGCTTGATCGTGCCGTCTGCAAACGTCGCGGCCGAACCGGAAATTGCCGCGATGCTGCCGCCCGGTGTCGCCTTGTACACAACTCGGCTGAAGCTCGCAGGCAGCTCACCGGCTGATATCGAGGGCATGGCCGCGCGCGCCGGTGAAGGCGCGGAGTTGCTGGCCGATGCGAAGGTCGACGTGATCGCGTTTCATTGCACCGCGGCTTCCGCCTGGTCGCCCGATGCCGATCAGGAACTGACCACGATGCTCGTCAAGCGTAGCGGCCTTCCCGCGACGACGACCGCAACTGCCTTGCTCAACGCATTGGCTGCGCTAGAGGCAGGCTCCATCGTCCTTGTTTCACCCTATGTCGAGGAGATTAATGCTCGGGAGATTGCTTTTCTGCGTGGCCGCGGCATATCGGTGCTGGACCAACACGGTATCGGCATCGCTGACCCACACATGATGAATCGCGTCGATCCGCAGACATGGATCAGTCTTGTAGAAAAACATGTGCATCCCGATGCCGATGCCTACTTCATCAGTTGTGCGGCTATCCGGGCAGCCGGGGTCATTGAGACGCTTGAAAAGAGGCTGGGTAAGCCGGTCGTCACGAGCAATCAGCTGATCGCGTGGCAAAGCCTGCGTGAAATTGGAATCAAAAGTAGCGTCAAAGGTTTCGGCAGGCTCATGGAGATATGAGGAGGGTCATTCAGCCTGAGCATTATCGGATGCGCACATACCATTGGTTACAAGAATAAGGAGACGAGGTGAACCGCACTGTCGGAATCTTACTAACGGTCGTACTATTACTCTGTATGCGAGACGTATTGGCGTCCGATGACGCGAATCATGTCACCGTCGGCATCAACTCCAGAACGATCTTCTATCTTCCGCTTTGGATAGCTGAACGCCAAGGATATTTCAGAGACGAAGGCGTTGACGTGAGCGTACAGCTATTTTCGTCGGCGGATACGTCGCGCGACGATTTGCTTGCAGGTAAGGTCCAGGTCTCCATCGCACCTCCCGAAGCGGTATTAACGAGCGTCTATACCGCCAATGGCCCGTTTCGCATCATCGCGGGAAACGCACGCAAACTTCCGCATTTCATCATCGCCCGCAAAGGAATCAAGACCCTGGCCGATTTGAAGGGCGCCAATTTTGGCGTGATCTCGATGCATGAGGGAACAACGTATCTCGTGCCGAAGATTGCCAAGGCGGCAGGGCTTCGTGTGCACGACTACAGCGTGACAGCTGTCGGAGGTGCGCCGACTCGTCAGCGTTTGCTGCTCGACGGTAAACTTGACGTCGGACTGCAACCTTTCCCCCTCAGCTACGAGGCCGAGGCTGCTGGCCTGAACAATTTAGGCTGGGCAGGAGTCTACGAACCCGACTGGCAGTTCACAACTATCAATGCCGACCAGAACTGGGCACGTTCGCACCGAATGGCAGTGACCGGCTTCTTGCGCGGGCTGCGACGTGCTAACGACTACATCGCGAGTCACCCCAACGAATCCGCCCAGGTTGCCGCGCAGGAACTGAAGACGTCGGTTCCTCTTGCCGCGCGAGCAATTTCTGACAGCGAGCGACTGGGCATCCTGGATCCTGAACTCAACTGGTCCGACGTTGGGATCCGGCGTGTCTTCGAAGCCATGCAATCGGCCGGCGCAATCGCGAGCGACGCGAGGTTTGATCTCCAGCGCGTCACTGACGATTCCTTTCTCACACAGAGTCAAAATTTGACTGTGCGTTCCACAGGCAACTTTTTTATCGGCGGCGCACCGAAGGTCGTTAGCGGACTTGCCACGCAGGACATCCATGTGGTGAGGGATGCTCCGCCCCTTCGAGTGGATTCCAATGGAACCTATATCGCAGGCCAGGTCTACGTCGAATTTACGAAGCTGGCGCGGCCCAGGTTTCCCTTCCCGATCCTATTCCTTAACGGAGGCACCTTTACAGGCGCGATGTGGCAGACGACGCCAGACGGGCGTCCCGGTTGGAGTGCATACTTCCAGCATGCGGGATTCGACACCTACCTCACCGATGCCGTGGGAAAAGGCCGGGCTTCCTGGGCGATGTATCCGACCGTGTACAAGGTGCCTCCGATCTTCCGATCAAACGAGTCGACCTTCGCACTCTTGCGTATTGGCCCGCCTACAGGCGCGACAAGCGTCCCACCTCATGCCTACGAAGACACACAGTTTCCGATTGACCACGTAGACGATCTCTTCAAGGAGGGTGTGCCGCGATTCGCGGGACAAGACGAGAGCGAGTTCGAGGCTTATCGTGAACTGATCAAGAAGGTTGGGCCGTGCGTCATCGTTGCGCAAAGTTCGGGCGCTTATTTTGGGCTAAGACTTGCGAGAGAGGAACCGTCGTTGGTCAAAGCCCTGGTTGCGGTGGAACTTACGGCCGTTCCGAGCCGGGATCAGGCGAAAGATGCATTGCTGGCACGCCTGCCGCAGCTGTTGCTGTGGGGCGATCATCTGAACAGCGAAGGCCCCGGCGATTGGCCGAAAACGGTGAAGGCAACCGAAGACTACGCCACGGCGATCAATGCAAGCGGCGGTCAGGTAGACGTCGTGCATCTACCCTCAAGTGGTATCAAGGGGAATACGCACGTGATGATGATGGACAGGAACAGCGACGACGTCGCGAACGTTGCAGTTGAGTGGCTTCGACACTCGCATGTCGATGACTCACAGTAGTTGTTTGAGTGGATGAAAAGAACGGTAAGAAATATCATCGAATCTACAACAATTAGGATAGCAAAATAAATGATGAATCGAAATTCAATCGAAAACAGCTTAGACCGGTATAGCTTGCACACCTGCTTAGCGTTAAAGATCATTCAGGGTAGAAACCTAGGTGTGTGAATAAAGTGGAACAGTTCTGAAAGATGGCGTTGAGTTAGATCCATTATTTTTAGGAGACGATAAATATGAAGAAAACATTGATCACCGGTGGCGTCTTCGGCTTACTGAGCCTTGGGGTACATGCCCAAAGCAGCGTTACGCTGTATGGGTTGCTGGATGTGGGAATGGTGTTTGTGAATAACTCAGTCTCGAACGGTCAGGGTCACCAGCTATATTCGCTCATAAGCGGGAACATCCAGGCGAGTCGATGGGGTCTTAGAGGATCGGAAGATCTTGGTGGAGGGATGAAGGCGATCTTTGTGTTGGAGAACGGTTTTAGCGTGGTGAACGGAAAACTCGGGCAAGGCGGGGACGAGTTTGGACGCCAGGCATATGTTGGCCTATCAACGACGCGGTTCGGCGCGATAACTTTGGGCCGGCAATATGATTCGGTTGTCGATTTTACGAATGTACTAACGGCGGCTACGCAGTGGGCGACAATCTATTTCGCTCACCCAGGTGATCTAGATAATATGCTGAATTCGAACCGGGTGAACAATGCTGTGAAGTATACAAGCATCAGTTACGGTGGTTTTAAATTTGGCGGTTTGTACAGCCTTGGCGGCGTCGCAGGCCAGTTTAACCGAAACCAGATTTGGTCCGTAGGTGCTGGCTACAATGTTGGTCCCCTCCAACTTGGTGCCGGATATTTTAATGTAAAAGATCCAAACTTCTCGTTTTTCGGAAACAATGCGACGTCCAGTGCGACGGGCTCGAATATGAGCGGTAGCCCAGTGTATTCCGGGTACGCGTCCGCCAAGACGCAGGAGGTCTTCGCGGCGGGAGCGGCCTATACGATTGGTTCAGCGGCGGTCGGCATGACCTATAGCAATACCCAATTCAAGGATATCGGTGCGATTGCAGGACTTCCGGCAAACGGCGCGGGTGGGGCTGCCAAATTTAACAACGTTGAAGTGAATTTCAGGTACCAGGTAACGCCGGCTCTTCTAGTTGGAGCGGGCTATGACTATACCAAGGGCTACGGCGTGAACCACGCTAAGTATCACCAAGCAGGGCTGGGCGCAGATTACTTTTTATCCAAACGTACTGACGTCTATATTACCGGCGTTTATCAGCATGCGTCAGGAATCGATTCGACCAATAAGCCGGCCGTCGCCAGCATTACTACGCTTTCACCGTCTTCCACTTCGAATCAGATAGTTGCAGTTGTGGGCATTCGACACAAATTTTAAGAATCCTCGAAGCCTTTGAAAACCATGCCATGTGGCAGTTGTCTAACGTAGATGCCCTCCAGTGGCATCTACATGTTTGCTCGATTCGATTCCTGATAGCCCGTTATCGGCAGGTCAGAGCGGCTCGGTGATCGTAGCACCAACGAATCGGCCACGTGGACGGAGCAGTGAACCGGTCAACCGTTGCTCCTGGACGTGCGCCACCCACCCCGCTATGCGAGCGAGGACGAAGAGGGCACCCGGAACCTGCCTCGGCAGTCCCATTGCGCGAGTGAGGGCGAGAATCGCCAGTTCGTGGCGCGGGTGGATTTCTTGCCGCGCCGACATCTCTTCCACAAACCCATAAATTGCTACAAGCTCCTTGGATTGGCTCGCTCTTCTCTTTGCCACTTCGAATAGATATTTCGCGCGCGGATCACCATGGGGATACAGTGGGTGTACGAAGCCCGGCACGCTGATGCCACGTTTTTGCAACTCGGACGCCTTTTTTATGAGCGCTGCCTTGGTTCGCGCGCCGTCCAGGAAGTCATCGACACGATTGTAAAGCCGCCCAATTTGCACGCCTGAACTCGTACAAATACCGGACGTTATGCAGGCGTGCAGTGAGGCTCCACTCGACGCCGATACCCGAGCGGCGAGCGCACCAGGTGACAGCTCGTTGTCTGCGAACAGCGTCATCATCGACTGCATCGCTTCGTAGTTTTCCTCAGTCGCGTCCAGCGAAAGCGCACGCATCAAACCTTGAACGATTGTCTGGCCGTCCTGCATCGGTACGTAAGCTGCCTTCGTCGTTGCGAGTCCGAAGCAGCCGACGAGTGTCAGGATGATCTGTCGAGCCGAATTAAGAGTCTGGCCGCCATGCACGCGTTCTTTGACGGAGCCGCGACTGAGCCCAAGTTGCAAGGTAACGAGCGCGAATATCTCCAACAATTGCTCCGCCGCAGCAGGCGATGCGAGCGACTGCGTCAGTCTTTTGAGTTCCGGGTTGAGGGCGGTCAGGGACCAGTTCGTTGCCTGGTCGTTCCACATTCCAGTCCAGAGCAATTCGGCGACAGCTTCAAAAGGAACCAGCATTCTTGCCAGGTCTCCGGCAAGGCGCCCCCTATACCGTGGCCCTGCCGGGGTGATCTCGGTGATCGATGTGGGAATAATGGGCTCGCCCCAGTTCATCGCCGATGCAGCGACTGCCCCGTGTCCGGAACGCGCTAGCGAACGCGCTTCCATCCGCTCGATGTCATCGCGCCAATAAAGCCGTTCCTGTCGTCCAGGCTGTTTGATACTGCGAATGAGGCCTCGACTTACGTAAGCATAAAGAGTCTGCTTGCGCACTCCCAGGATCTCCATTGCTTGTGCCGACGAAACGTAGTCCTTTCTACCTGCCAATTCAGACTTTCCCATCATCTGCCCCAATAGCTGACTCGCATCAGATTGACTTGATTGATTCTAGCATCGAGATTGATCAACAGAGGTGGAATGTCTATAGGTAGGTCAACGGGAATAATAGAACCGGAGACGCCACGTCAACGAGATTCTGGCCGCAGGGTATTCGCCTTTTTTTTCAATCTCGATGCGGTTCGAAGCAGGTGCGCAACCCGAACGTGCTCCCTTCCGCCAATTTGAAAAAATGAGTGCCAAAACGCCCAGCCAAACTACGTTAAAGTGGTCAAATTATGACAAAAAAGGATCCGAAACGTATTCGATCTATGGGATAGAAAGTATGTAAAGGTCACGTTGCACATGGTCGGCAAGGCGGCCGAAAAGTTTCCTGTGCTCGCTCGCTAAATCGTCGAACGAACAATCGTGTGCCAAGTATTCAGAGCAAAAAAGTCGCATCGCGCACGCCGGGACAATGGTATTCAAACAAAAAATTGCTCGAACTCTCGCGCCAGAACTTCTGGTTGCTCCTCAGGCAGCCAGTGTCCACTCATCGGCACGATCCTCGCGGTCACCCGCTCAGCGACACAACTTACAGACTGTCGCGTAATATCGCCGAGGGACGCCTCACCGGCTATCGCCAACACCGGCATCGTCAGCTTTTCCTGTGCCCATGCTCGGTTGTCTGCGGCGTCCTTAAAGATGGTCCTGTAGTAGCCCATCGTCGCCCGCATGGCACCGGGGGCACTATAGTGCTGTACATATTCCTCCAACGCGCGCGCATCCACCGCGTCAGGGTTGTACGAGTATTCCCGATAGAAGAAAGAGAGGTACTCGCGTTCACGGCCCTCCAGCAGCATCTCTGCCACATTGTCGGCCATATGGAATGTGAAGTGCCAGAGCCCACCACCATCTGGCGTCATCTTCATGGCCTCCTCGTAGCCAAATCCCGGAAGAACCATCTCGACGATGGCAAGCGCCCGTACACGGGCGCGGTGCTGTGCGGCCAGCGCGTATGAGACCGCCCCACCGAAGTCATGGCCAGCAAGAAAGAAGTCCGGAATCCCCAAGTGGTCGAGCAGCGCGATGATGTCGTTGGCCATCGTCCGTTTATCGTAGCCAGACACTGGTCGCCCTGTGTCGCCTGCGCCTCGCAGATCGGGGACAATGAGTCTGTACTTGCGGGCAAGCAAGGGAATGACGTGATTCCATTCGTACCAAGTCTGAGGCCAACCATGAAGCAGGACTAGTGGTTCGCCCTCGCCAGCAGTCACGTAATGCATCTTCATCCCGTTGATTCTCAACGTGTGGTGCTGCAATGAGGTTGTGGTGGTCATATTGGGAAGCCTTTCATGAAGTGCTAGTTTCGTTTACTTACGCGCACGGAGTGTCGTCTATACGAATCTCGCCGGATTCGCCCGTGGGACGTTGCTGGCCGACTTGCTTCGTGATTAGCCGATGGTTCAGTCCGACGTCGGCGTACTGGTCAATCTTGTGTGGGTGTCAGCGTCCCTCCGGCACAAACGACGGTGCGTGATGCGACCGCAGTGCATCGGTTGCGATGCCTGGTGGACGCATATAGCCGTTGCCTGTCGGAGCGGGATACATGCTCGCCGCTGACGAACAGCCCGGCGTTGGCGCGTTGCCCCGCGCGGCCGAGTTATCGGCGCGATGATCAGGCGGTTCGGCGGGGAATGGCGGCCGATGCCGAGGGGGCGAAAGGCCGACTCATGCTTCCTCCGGAGCGATGTAGTGCATGATCCATCAAACTGAATCCGGGATAAATGCGGTCGAATGGAAATAATTGATCCATGAATGAAGCAATCAATATGGAATTGCTGAACGACATGAAGACGACGTCAGAAATTCGGACAGGGCGATAAGTGGCGCTCCCGGAATCTGAGCCCGGCATAATGCCGGCAAAGGCAACCAGAAGATGACAAGAGAGAACCCGGCGGATGCACTCAACGGCGTTCAAGGTAAAGGTCGCACGGCAGGGGACTTGGCGAACGCACACTGACCGAACAGGCACAGCGGGTCGATTCCATCCAAACCGGATCACGGAATGGAGGCGACGGCGTCAGGAGCGCGCAGCCGACGTGTTCAGCGCAGCGAGCCGCTGGTCGATCTGAACGCGGCGATATTCCCCGTATCCCGGCCTTCGTACACCCCGTGCGGGATGCCAATTGGTTGAGGGGAGCAATTCAGTGAGGCGAAACCGCATCGGTAGCCGCAATTCGAGAACTTCGATGAGTCGGAGCCTTCCGACGCGCAGAGCAGGTACGTGACCCGCACCGGATGCGGGAAGCATAGCCAAACCATTTGCGGGCAAGCAACCAATGAGAGAGCGCGGCCTGGCTTCAAGATTCGTGCGGTAGTGCCGATAGAACGGACTGGCCGCCAACAAATTCACCGGAGCTTCTGTGCCCAGAAATAACGACAAACCGAAACGCATTTTCAGGATGTTTAACGCTGACGAGGACGTATTGGACTTCAAGTTCTCATACAACGAAGAGGAGACTGCCGAGCTTCACGCGCGGCTGAACGGGTCCACTACGATCACCGAACACGATCTTCGTCGTGTGTCACTTTGGAAGTCGGACCGGGTGCTATGCGTGTCTGAAGGGACTCTAGCCAAACTCAACGAGCTCTCAGCGGTTGAGGGTTTGACGCTCACGGACAGCAGGGTCAAGGAGGTGATTGATGATCTCGTGCTCTCGCAGGGCATCGGGTTCCCGATGGCGAGCGCAATTCTGAAGTTCATCAACCCGACCCTCTTCCCGATCATTGACGTGCGTGCATATCGAGCGCTCACCGGCGTTCAGCCGAGCTACGCGACCTACAGCTACGAGAAATACATCAACTATGCGGAGAAAGTGGCTGACGTTGCCAGGAGGCTCAAGCGGCCAATTCGCGAGATTGACGAACAGTTGTATTGCTACGACAAGCGGCACAACGGCAAGATTTGAGCTGAGGCTGGATGCAACGCCGCGCACTGAGTTTTCGTGAAAAAATTCATGCACCGATTTCTGATAAGGGTCACCCCTATCGTTGTCGTAACTGCGAGTCTGTTTTCTCGCGGTGGACACGCCACTGAGGAAGGTATCAACGTGGAGCGAGCAGTGCGTCTCGTTCTGACGCAAGTTGCTAACACAGGAGAGGGCGCGAATTGCGACCAGATCCTTATAAAAGCAGGGATTGCGGACATAACGGCGACGATCCAACGAGGCGACTATCTCGAAGCATTCTATAAAGTCGACCGCCACGCCGCCCTGTTAGCGACATGCGGGACACAAAGGCAATGGAAGCTTAGCTCGACCGCCGAATTTGTTGCTACCCAATTGGTTGTCGCCGTGCAATTGCAGTCCAAGCTACCTGAGCAGCAGCGAAACCTGTACGTCATTCGGCGGAACGAACAGTGGGCCACAGTCTTGATTCAGTATGCCCGGCAGTCTCCTGATAACCGGATCGAGGCGGAAGAGGACTGGCGAATCCTCGAACAGAGTCGTAAGCAGATGTCGCTTTCGGAACAGCGTCCCTAGTATTGGAGCCCTTGTTATCGCTCTAGGAGTCCGGCAGGCGTTTCGTTAGCAGTATGGCCGGCGGAACCTATCTGAACGGCCGCTTTGGATACGGGCCACCGACCCTTGAGGGGCGGCTACGGAAGATCGATTCAGCGTAAGTCTGGATCAGAGCGAAGCGCGGGTTGAACTTCCCGTTTCGGCCGAGATGGAATGGACACCGCCCTCCCTCCGGGGAATTGGGCACGATTGAGGGCCTCCAGGACCGAACGGCATCGATGTGCCAAATCTATGGTCCACCCCATTTTTGCAACCCTGATCTTCGATGGCGAGTTGGCTTGCTTAAATCTATTCGGCGTCGTTGTGGGGATTGCTCCCCCGCGCCACGATGAGATTCGCGCCTGACGATCCTTAACAGTGGGTCGGCTTCGAAAAGCCTCTTTGGCACTCAGGTTCTTCGTCAGGCCGGTGTGCCGTTCACGTCATCAATTTTCAGTCGTCGCAAAACCAGTTGGATGATTGGCAAATAGTGATAGAGCAGTGGTGGATCAGAGTGGATGGCTTGTGAAGCCAGCGTCGAAGGTGGTCTGGCGCGCAACAATTGCCCAGGCGGTCCGGGCCAGCTTGTTGGCCAGCGCACACGCCACTACGTTTGAATGCCGTTGCGCAAGCATTGCGCGAACCCAGTCCGCCAGACGACCGGTACGTTTCTCCAGGCCTCGCATGTAGGCTCGGGCGCAAAGGACGAGCAGGCGCCTGACATTTTTGTCGCCGCGCCGGCTGATCCCGAGAAGATTGCTCTTGCCGCCCGTACTGTATTGCCGGGGAACGAGCCCAACCGGCGCCGCAAAATCGCGACTGCATCCGTACTGCTTTGCGTCGCCCATTTTCGCGGCCAACGCGCTCGCGGTGACCGGGCCGACTCCCGGGATGCTCATCAGGCGCTGTCCGACCTCGTCGTCAGCGAGCTGACGCGCGAGCTCCTGGTCAATCTCACCGATCTGTTCTTCAAGGTACTTGAAGTGCTGGTGAAGGCGTTCGAGAATCGCAACAAGCCGGGGTGGCAGTTCCTGCATGGCGAGCACGACCGGCAGACGCGTGATGGCGGTCTTGCCTACCGGCAGGCTGATGCCAAACTCGAGGAGAAAACCATGCATCTGGTTGACGGTTCTGGTGCGCTCTCGCACCATCGATTCACGCACACGATGCAGCACCGAAAGTGTCTGTTGCGATTCCGTCTTCGGGGTTACGAATCTCATGGTGGGGCGCGACGCTGCTTCGCAGATCGCCTCGGCATCGACGAAATCATTCTTGTTTGACTTGACGAATGGCCTGACGAACTGCGGCGAGATCAGGCGCACCGTGTGCCCGAGTTCGGCAAGCTTGCGCGCCATATGATGCGAACCGGCGCAGGCCTCCATAACGACGGTACAGGCATGGAACGTCACGAAGAATTCGATCAGTTGCTTGCGGCTCATCTTTTTACGGAACACAGCCTTGCCATTAGCGTCCTGCCCATGCAGGTGAAAGCTGTGTTTGCCCAGATCGATACCAACGAGCGTTACGGCGTCCATGATGGTCTCCAGTTCGGGATGAACACTGCCAGCCTAACCTGACCAGCGGGGCGGGGTGGACCATCCCATTAGTGGAGCTGCGACACAACCACTTGAGGAACGGAGGCCCCAGATGAATGCTACGACATACGGACTCGACATTGCAAAACGGGTGTTCCAGCTGTACTGGGTCGACGCCCAAACTGGCGAGATCGCGAACCGGAAGTTCGGACGAGACGATTTAATTGCATTTCTGGCGCGACGCCCCGCCGGTCGCGTCGCCCTCGAAGCTTGCGGAAGTGCTCACTGGTGGGCGCGTAAGATTCGCGCGCTCGGACACGAGGTCGTGCTATTACACGCCCAATTCATTCGACCTTTCGTGCAAACGAACAAGACTGATGCGGCGGACGCCCGGGCGATCTGGACTGCAGTGCAGCAACCCGGTATGCGCACGGTTGCCGCCAAGACAGAGGATCAGCAAGTAATGCTAAGCCTTCATCGTATGCGCTCGTTGCTCGTCAAGTTTCGAACAATGCAGATAAATCAGCTGCGTGGGTTGCTGTATGAATTCGGCGTTACGTTTCGTGCAGGACGTGTGGCAGGACTCGACGAGATCAGGGAGCGCATGGCAGAACTCGAAGACACACTGCCACGATCGATACTTCTTAACCTTCTCGAACAGCTGCGTCGCATCAACCTGTTTGAGGAGGACATCAATCAACTCAAGAAGCGGATTGGCGCCTGGCAGAAACACGAAGCTGCATGTCGTGCGATCTCCGAAGTGCCGGGCATCGGCCGCCTGACTGCAACGGCCTTAGTCGCAACAATTGGAGATGCGAAGACATTCAGGTCGGGGCGCGAGTTCGCAGCGTATCTGGGGCTTGTTCCTCGTCAGAATGGTACCGGCGGAAAGATACGGCTGGGCTCGATCTCCAGACGTGGCGACCCATACTTGCGTACGTTGCTGATACATGGGGCGCGCTCTGTTCTGTGTCACACCAAGGTACCAACCGCATGGCAAGAGGCAATACAGGTGCGACGTCCAGCAAATGTAGCAACAGTGGCCATGGCGAACAAAATGGCGAGAATCGCCTGGGCGATCCTCGCTCACGGGACTTCGTACGAAGCGCATCATGTGAGCAACAGACCTGCATAGCAGGATGAGCACTTTGAAGCGTTGAGGAACTGGTAGGTTGCTTGGGTTGATTTCAATGTGATGGCGAGACAGGTCGGACCGCAGGAACGCAAACCTGAACACAGTCTTGTGCTTCAAGCACGTGGTCGAGACGAGGACGTTCCTGGCGTATTCCATCAGGGCCCGCAGCTTCGGCTTGCAAAAGGCCGCATATAAGACCGCAGCCGATACCTCGTTCACGTATCACACAAGATCAACCTGGCAAACCGGGCGGTGTCCAGCTGAGGCCCTGAGGGGCCTTATTGCGACCGGTGATGTCGGGAAGATCGCCGGGTCCACAAACCGCGCTCGAGCACGCCAGGCAAACTCGCCTCAACGCGAAAAAAGTCGTTTCCACACATCCTCGGCCAGAACCGGCCGGTCGACATTGCCGCACAGATCGTCGACAATTAAAAGGAAGCGAATTGACTTCCACCTATTTGAGATTCTGACGACAGCCTCATGCTAGAGATACATTCGCCGACCTTGGATGATGCAGAGGCACTCCTCGAGTTCGAACTGGAAAACCGGAGCTACTTTGAAGGTTGGATCAATGCGCGGGAACCCGACTACTACAATCTAGGCTCGGTCCAGCATGCCATTGAGATGGCTCAGAGCGACGCGTCCGCAGACAAGGCGTATCAATTTCTGGCGAAGTGCAATGGCGTGATCGTCGGCCGAGTCAATCTCACCAACGTCTCCCGTCCGTACTACAACAAAGCGACGTTAGGGTATCGGATTGGCGAACGGTTCGGCGGCAATGGATATGGGACAAAAGCAGTGAAGAAAATACTGGAAAAGGCTCGAATCGAGTTGGACCTGTGGCGGATTGAAGCAACGATAAGACTCGATAATCACGGTTCCGCGCGCGTTCTGCTAAACAATAGCTTTGTGGTATATGGAACTGCGCGACGCAGCATGAAACTACATGGTGTGTGGTACGACTTGATCCATTTCGAGCGGCATTTATCCGGGTGTGCGAGCGAGGGATCTTCCTGCCCCGCTGATAGAACCTTAACCGAGCCGGGAAGCTTCCAAAGGTCCTCGCGCCGATGATCGTCGGCCCGAGTTCGGCCAGCAGGAGACGACCGCATTGACGCGCCGAACGGCCGAATCTGGTGTTAAAACGAACATTCGTCGTTGGTTGCTTGTGGCACATTGTGAGCGTTGACGACCAGATGAACTGAGCAGGCCGTCAAGAAATCGAATCACGATCGGGGGAACTGATGGCGCACTCACTTGAAGTTCCGTGTTGGACGCGAGGACGCATTTGGCCGACGCTTGCATATTTCGCGGTCGTATCGGCCAGCAGTTTAAAATTGTATAAAGGCAGCCATGCGTCGGGTCCGTGGATAGTGGCACTCTACTCGATTTTGATAGCTGTGCCAGTCTGCCGCCTGTTGTTTAAAAAGACGTTTATATTCTCTGGACATCCAAAATCGATTCGGTGTGAGTCGCGTTTCGCCTGTGTGCGGCTAACAAGCCGTGCTTTGGATCCAACCGGGTTTCTATGGGTTCGCTCACGAATGGGATCATTCGAACCTCGAGATGCCATCATTGAAATTGGAAAAGGGCATTCCTACGACGCGGTAACTGTGCAAATCATCAAGTATGCGATGACCGAGACGCCCGAGGTGATCAAGACCCGCGCGGAAATCGCTGCGATCCTCGCGATCCCGGATCGCGGACACGAGCACTTGCCTCCTCAGAGGGAATTTCCCAAGCATTTTTCAGCGAGCGACAAGCGCTGAATATCCATGAAAAACGGGTCAGCCCGTCACCCTACCGACGTCTGAAACTGGATAGGAATCAGCCCACCCGGGCGCCATACGCGACGACCGAGAAGGGTCGACTTATGCCTTTGGCATAGAATTCTCGGTCGGTGATCAGTCTTGTCCAGTGCGCCTTCTTCCGGTGACTGGACTAAGGCACAATAAACGCGGAAGTCACGCGCGACCGGCGGCATCGCACCGCTCGCGTTGCGCCAATCGCACCCGTGGAGATGCGCTATGGAAAACCTCACGAGAAGTTGCTCGACGCTTGCTGCGTTGGCTTTCCTGCTGACTGGATATGCCGCCGCCGGCGCGCCACATAGCGGGCCACATCTAAGCCCAACGGAGTGCCGTGACCTGGCCGAGATTAAAAGCAAGGCGCCTCGGACGAAGTCGCAACAGCGAAGCGAGCTTTCGGCCCTGAGGAAAGCGGGCTACAACCCGTCACCGTGGCACGACGACCCACACTACCCAGCGAATCTACACGCGGCGCAGCGCCAGGTCGACCACTGGTTCGAAACGGACTGCAAGCAGTTGCAACCCCAGTGAGAAGCCCCCGGAGCCACTACGGACCTCCTCAGACATAGCGCACTGCAACCGTGCGTCGCGTTGCAGCAGCACTGATTCCGTGGGCTACAGACTGCCCCACGGCTCTCCTTCTCAACGATCGGAGGTATGTGTCGGACCGAGTTCGGCCAGGAAGCGTCGTTCGCCAGAATCTTCGGCCAGACATTCAGACGTCAGAGACCGCTCCGAGAGCGGTCGTTCGGTCGCCCTCTCAAGTTTCGCCATCAGCTGCCGTAGATCCGGTGTGGCCGCCCTATGTTCGGTTACGGGAGGGGCGTCCAACGTATCGGGGGAAAGCTGAAATGTTAGAAGCGACGATCCGGGGCGACGATGTAGCAACCGTGTGGCATTTCAGGATGAGGTCGTGGATCGGTTGGCTTTCGCGAGAATCTCGGCATCCCGATTAAAACGGAGTCGCCTTCGACAGTCATTCGACCTTTCGCTCGCAGCGCAGCTCAACTCAGGTGTTATAGCACTTATCCATTACTGAAATCCGCTATGAAAATCATAACTCGAAATTTCTTGCTCGTTGCAGTTCTTCTCTCTTTATCCAATCTCGCTTCGGCTCTTGATGACCGTTTGGTCGGTAACTGGCAGGGGCAGAGAAACAAGGATGGAAAATGCTCCTATATGGCGTGGACTATGAAAAGATCATTGGACGGAAAGTTCGAAATTGCGTTCTACAAAAATCCTGAAAAGACTCAGCTTTTGAATGAGGAGCGGGGCCAGTGGGAAACAAAGGGCGACAAGATCTCACTCACCACGGAGGGCGTTCCTACACCCGATGTCTACACCTACACTTTTACAGACAACGATACCGTTCATGTTTCAGCTATTGAGCGAGACCCTTCGGCCGATTGCATGGCTGACTATGAATTCACGGATCATCGGGTTAAACCGTAAAGATCACTTGGAGCCGCGAGCAGAGACTCTACCGAAAGATACAAGCAGGACGAAATCTGCTAGCGACATATCGGAGATTTCCTTGCAATGATTTTGCGGCTGAAGATTCTTCAAAAATGAATTGGAGTGGGGGCGATTTCGAACCTTGACGATCTGCTGACCAGGGTAGGTATTTCAGCGGCCGTGTTTTTGAAGCCGCGATGCCGGTTGGCACTTGCCGTCCTGGTAAGCAATATCCGAACGCCGACGCAGATTCACTTGGGCAAAGCAGCGCCAGTCTGCTGCTTCCCGGGTGGCCTTCGGTAGGTTCAGGAGATTACGCATGCCATGCCGGAAGTGCGCGTCATCGGCGAACAATACGGTTTCTGGCAAAGACTGGCATTTTGCCGTTCGTATCTCTGACTTACAGTGCAGTGGACGCCCTCGGCCGGCTCTGGGGTAAGGACCGGGCGTCGGAGTGTTCCTGCCGTGGTACGAGCTTCGGTGCGAGGCGTCTTAACGCGCTCTAGCCGCTCCATTTCGTGACCGTCGCGTCCCGGCCAGTGCAGCTCGAGGAAGAGACGTTTTGAATGCTCGGTGGCGATCTGATGAAAAGTTAGGCATCGGAAAATATCCTCTAAGTTAATCCGAGCTTTTCGAATCTTCGCTAAAGTGCGGTTTTCCGGGGCTTCGTTCCTATCGTACAACCGGCAGTATCGAGACGGGCTAAGCGAAGCAAATGGCGTCGTGGAGGTCCCGCTTGCTCGAGACTGGCCAGGTGGCGTCAGTATCGAGCACTGCGAGTCACGAAGAAATGTGAACCCGTCGATATCGCCGGGTTCACACAAAGGTTCACGAATTTGCAGCAATTGGCCTTTGGATTAGCCCCGTCTGGTTGCGGTAGTAACGCCCCAGACCCACAATCCCAATCAGGGACACGAAGGACAGCAGCGAAAAGAACACGGCGAGCGGGAACCATTCGCCTTGGTATCTTTGGGCGAGTATGGTCCCGACCATCGGCGTGGTTCCGCCTGCAATCATCGCGCACAGCTGGTAGGCGATTGAGATACCCGAGTAGCGAACGCGCGTCGGGAATGCGGGCGTCATAAAGCCAGCGATCACTGCGTAGATTGCAGACAGCGTCACGACCGCAAACGAAATTCCGGCGACGATTGCGAACGGATTCTCTGTCTTGACGAGGAGAAACATCGGGTACGGCGTGAGCATCGACAGCACGGCCGCGCAGGTCAGAAAGCGGACCTCGCCGAAACGCTGCGCGAGCAGCGCAGAGACCGGCTGTGACAGCAACTGGATAATGGTGACAATGAAAAGGCAGTCAAGAATGAACGACTTCGACATGCCGAGGTAGGTCGTCACGTATGAGATCATGAAGGTGTTGGTGAAGAAGAATCCGGCGGACCCAATGGTCGTTGCGGCTGCGGCAAGAATGATCGGATACCACGCTGTGCGCAATACTTCGGCGACGGGATTTTTTGCCACGGCATTTCCGTTGCGCACGCGTTCGAATTCTGGCGACTCTTTCACGCCGAGGCGTATCGCAATACCAATCAACAGCAACACGAAGCTCGCGAGAAAGGGCAGGCGCCAGCCCCATGAAACGAAGCTGTCGTGATCAAGCGACGTGACGAGCCGAAACGAGATTAGCGACAGAATCAACCCGGCAGGGCTGCCCATTTGCGGAAACGATGCGAAGAACGTTTTGCGCCCTTGCGGCGCGTGTTCGCTCGCCATCAGCACGGCACCGCCCCATTCGCCGCCCACGGCAATCCCCTGCAACACACGCAACAGGACGAGCAGTATGGGCGCCCAGACGCCGATCGTCGCATATCCTGGCAACAGACCGATGCCCGTCGTCGCTATACCCATCAGGAACATGGTCAGCACCAGCATCTTCTTGCGCCCGATCCTGTCGCCGAGGTGGCCGAACACCGCTCCGCTCAGCGGGCGCGCAACGAAGCCGACAAAGAAGGTCGCAAACGACGCCATCGTGCTGACGAAGTGATTGGTGCCCGGAAAGAACACGTCACCGAGCACGAGCGCGGCGGCCGTTGCGTACGTGTAGTAATCGTAGAACTCGACGGCGGTGCCGATGAACGCCGCCGTCGCGGCGCGCACTGGCTGCTGGGTGCTGGGTGTGAGGTTGGACATGGGCTTTCTGTGGCGCTGTCGGTGGGGGCTTCGGGGCAGGTGTTTCTTTATCGGTCGACGATTTGTATTCGTACAATTCGGGTTTTTTATTGGCAGTATTAATGGCGCTTATGCTCGGCCAAACGAGATATCGCGGCAGCCTAGTTTGCCGCTTCGTATCGTTCGAGCGTCCTGCGCGCGTTGTTCGCATCGGGCGCGTCGATCCAACCCATTGCGCCCGTGATGCCGGTCGACTGTTGCGCACGATGCGCGTCAAGCAGCATCTGTGCGGCTAACGCGTCCTCAGAGGAAGGCGTCAACGCACGATGGATTGCATCGATATGCTCGACGAACACCGCGCACTTCGAGCGAAATCCGAGTTGCGTGGATCGCTCCATGTCGCGCAAAAGAACAGCGTCAGCGCGATACGTGCAGGGCAGATCGATTGGATGGCAGCCTGCTGCGATGGTATCGAGCAGGAAGCGACTGCGTGCATGCAGCAGTTCGTCTCCACCTGGTGTGCGGCGCGCGCCCAGACTTGCGGCGAGGTCTTCGGACGCGAGCATGCAGTAACGGATGCGAGGGCTCGACGCCAGCAGCGCAGCGAGACGCGTCAATCCCGCTGCCGATTCGATGGTCGGCACGATTTCCGTCGCGCCATGTTCGATTCCGTAGCGTTGTTCTAGCGCGCCTAGATGCGCGTCGAGTGCCGCGAGTTGTTCGGGCGTCTCGGTGTGCGGCAGGAAGATCGCATGCGGTCGGCCCGACATCACGCCTTCGAGATCGGCGAGGCCATCATGCTCCAGACGGTTGATGCGTACCGCGCCGAGTGCACCGCAGCCGGCCGCCCCGTCGAGTAGCGCAACGATCAGTTCGCGCGCGCGCGGACGCTCCGGCGGCGCGGTCATTTCTTCGAGGTCCACGACTATCGCGTCGGCGTCGGAGCGCAGGGCGGCCGTGTGCGCGGCCGGGTCGGCACCGGGTACGAAGAACCAGGTTCGGCGTAGTGCAGCAAGCGTGCGAATCGGGTAAGTGGTCACGCCAGGTCCTTTGGAGTCGTCGATATGGGTGAGGCGATTGGCGAAACGCTAGGCGCGCCCTGCGCGGGCAAGCATCGCGTGCAGAAGCACGTCCGCGCCGCGCGCGACATCTTCCGGCAACGCGTCTTCCGCCTCGTTATGACTCAAACCGTCGACGCAGGGAATGAAGATCATCGCGGTCGGGCAGTGCTTTGCGAGGTGAATCGCATCGTGACCCGCGCCGCTCACGATTCGCTGATTCACGTATCCCAGTTCGTTCACGGCGCTCTGCACGGCTTCGATGCAGGCGGGATCGAACGGGGTCGACGGACTGACCCAATGCTGCGTGATATCGATCGTCAGGCCACGACGTGCGGCGGTTGCTTCGAAGCGTGTGCGCACGGACGCTTCCATTTCATCGATTGCGGCATCGCTGGGGTTACGCAGGTCAACGGTGAACATCAGCTCACCGGCAATCGTGTTGCGCGACGCGTTGTGGATATGCCATTCGCCGATCGTCGCGAGACCTTGTGGAAAGAAGTCGGCGGCGATGGCTTCGAGCTCGGACGCCATCTCGGCGCTGCCGAAGAGTGCATCCTTCCGATACTGCATCGGCGTCGTGCCCGCATGCGCGGCACGGCCCGTCACGCGCACGTCGAGCCAGCGGATCGCCTGGCCGCCCGTCACCACGCCGACGGGGACGCCCGCTTCTTCCAGCACGGGCCCTTGTTCGATATGCGCCTCGAAGTAGGCATCGAATGGTTCGCCCGGCACGGCGCGCTCGCCCTGGTAGCCGCTCGCGTGTAGCGCATCGTCGACCGTCACGCCGTCGGCGTCGTGCGCCGCGAGTGCGGTTTCCAGCGGCATCACACCGGTGAATGCAGCCGAGCCGAGCATGGCGGGCGTGAAGCGCGCGCCTTCCTCGTTAGTCCAGACGGCAATCTCGATTGGTTTGCGCGTGACGATGCCCGCGTCGTTCAACGTGCGTACGACTTCGAGCGTGGCGAGTACACCGTAGACTCCGTCGAAGCGTCCGCCTTCCGGTTGCGTGTCGAGATGGCTACCACTCGCGACGGCGGCTGCGCCCGTCTCGCTGCCGGCACGCCGCGCGAACAGATTGCCGACGCGATCGACGGAAAGGGTGAGCCCCGCGTCTCGGCACCACGCGGCGAACAGCGCGCGGCCTGCTGCGTCTTCACTCGTCAACGCGAGACGGCGCACGCCGCCTTTTGTTGTCGCACCGACTTTCGCCATCTCCATGAGGCTCTGCCACAGCCGCTCTGCATTGATCTTCAACATCGTTCGATTTCCTGATAGTCGGCCTCCGCGGTGTGTTGCGCGAGTGGCCATGTTCGTCATGACGTCTTTATCGAAAATTCAAAATAATTAGTCCAATTTTTAATTGTTATCCTGAGTATAATTTTGGCGAATACTTCGACCATGAGACTCGCGATGAGCAAAGACCGGCCCGACACTTATCTGAACGACCGTCTCGACTGGAACCTGCTGCGTACCTTCCTCGCGATCGCGCGCGAGAAGAGCGTGAGCCGCGCGGCCACGCACCTGCATCTCACGCAGCCGGCCGTGAGCCAAGCACTGCGGCGACTCGAAGAGCAACTCGCGCTGCGTCTCGTCGATCGTCACGGGCCGCGCATCGAGGTCACGCAGGCAGGCGTCGAGGTGCAGAAGATCGCTGAAGAAATCTACGGTACGGTTTCGCGGCTTTCGCTCGCGGATGTTGATCGTGACCATGACATTTCCGGCACGGTGCGCATCGCGATCGTGAGCGGCATCGACTTTCCCGCCTATGACGATTTTCTTGCCGAGTTCCATCGGACCTACCCGCGCATCGAATTCGAGAGTCTCGTAATGCGCAGCGCCGATGTCGTGAACAGCCTCCAGCAGAAAGCGTCGACGCTCGGTCTTACGCCACGGCGCGCATTGCCGAAGCGCATCGAAGGACGTGTGTTTTTGCGTCAGCGGTATGCGCTGTTCTGCGGGAGGCATCACGCGCTGTTCGGCCGCGACGGCCTGAGCGTTCCCGATCTCGCTGGCCAGCAGTTCGTGTCCTTCACGGGCGACAAGGTTGGCGATCATATGTCGCCGCTCACGATCTTTCGTGACGAGATGGGCTTCACGGGCCGCGTGATTGCGTCTTCATCGAGTATGGCCGAGGTAAAGCGCTTCATCTTTTCGGGGCTTGGCATTGGCTGTCTGCCTGAGCACATCGTGAGCCACGACATCGAGCAGGGCCGTTTTCAACGGTTGCCGCCCGCTGAAGGCGTAGCCGACGTCGACGTCTACTTCCTCTGGTCGCAGGACCGCAAGCTCAGCGCCGCCGAAGCGGCGTTCATCGCGGCGCTGAACAGGTTCATCGACGCTCGGGAAGCGTGATTCAATAGCCTCGCTCAATATCCACGCGTTATGTCGACCACGTTGTGGAGCGGCTCGCCGTTCAGCAACCGCTGGACGTTTTGCGCGACCTGTAAGCCGATGGTGTCCGAACTCGCGACGGAAGCCATGTGCGGCGTGACGATCAGATTGGGGGTGTGCCACAACGGATCGTCCGAAGGCAAAGGTTCGGCGGGAAAGACGTCGACGATGGCGCCGCCCATTCGACGGCTCGATAGCGCGTCGACCAGATCCGGCACGACGAGATGTTCGCCGCGTCCGACGTGAATCAGTTTCGCGCCGCGCGGCAGGCGCTCGAACGTCTCCGCGCACAGGATGCCGCGCGTTTCGTCCGTGAGGGGCAGCAGACAGACGAGGATATCCGTGCCCGCGAGAAACGCGTGCAATCCTGCGTTATCGAACATCTCGACGCCGGGCAGCGCGCGTGGCTGACGCGCCCAGCCCCTGACGGCAAAGCCGAGCCGATGCAGATCGAGCGCGACGCGGCCGCCGATTTCACCGAGGCCCATGATGCCGACCGTGCATTGTGACGGATGCTCCTGTGCGGGGCGAAACCAGTGCGCTTGCCGCTGGTTGCGCATGACGACATCGAGTTGCCGAAAAAAATGCAGCACGCCCCACGTGACGAATTCGCTCATGCCGCGCGCGTGCTGTGGATCGACGACCCGGCAAAGCGGCAGCGCGGGCAACTCCGGGTCCGACAGGATGTTGTCGACGCCTGCGGCGATGCTATGGATGAGTCGCAGGTTCGGCATGTTCGCGAGCGCGCCGCGCGGCGGGTCCCAGCAGGCGGCGATTTCGGCATGAGTCGCGCGCGGCTCGCCGTGCATCACGACGTCGAGTTCGGGCGCGGCGCGTTTGATCGAGGCCATGAGATGCGACATGTCGTAGCTCTGGCTAAGAAGTGCAATGGTGGTCATTTTCTGTGTAGCGCTGCACGGGCGTCGGCAGCGGGCGTGAGAACAGGAAGTTGGGCCTTCAGCTTCGATAGTCGTTGTGCGGATCGTCGATGAGACGCAACGCTGCGCGCCAGGCCGTCTCGGTGATTTCAGCGGACTCGTCACGCATGAACTGGCCGGCTGTGCGCTCGCAGACATCGGCGGGCGGGATGGTGAGCTTCGCGCCTCCCGACATCGCCTGGACTTGCGCCTGACAGGCTCGCTCCAGGAAATAGATCTCGTGAAAGGCTTCGGCTGCGGTTGCACCCCCGGCGATGAGCCCGTGATTCCGCAGGATCATCGCCTTATGCTTGCCGAAGTCGCGCACGAGACGCTCACGTTCGCGGAGGTCGAGCGCGATGCCTTCATAGTCGTGATAGCCGAGCCTCCCGTAGAACTTGAGCGCGTGCTGGCTGATGGGCAATAGACCGTCCGTCTGCGCCGATACGGCGATGCCCGCTGCCGTATGCGTGTGGACCACGAAATGCAGGTCGTCACGCGCCATATGGATCGCCGAGTGGATCGTGAAGCCTGCGGCATTCACGCGAAAGCGCGCGGGATCGCTCTTCGCGCGTTCATCAATCACGTTGCCGAGGTGGTCGATCTTGACGAGATCGGAGGCGCGCATTTCGTGAAAGAGCAACCCGTAGCGGTTTATCAGGAACGTCGGCGCGTCGCCGGGTTGACCGGGCAGGCGCGCCGAAATGTGCGTATCGATCATGTCCGTCATGCGGAAATGCGCGATGAGACGATAGAGCGCGGCGAGTTCGGTGCGGACGGCCCACTCTTCAGGTGAGAAATCGTGGCCGCTGTCGAGGCAATGGACGTTGTCGATAGATCGCATTGAAGTGTCTCCGTGGACTTGCGATGAAAGCGGGCTAGTGTTTGCGTGAGAGGCGCGCGGCGTCAATTTCATTGTTCTAATGCTCTTCATTAGCGTGACGAATGCTTGATGACGCATTGCCTCGCAGCACGTTTGCGACGGGCTCGCCGGCGTTCAGGCGTGCGAGCAGCGCGGGTTCCGCGCGGTCGGAGGCGAGTGCGGCGTCGATCACGGCTAGGAGCGTCGCGGGGTCGGCAAACAGCAGGCCATTGTCGTCACCGAGCACGAGCGTGCCCGGTTCGACCGTCACGCCGCCGCATTGAACGGGTGTGCCGAAGCGGCTCTTGCCTGTGTCGCGGCGCTTCGTCGTCAACGCGCTGGTGCCGCGCGCGAACACGGGCAGTCCGATTCGCCGCAGTTCGAGAACGTCCGTCGCGACGCCGTCGACGACCACACCTGCCGCGCCAGCACTGAGCGCGGCCGTGACGGTAACAGCGCCCACGGGCGCATGGGTATGGTTGCCCTTCATGTCGATGACGAGGACATCGCCCGGTGTGAGGTGCGCCAGCGCGCGATTGACTGGCAGCGCGTCGGGACTGCAGAGTTCGAGCGTCACCGCGCGGCCAATCATCCGTTCGTTCGGCACGAGCGCTCGCATGCCGTAGTGGGCAAAGCCCTCTTCGAGGAAGTGGCCAAGTGTCGGGAAACTGACCTGGCGAAGCTGATCGAGAAGCGCGGGCGAGAAACGTTCGATGGTTTGCGCTTCCTGCATCATGCACGCTCCCCGGCACGTGCGCGCTGCCGCTGGTTGTTTGCGAGGTCGGTCCTGAGCGTTTCTGTCAGCATCACCAGGGCGATTGCGGAGACAAGCGCAGAGCCGATCATGTACCACGCGACCGACGAGCCGCGCCCGGTCGCCGACAACAGAGCCGTCGTGACAATGGGCGTCGCCGCGCTGCCGAGAAGACCGGACAGCATATAGCTGACAGAGAGGCCCGAGTAGCGGACTTCGGTGCCGAACAGTTCGGCGAGAAATGTCGCGATCGGCCCGTAGTTCGCGGCGAAGGCGGTCATCATGAGGACGTAGCCAAGCAGCGCGAATGAAAAGTCTCGCGTGTCGAGCAGCCAGAAGAGGGGAAACGCGAACAGCGCCTCGGCAACGATGCCGCCGATGATGACGGGCTTGCGGCCTATCTGGTCGGACAGTTTGCCGAACAACGGCAGCAGCACAATGCACAGTGCGCAGGCGATGAGCGCGATGGACAGCATTGCGTTGCGGCTGAAGCCGAGTGTCTGCGTGCCGTAAGTGAGACCGAAAGCGACGATCAGGTTAAACGACGTCCCGGTCGACATCGTGGCGACGCCGCCCAGTACGACCTGCTTCCAGTGTTTCGTCAGCACGTCGGCAATGGGCAGTTTCACCTGAGCCGCCGCGTCCTTGACCTTGCGGAACGTCGGCGTCTCGGAGGTGTTCAGGCGGATATACAGGCCGACGCCCACCAGCAACGCGCTGGCGAGAAACGGAACGCGCCATCCCCACGACAGCAGAGACTCGGCGGAAAGCGCTGAGCTGGTGAAGAGAAAGGCGAGGTTGGCGATCAGCGTGCCGGCGGGCACACCGATCTGCACCCACGAGCCGTACAGGCCGCGTTTGCCGGCGGGCGCGTGTTCGACGGCCATCAGCACGGCGCCGCCCCATTCGCCGCCTAACGCAAGTCCCTGGATGATGCGCAGCGTAAGCAGGAGGATAGGCGCCCAGATGCCAATTGCAGCATAGTTGGGCAGCAGGCCGATGCAGAAGGTCGCGCAACCCATCAACAGAAGCGAGACCAGTAGCATCGATTTGCGGCCGAGCCTGTCGCCAAAGTGGCCGAACAACGCGGCGCCGACGATGCGCGCAAGGTACGCGGACGCGAACGTGCCGAACGCGAGCAGCGTGCCGATGAGCGGGACGAAACCCGGAAAGAACACCTTGTTGAACACGAGGGCAGATGCCGTCGCGAACACAAACAGGTCATACCATTCGACCGTCGTGCCGATTACGCTGGCGACGGCGATCTTCTTCATCTCGTTGGGAGCTGCTTCGTCTGCGACGGGCGATGCAACTGGACGGACCGTACTCATGGTCTTCTCCGGAAAGTGAGGCAATGACTGGGGGATGCCGCGTGGGGAGCACGGCGTTCCCCGTCTTTATCCGGAGCCAAAAACAATAAGTAAAAGTCTGTTTCCTAATCCAGTGTATTAATGGCGTTGATGATGGCCAGCAGCAGGCCTATCGTGCCGCTGTGCGCGACTGACGCAGGGCCGCGTGAGGGAGATAGGGCGAATTGAAGGTCTCGCGGAAGTAATCGAGGAAGACGCGCATGCCGGGCGTGATCTCTCTGTCGCGTGCGTGTGCGATGCCGCCCGCCATTGAAGGGACGGGGTTCGCCAGCGTTATTGTCTCGATGCGTTTGCCCTCGAGCGACCATGGCCGGTACACCATGTCTGACAGGATAGCGACGCCGCTTCCGTTGGCAACCATGCTGCGCACGGCTTCGACGGAAGATGTCTGAAGGATCACGTGGGGCTCATAGTCCGTCTTGCTCCAGTAGCGCATGGCGGTGTCGGCGGCTTCGTCGACGGTCAGCATGATGAAGGGCTCTTTGGCCACGTCGGCAAACGTCACGGAACGCTTTTCAAGCAATGGGTGATTTGACGCGACCCAGAGTCGCCGTGTCGACGCGAAGATGCGCTCGACTGCCAGGCCTGAACTCGCAACGTTGTCGGCAAGCAGGACGGCAATGTCGTATCGGTCTGCGAGCAACCCTTCTTCTATCTCGTCACGTCTCGCTTCATGCAGCCGGATCGATAGCCCGGGATAGAGCGTTGCGATCCGTTGCAGATGGTAGGGCAGAAAGTAACCCAGCAGCGTGTAACTGGCGGCAACCCGCACACTGCTTTCGATCGCGCTTTCGTTGTTCGTTGCCCTGAGGGCCTCGTCGACACCGGCGAGTATGGCGTAGCTGTGCTCCAGGAAGCGCCGGCCGGCGTCGGTCAGATCAACGCCTTGTGGGCCACGCTGCAACAGTTGGCGGCCGACCGCCTGCTCGAGATCGCGGATCGCAATGGTCACGGCCGATTGGCTGATGTTCAGTTCCATCGCCGCGCGCGACAGTTGACCGAGTTCTGCGGCAGCAACGAAGTACCGCAACTGACGGAGTGTGATTGACATAATGATCCAGCCATGAATCGCTCAGAAAGACGACCCAGGGTAGATGTGATGTGAGCGTCTGAGTATTAAAAAAATATATACGATGCCATATAAAGAAACAACTTTTTCACATCCTCTGTGAGGTCTATCGTGACTCCTGTGGGCACTTGAGACCCCAATGAAAAAGGAGACGAGCAGTGCAACGCAATTCAGTGGATCTGAATTCCGACATGGGCGAGGGATTTGGCGTCTGGACGATCGGCGGCGGCGTGGACGAAGCGATCATGCCGCAGATCAGTTCGGCGAACATCGCGGCAGGGTTCCATGCCGGAGATCCTTGTACGATCGCGAACACCGTGGCAATGGCGAAGAAGTTCGGCGTCGGGATCGGCGTGCATCCCGGCTATCGTGATCTGGTCGGGTTTGGTCGGCGCGTGATTCATGCTTCATCTGAAGAACTGGTGAATGACGTCGTCTATCAGTGCGGCGCGATGCGCGAATTCGCACGCTTGCATGGAATGGACCTGAGCCACGTCAAGCTCCATGGAGCACTGTATATGCACGCGGCCGTCGACGAGACCTTCGCCACGGCATTTGTGCACACACTGCATACGCTCGACGCCGGTATGCCGATCTACTGCATGGCGAATAGCGTCATCGAACGCATTGCCCGAACTTGCGGACACCCGGTGGTGCGCGAATTCTACGCGGACCGCGACTACGACGACTCGGGATCGATTGTGTTTTCGCGGCGAGTGCACGCGCCTGAGCCGGGTGAGATTGCGCGGAAGGTGCTGCGAGCCTGTACGGAAGGCCGTGTCGCCACGACTGACGGAGGCGACATCGCTATCGAATTCGAGTCCGTGTGTGTACACAGTGATACGCCTGGCGCCGTTCAGATACTGAAGACTGTCCGAGAGGTATTGGCGCAGCATGACGTAGCGATTCAACGCCCTGTGCCCCGATATTGCTGATACGGCAACCGTCAATCAAACGGCGCAAAATCCGAAAACCGTATCCGATAGCTCAATTGCAAAGTGATCAACATGTCCGAATTCATTCTTGAAGAAGCGACCATCGATTCCGTCCATCGCGCATTGAAGAGCGGCGTTTTGACCGTCGAACGGCTCGTCGAAATGTACCTCGAGCGCATCGAGCAGATCGACCGCAATGGACCGAAGCTCAATTCAGTCGTTTCGGTCAACCCGCATGTGCGCGACGAAGCGCGCGCACTTGATCGCGAGTTCGCGCGAACGGGCCAGTTCGTGGGACCCTTGCACGGTGTGCCACTACTGGTGAAAGATCAGATCGAAACGGCGGGTATCCAAACGACGTTCGGGTCGGCCGCACAACGAGGCTACGTACCGGAGAAAGACGCGACGGCGATTGCACAGCTCAAACGTGCGGGTGCGCTCGTGCTCGCCAAGACCACCATGCCCGATTTCGCCACCTCGTGGTTCGGCTTTTCTTCGATGAGCGGCGAGACGCTCAATCCCTATGATCTCGCGCGAGACTCGGGCGGCTCGAGCAGCGGCACGGCAGCAGGCATCGCTGCGAATCTGGGTCTGGTGGGTATCGGCGAAGACACGGGCGGCTCGATCCGACTGCCCGCGAGCTTCAACAATCTGGTAGGTGTGCGCGTGACGCCTGGGCTAATCAGCAGGGATGGTATGTCACCTCTGGTCGTGTTCCAGGACACGGCGGGACCGATGGCGCGTACCGTCACCGATGCAGCGATGCTGCTGGATTGTATGGTCGGCTACGATCCGCTCGACGAGTACACTGTGGCGCATCGGATTGCTGGTCATTCAGGCAGCTACGCCGGCCATCTGGATGCGGCGGGTCTCAAAAGTGTCCGTGTTGGCGTGCTGCGCCAGGCGTTTGGTTCCGATAGCGACCCGGAATGTGCCATGGTGAATGACGTCATTCGCGGTGCACTCGAACAATTGCAGGCAGCGGGCGCGGTGCTGGTGGAGCTGAACATCCCGGACCTGATGGAACAGATCTTCGAGACGTCTCTCTATCTGACACATTCGAGGGCCGATCTGAACGCGTTTCTCGCCGCGCGACCGGAGTTGCCGTACCGGTCGCTGGACGCGATTCGAGAAGCAGGGCAGTTTCATCCCGTCCTTGATCTTCTGTCGAGTGTGTTCGACGGCCCCGAACGTCCAGAAGACGATCCCGACTATTTCCGCAAGCTCGCCGCGCGCGAGCGGTTTCAGCGAGTGGTGGTCAAGATCATGGCGGACGCCGACGTGCAGGCGCTGTGTTATCCCGCCGTACAGGTGCTAGCACCGAAAAAGGATGATGTGCGGGCAGGGCGGACCAATACATTGACGTTCCCAACTAACACACTAATCGCCTCGCAGACCTGGATGCCGTCGATTTGCCTGCCCGCTGGATTCACTGGCACGGGCCTGCCTGTCGGGATGGAACTGGTGGTGCTTCCGTATCACGAGCCTGACCTGTTTCGGTTCGGCTACGCGTTCGAACAGGTCTCCCGACATCGAAAAGCGCCCGTTTTTGACGAGGCTTCAGTTGCGTCGCGCGAGATGAATACCGGCGAGCATGCAACGCACTGAGCCGCCTGCCAGCTCGATCGTCGGCACGTCGAGCGGCAACAGCTGCGCCGACCGCTCGATTAGTTTGCGCTGCCGCTGTGTGAGACAGCCGAGCGCACGCCGGGAGAGTGCAAGCACGCGGCCGTCGCCGCCCTTCAGTTCCAGCGCATTGCAAACGAAATTTCCAATCTGCTCATCGCCGAACTGCGCGCCGATTCGCTGGAAAATTTCGATCGCGTGCTGTAGGCGATTCGGTTGATTGCAGGGAACGGTGACGTGTTCGATGACATCTCACCAACATGTTTGACGATAGATTTTCTGCTAAATCATTCCAAAAAAATCTATAGAGAAAACTCCCACAGAGTTCGCGAGTATTCGGGGAGCTTGATGTGTGGTTGTGTTTTCGTCCGATTCGCATTGGACGTGATGGTTGGTCGGGTGATATACATTCACTGTCACACGTCGGCCGAGCACGAGCCGCCCGGCGTTAGGGCCGCCTCTTCCGACTGAAGAGCTTCGGTGGTGACCGCTAGCGTGGACGGGTTAGGACCGGTGGCGCGCTAGGGAAATCCATACCACGGGGATGGGTCCTGAGATAACGGACGCGCTGGCGAAGCTAGAGGCGCGGGACCCGAGATAGTCTGGCGGAAATCGATTCAGCAAGGGTCGGTGGAAGGAGCCTTGGCATTTAGCCCGGGGGCCTTCGGCTATCCCTTTGATATGCTTGATCAAGCATATCCTCGCTATACCCTAAGGAAGAATATGTTTGCTCAAGCGGATGCTCAATCTTTGGTGGATACGCGTGCACGCGCTTTGCTCTTTGCTTACCAGGGAAGGAGTGTTGTCGGTGCGCGTTTCGGTAAAGCGAACCGTGGAGGGATTGGGCGCGATTAAGGGATGGCATCGGAGCACACCGGCATGCCGCTCGCTGTAGTTCCAAACGCGGGCGGGAGGGTTGAGGTTGTTAGGGCTGAGGCGGTATGCGTTTGTGGATGTCGGGGACGATGCATATCTTCTCCGATCTGTCAGCCGCCACTAACGGAGAGCGATGGAGGCGGCCTCCGCGTCTATCCTTTTCACTGAATGAGCTCTGATTTGGTTCCTGGCGCAAGCTATCGGGCTCCGGTGCTGTATCGCTCGGCGTGATGTCGGTCGGTCACATCGACGGCGTGCGGCTAGCCACTGTGGATCTCAGCGACCGCTCCGCAGAGCGTTCTCGAATTGGTGCTATCGGCCAGAAACGGACATTTCCTCACATCGCCTAATCCAGGGAACTTTCAAGTTTCCATGAGACTCCTGGTGCACCGACGCCTCGTTGCTCCTGCACCTTCTGCACCATGGCTTTCCTGTGTCCAGCGCCAAGGAGAAGCACTCCATGAGAGAGTGCGCCGCGGATGCAATAGCCATTGATGTTCTCTAGCATTCTCGTCTCGCGACGGTCATTTGTCTCGTTCCATAGAGCGTAGATCTGACGCAATCTGGCGTCGCCGATCCATTCGACGGTTGCACGCACCTCGTCGTAGATGGCTGCCCATGCTTGGGCGCAGCGATCGCTGTTGAGGTATGGAAAACCGTGATCTCGCGTGTCGAGGCTGTTCTGGTCCATCAGACGGCGATATTTAGGGCTCGTCCTCTCGACCTTTTTGAACATCTCCTCAGATTTTCTGAAGAACTCGTCGCTTGGTTTGTTCAAGTCCACAGGCACAACGTTGACTGGACGGCGCTTGCGATAGAGGGCAACGGCATCAGACTCGAGATTGCCGTGAGAGCCGTCGAGATAGTCAGCAAGATTGGCAGTGGGAATTTCAGCAAAGATGACGTCCGGCTGAAGGCGTTCAAGGATCGTCCGCAATTCCGCCAAGTTGGCGCGTCCACTTTCGGCGTGGACAGTTCCGATCAGCGATATTCGCATCAGGTTTAGGCTCCAGAGGCAGACTTAGTAGCGTTTGAAAGCGTTATGGCCGGAACGGTCCGCTTTGTGTCGGTTTATGCCTTTCGCATAAAATTCTCGGTCGGTGATCGGTCTTGTCCAGTGCGCCTTCTTCCGGTGACTGGACTAAGGCACAATAAACGCGGAAGTCACGTGCGACCGGCGGCATCGCACCGCTCGCGTTGCGCCAATCGCACGCGTGGAGATGCGCTATGGAAAACCTCACGAGAAACTGCTCGACGCTTGCTGCGTTGGCGTTCCTGCTGACTGGATATGCCGCCGCCCGCGCGCCACATAGCGGGCCACATCTAAGCCCAACGGAGTGCCGTGACCTGGCCGAGATTAAAAGCAACGCGCCTCGGACGAAGTCGCAACAGCGAAGCGAGCTTTCGGCCCTGAGGAAAGCGGGCTACAACCCGTCACCGTGGCACGACGACCCACACTACCCAGCGAATCTACACGCGGCGCAGCGCCAGGTCGACCACTGGTTCGAAACGGACTGCAAGCAGTTGCAACCCCAGTGAGAAGCCCCCGGAGCCACTACGGACCTCCTCAGATATAGCGCACTGCAACCGTGCGTCGCGTTGCAGCAGCACTGATTCCGTGGGCTACAGACTGCCCCACGGCTCTCCTTCTCAGCGATCGGAGGTATGTGTCGGACCGAGTTCGGCCATCAGCGGTCAGTCGACAGTTGAGTTTGGATCGTTGACAATCGCGGATGACGGTCAAGTACGAGTGGCGCACGACTTGTGAACGACGCAAACGGGGCGGCCAGCACCCTCCGTGCATCGGATCGCCGACTGCAGTCTCGACCGTTCTGCGGTAGGAGCTGTTTGCCAACGCATGGATGGCTAGCCAATGCATTTCTACGTAGATGAGTCTGGCCACACCGGCCCGAATTTGTTTGACCCCGCTCAACCGATTTTGTATTACGGAGTATTGTCGAGCAGGGTCAATCTCGACGTCGTACTCATCGATAGGATTAAGAAGATCCGCCACCGATTCGGTGTCCCGTACCTTCATGCTGCAGAACTGGGGGTAGGCGGACTGTGCAACGTCGTACCGCAGCTGTTGCCGATGGTGAAAGCTTGGGATCTGCGCTTCGATGTCTATCTCGTTGCCAAAGCGGATCACGCGATCATCTGCTTTTTCGATCAGGTCTTTGATCAGGGCGTCAACCCGGCCGTGACGTGGACCGGCTACTGGACGCCAATTCGATATGTGCTGCTTTTAAAAGTGGCCGCACTGTTCGATGAAGACCTAGCAAAGCTGGCGTGGGAAGCTCGCATAACACCGCGCGAGGATATTGCCTTGCCGATGATGCAGCGGGTGTGCGAGGCGTTGCTCGAGCGGGTGGAACGATTACCCGACGCACGGTCCAGGCAGGTAATCAACGACGCGCTGAAATGGGCAGAAGAGAATCCGAAAGAGATTTCTTACAATGTTTCGAACAAGAAGGCCATGTTGGACGTCACTCCGAACGTGGTCGGTTTTCAGGCGGTGATGCATGGTATCGCTACTCGCCTGAGAAATACCAAGTCACAGGCGTCGCGAGTGGTCGTTGACCAGCAGTCGCAATTTAACAAGGCACAGAGGACGCTTGCGGAGCTTTACCGGAACGCGAAGGGAAACAAGTTCTCGCTTGGCCCTGGCCTGCCTATCCACGATCACACTTACGTGCCAGACGTACCGCTTGAATTCTGTTCCAGCACGAAAAGTTGCGGGCTCGAACTGGTGGACATTCACTTGTGGGTGTTCAAACGCTACCTTGAAGGTGATGCACTACCTAAAGAGCTGGCCAGCCTCGTCGCTGCGCACGCGCGCCGATCGAAAATGAACGAAATATCGCTGAATGCGATCGCCAGAAGATGGTCTCCCTGGTTCAACGAGTTGCCGCAGCAGGACGATTTTTCTCCGGAACAACTCGCTCGAGCGCGCGAGATATTGCTCATCGACGAGACTCGACGGATGCACGCTGTCAGCAAAAGCAGGGTGCCCCCCCTAGGCGGCCCGTCCGACGTCTCCGCATCGAAGTAAATAGCCCGTTCCACCGGACAGTGTTCGGCTTTCCCGCCCATTGGAGACAGGTCTAGGCTGGCTAAGCATACCGAGCGTAGCCCCGTCCATCTTGCCTACCGGAGCTCCGGGGGCGCGAAGCTCGTCAGTCGGTCTGTCGGCGAAAGCCGGGTGTAGGTGCGATCGCCGATTTCAATTTGAAGAAGCTTGATGCCGGGTGCGGCACGAGCACTGCCGCGACAGCGCCGTCGGCGCTCGCCCTTGCCCGCTGATTTCGATCGGACGCGATCGCTGCGTTATGCGTGATTTCGAACGGCCACTAACGGAAAATGCGACCGTCACCTTCGGGTCGGTTTGGAGCGTTCGCAGTCGGACCCTATGCGGCCACGAGCAGCCGTTCGACAGTGATAGATAAATCGTCGACAATTCGCCGCCGGGGTCATGTACCTGCCGAGCTAGCAAACCTCACCGCCTATCGACTCACGGCATCCAGGAGCCACGTATGCCCGCACCTTACATCGGTAGTTGCCTCTGCGGCCAGATCAATTTTGAGTTGCGGGACGAGCCACTCACGTTTTATGTTTGTCACTGCACCAACTGTCAGCGTAGAACAGGCGGTGCTGCGCTTCCTGTCATGTGGGTTCGTCGACCCGATTTGCATATTGTAGAAGGCGAGCCGATCATGCTGACGTTTGACTTTGGTCGTGGGCGACAGCGGCGCAGCAAAGCGTGTCCACGCTGTGACACGCGGCTTTGGGCCGAACCCATGGATCAGCCAGATCTGGCGATACTTAGACCGGGGACATTGCAGAACCAAAGCGAATTTTCCCCGATAGCGCACATATACACCCGTAGTAAACAGCCATGGTTTCTGATTCCTGAAGGCATTCCTGCTTTTGAAGGAAGAGTTGGCGAGCAGGAGGAGTTGCTTCGCTTATGGCGTGAACGGAAGATCGACAGGTGCCAAGGAACTCAGCCTTGATGCCGGGTCGGCGGTGCTCGGACCGAAAGTCCCCCGGGACCGGCGACCGGGTCGCTCGTGTGAATCTGTCCCGTCATCTTCGGCGTCAGTCCCGCCATGATCGGTCGGTCGACATCGACGGGCAGATCGTCAACGATATGAGACCTACATCTCTCGAGAGCGCATATGCGAATTGAATTGACTGACAGTCCGGACGCGCGCGATGAAGCGTTCGTGATCGCCCAGACCAGAGCGTTTAACGCAGCATTTACGAAGGAAGATGTTCGCCCGCTGTCCGTTTTCATCAGAGACGGGGAGGATCGTATTCTTGGTGGCTTGACCGCGAAGACCTACTGGGAATACCTCGAGATTCAGTTCCTGTGGATCGATGAGAGCCACCGTGCCAATGGTTTGGCCTCGGACTTGATGACGACGGCTGAAAAGGAGGCCGCGAACCGGGGTTGTAAGCACGTATTCCTGGATACACTTAGCTTCCAAGCGCTCGGCTTCTACGAGAAGCTTGGTTACTCCGAGTTCGGTCGTCTGGAAGGATTTAGTGGACGGCATGACCGCCACTTTCTACACAAGTCATTGGAGCATTTGGCGGACGTACAGAGATAACTGCAGCGATACCGCCAAGATTACCCACGCTGTCGTTTGAATATCAATAGAACGTGCCCCACCTATGGCTCGCCCATCATCCAATCACAAGATTCGAGCCGCAACGTTGGACGACGCTCAACGAATTGCGGCTCTCCCACGTGACGACATGGCAGGACGCATATCAGAGTATCGTGCGGCATGGATACCTGGCTGGTCTCAATGTGACTTCCGGCACCGAAAAGTGGCGTGATGTGGTGCTGGCGGGAACTCCGACTGTGCTCGTCTCCGTCGTGCAGAAAGCAGTAGTTGGCCGGATCGCGTTCGGCCCTCGCGGGACGCAGACACGAGGAAGTGGTGCGCGGAGATTGAGGCGGTCTATGTCATCGCGCCACGCCGGAAACGCGGAATTGGGACTGCGCTGATGATTGCGGCTTGCGTGTGGCTCGATGCCGATGGTTACTCTGCCGCAACGCTTTGGATGTTGAAAGACAATGCCATGGCACAGTCAATGGTTCGCAATGGTGGCTTGGCTAACAGTCGTCGATTGAGTTGCTTGCACTTCCTCTGTACGCTGACGGTCATTGGCCAGATCGTCGCCGCTCAACGCATACCCGACGCTTTGGTTGAGCAGAGTCAAAGTTCGGATCGCGCGTGAGCTACTGACACCCCATCAAACGGGTTGAATAAAACTAAATAAGGAGGAGACGTGGGTTTGTCTTTCAAACTGACCAATGAGGGAATCCAAATCTCGTTTGGCGAGGAGCCGGAACGCAAATTAGAACCGGCTGGCGACGCAGATCAGGCGCATCCGCGCAAATCTTATGTGTACGCCCATCAGGATGAGGCGGGCAATATTTTTTATATTGGAAAAGGAATCGAGCGTAGGGCATGGTCCGATGACAGGCACCCGCTATGGACCCGATATGTCGAGAAACATCTGGGTGGAAAGTATATCGTCCGGATCCTGCGCGATAATTTACTTCCCGCCGATGCAGAGGAGTTAGAGTCAGCCTGGATAAGCCAATGTGGCGATCGGCTGGTCAACTGGATCAACATGGGGCGGAAAACGGATTTTGAAGCATTGGACCGTTTTCATAAGTTGCGTAACGCCAATCGGACACTGATTGCACAGGGCAAAAGCATCGAGAAGGTGGACTGCGCGCAGGCGGTTGCAATTTACGTTCGCGCAATCGAATCGATCGCCGCCTACGCGTCCATCCGTTATGAAGGTGGCCTTGTTGGACAACTATTGGACGAGGACAACGCAGAGTGGGGTTCGACTGGAGAGATAGAGGCACTTGATAGACTCACGCTCTGCCTTGTCAAACTTGGTCGAGGTCAAGACGCGAAGGACCGAGCCGATCACTATTTCCAGCTTTACCGTCGCGATATGGCTCTCGCTACTGCGGATCGGATCGTTAAGCGGATTGACAAGGCTCTTTCAGGCGAAAAAGCGGGAAGGAGTGCACAGCCCTAATGGGTGGCTTGCGAGGACGTCCGCGGGCCGAGGGTGATCAAAGCAGCTGATCGACATCCGTCTCCGAATCGGCGACAATTTCTCTTCGATATTCGCGACTTGCTCAGGTCAAGCCCAACATGACGCGTCCGATACGCCAACCCGATTTGTTGGTGACGTTTTCGCTGACTGCGTTTTCATCGGCAAGAATGTCGAAGCTGGTTCTGTCCGGTTACCGTCCTACTTACAAGATACGAGCCGACTATTGGTCTTCGGCTCACCACGAATTCTCGGGAGAAGGTAGGGTTGTGACGGGGGAGCGGTGTTTGGCGGAGGTATGGCCGCTTACGCCGGAAAGCATATCCGCATTCGCTGTGGGTTGGTCGGTTATTAGACATCGCCGAGGGATCTTTCGTTGTCGGACAGGCCGAGATCGTTCAGATCTTCAATCCGATTCTCATGATGGGTAACACCCAGCCGCAATGATTCGCAGTAGCACAGGACAAGGCAACCGTGACTGTGACCATGAATGATTCCGCATGAGGCGATGCGTGGCCCAAAAACAGCCATCGGGAAGCGTCGATGCAACGACGGTTAGGCTGAACTATCGCCTGTCGATGGATGGAAGTGAATGTCATGCTTCTGTAACAAGTGGGCCTTGAGTCTTCAGTTGCCGGGCCAAGAAACGGTTCAACGCAGGTTGGGTAGATGTAACTCGTGGGTCAGCGTCAAAGAGTGTGGGTTAAGCCTCAGAAAGCCATTCCATGGGAACCAATTTGGTTCCATCACGCCACTCTGGCAAGCCGACGACTCCATCGATGCCGCCCCATACTTCACTCGATGCGTGATCTAGTACGATGAGTTGGAGCTTCCCCTTTTCGCCCTGCACGACGTTACCCATAACCTCGAACGCTTTGCGAACGGCATCCACGTCTTCATCACGTATCTTGGGGTCGTCTTCAACTTCAACGTCTCTGGACGTCACGTGCTTGGGGAAGTAGACCTGGCTCGGTTGATCAAGCACAAGAAATGCAGGCACAGGACTGTGCTTTTGGGTCAGATAGAACTGGTGTAGAGAAAGCAGCACAGCCAAGTGGTAGGAGAGCCAATTCGAGCCACTTCCGATCTCAGAAAGGTAGTCATCCCGCTCAGAACCGAGCACCTTAATGGTCAAGTCGTTAGTCTCTAGCGAGATTGGATCGTTTGGATTCTCGATATCGAGGTGCGGCAAGAGCTTGCCGGCATTGGCGTTGATAGTCCGCAAAGCTCGGCGTTTCCGAGCTTCGACGTCCTGTTCGCGCAATTCCCCTTCCAGCGCTAATGCCGCTTCTTTGAGGGTTCGGACTTCTTCGACGAGTTCGCTGTCGCTGCCCAATTTCCGATGAAGGTCCAGTGACGACTCGAGATTCCCTATAAAGCGCTCGGTACGCTTCGCGGAGAATTGCTGTTCACGAGCTTCCTTTGATCTACCAGTCAACGCTCGCTTGCGAATCTGAACTGCGCGCAGACGCTCGGTCGAATTTTCAACATCTGTTGTGACGCGCTGTAACTCTCGATCAAACGCTGCAGGTACCTCTTTGTTTTTGTCTGCGCCCGCTGCCGTCTCCACTTCTTCCAGACGCTGGCTAAGAACTTGGAGTTTACGTTTGGCCGAATCGGTGTTGCTACCGCACATAGGGCAGTCCGAATCGTCGCTTGCATGCGACATCAGCCAACTCGACAGCTGAAGCCGACCTCGCTGCACCGACAGCGCAGCTTCGTACTGTTGGACACCAACGCGCATCCGATTCATTTCTTCCAATCGATGGCGCAGGGTAGTAAGCTCGCGCGAGACCTCCCGCTCTTCGCTCTCCAGGCTGCTCAGCTCTCGTAGCGCATCCGAGATTGTTGTGGTGCTGACTGCTAAAGTTAGGTCGGTTCTAGTGATGACTTCGTCAAGCAACTCAATCATTTGATCCCGAGAAACCTCTTCCTCCAACTTCGGAATCAGACCAAGTTCTTGAGCCTCGCTGAACTTGGACCTCAAGTCGGCAAGCCACCGCGCCGAAACCTCCTGTGCATCTTTGAGCTCTCGCTCTTTGCGACGCAATAGCTGCCGGGTGCGGTTCAACTCGAACTGCTTGGCCATCAATGCCGGCGTGATCGCGCCAAGTACGTAGGGAAAGATTTTCCTCAACTTTTCCCGGTGCTCGTAGGTATTGGTCTTAAAGAATAAGACGTCGGGGTTAGCAACCACGTTCTGAGGCTGGAACGTGAAAGCAGCCAAATCCCGGAACGCTGGGCGTCCATCAAACCCTGAACCCTCCTCTCCACCAGAAAAGTCCAGATTGGAAAGATTGGCAAGGTCATCGAGTAGTCTCTTGACCGCTGTAGCGTTAGTATTTTTGGTGAGGCGGCTGGGTATCTTGGATATATTGTCGGCTTCCAGAAGAAACATTTCATCCGTGCTGCGCTGAGCTCCCGGTTCCTTTCGAGCCAAGAGCTTTTCACCTTGGGCCGTCGCGATAACGATGCCAAACCATTCGCAATATTTGCGGATGGTGTTAACAGGAATTGAGCAGGTGCTGGAACCGAGGCAATAGTCGATGATAGGAATGACTGCCGACTTGCCAGTTCGCGACGCACCACTGATGACATTGACCTTTCCAAGCTCAAACTTCAACGTGCGTGGTTGAAAATCTCCGTTGCGAGGCCAGAGTACGATCCCTCGAATCTGAAAATACATTAGAGCCTCACTTTCAGCGTAGACACGACCTCATGCACTGTGAGTTCACCAAACCAGGCGCCGAGTTTTTCTGCTAGATCCATAAGGTGCTTTACTTCGTCTGACAACCCTCTCGCCTTAGTTCGCGACAGAGGGACGACGTCACCGTTGTCGGCAAGTTTGAGCAGACTCCCGGCGACGGCCAGCTCTACGGATTGCAGGCTTAGCTTGCGCCATCGAATTGAGCGGTCGTGGATCTGGATCAGTAGGTCCTGTTTAGACGCTGACGAATCTCCGAACTTTGCGGCGAACGCCCGCAAGCCTGAACTCTTGTAAGTGCGTCTCACAAATTCCGAGCTCGCCTGGTGCAGAACGATAGGTAACACAAGAAAAAGAAGTGGCAGAGGCGGTGGTGCATTGACGCGATTAGTTTCAACATATCCACAACAAAATCGCCAGACGAGCGCAGCACCTAACGCAGGGTTTTGAACGTTTTGAGCTTCTCTTGCAAGCATCTTCACGCCACCTTCTTGAGCTTCAATTGCGCTTCATAGTTCGGGTGCCAACCGACGACCAAATCGTCAGCCAGTATGTGGAAGCAACCAGGGATGAAGTGACTCGGGGGGGACATCGCTTGAACAGGCGCAGTGAACTGCATGCAGTCAAGGTACAGTGCTTGTCCTTGTTGCTGTTCGGACCTGCTACCGTAATTCAATCCACAGCTTCGCTGTTTGTTCCTCCATGCTCGCTTCAGGGTGTCATCTAGGTCATCAAAGGATGTCTCGTCAACTTCGCCCCTGGCAGCCCAATCAGTCCGGTCAAAAGTGGCCATGAAGTAATCGCTCGCAGCCCCGAGCATCTCTTCAAATGACAGCCCGATGATCTCCAGCTGCTGGATGAAATTGTCGGGAAGATATCCCCGCGACACTTCCTCCGACGGCGCGGGAGCGCGACTCAAAAGCACTGTCTGTCGGTCAATTTTTTGGACGTAAGACGTGTACCAGCCATAGAACTCATTGCGTGCGATGACAGCGGGTTTGCCGGCCTCCAGTAACAGATCAACATGGCGCTTCACCACTCCGCAAAGGTGATTGGTGATGTCATTGACCTTAGACGATGAAACGGGGTGGCTTCGAACGACCGCTTCAAGATCAGCCTGCGGACTACCACTGCCTAGCGTCAATTGAAAATTGCAGATGAGTCGCTCCAAAAGACTCTGATCGGCGGTAAATACCTTTTCGACGTAAGCAGAAATCTCCGCAGAGACTCCTGCCTTTAGTTCGAACTTTGGCGGGCTTCCCCACAACGCATCTCTTGCTTGAGCGATGGCGGTTCGGGCGCTTTCTTGGGTAGTCGCGTTGGCGAAGCTTTCAACGATCGCTCCCTCGACCGGACGCGAAACGTAGAGCTCGAAAATCGCTTTATCTACCTCGAATCCAGGAGTGTCCGCTAGCTCGATCCAATTGGAAAGAGTCTTCCATAACGACTTTGCGCGGTCTGCGGCAGGATTGGCCGTAAGCGCGCTTTTGCTCTGAATCAGCTTAACTGAACCACCGCAATCCTCCTGAGCTACGTCATCGAGAAGCTCCAGGCTGCAAAAGCTCCCCTCTGGTGCTTGAAGCAATAAATGGGTGAGCCGCGTAAATTGAAGGCTATAACCCAATGCTTGCCCCGGAACCTCAGTTTTCCGCTTAGTTCGGGATGTGCCTTTCGCCCTTGAAGCTGCCATTGAGTTTCCCCAAATAGAGATCCCTAACTGATTTTGGTACATCATACAAGAAACGATGGTTACCGACCTGGTACCATCGGGTAATTTTACGATCTTGCCATCGGCAAATAGAAAAGCCTGAACTGGGTCACGTTCCGGAGTCGAGTCGACGGTCTGTTCCCGCTTGTAAAGCGATAGTCGCCATAAGAGTTCGAGTGCCAACAACAGATCGAACTCGGCCAAACGCAAAACCATACGAGTCTGGCGCGCAAGCTGGACTTACGGTTTTCCTCAAGAATTCCGTCGTACTTGCCGATAAATATTCTTGGTTCATCCAGGAAGGGCTATGCATGCAGCATTGCATTGCCATGGCCGAACACGCCATTCGGAACACAATATGAAGAACATCGTTAGCCGGGCCTTCTGCACCTTCGCGGTGTTAGGTCTGAGTGCGTGTGCGCACCAACCTACACCGCCCGCGTCAGGGGCGAGCGCCGTCACGCCCGTCACAAAGGCCGCAGAGGCATGGTCTCGCTTGCCGCCCGACGTACTGGTTGCCTGCCGTGGGGTTTTGATTTCAACGGGCGCAGGCAGATTCAACGAAGCGGTTGACCTGTCGAGACAATGTCTTGCGTCGCAGAGCCTGACCGTCGAAATGCGGGCAGCCATGCTACTGCAACTCGCGGTGGTCGAAACAATCCGGAAGCAACCGGCCGCGGCATTGGACGCGGAAGAGGCAGGCGTCGCACTGACGCCGGCACCGGCCGATTTGCAGTTGCTAATGCTCGCGCAACTTTATGTGGCCAATCTTCGGTACAAAGAGGCGCTCGACACACTCGATCGCACCCGGGCCGCGCACGAGCCGAAACAGGATCTGAACAACATACTCGGAACACCATACTACGTGGCACGGGGACGGGCGCTTGGGGGACTGGGACGGCATCAAGAAGCGATCGATGCGGCTACGCAGGGAATCACGATCCAGTGCGCGTCCGCAGAGGCTTACCGGCTGCGCGCGGCGGAACGGGAGGCCGTAGGGGACGCAGAGGGTGCACGGGCGGATTATGTGGCGTTCGCGCGCTGGGCGACCGACCCGACCATTGACGAGACGACGCGGGCCAAACTGGCCGCGCTGAAGATCGATCCCGCAAGCGAGCGCCGACATCCGTTTGGCTCCGACAACCCGTTGCGCGACCTGTCAGCACATGCGCTCAGCACTGCGCAGCTGTCTCTGAAGGCAGCGACAACCCAGCAGCAGAAAGCCAAGGCCTACAGCGACATTTCAGCCTACCTCGACAATTCCAATCGACATCAGGAGGCGCTGAAGGCTATCGACCAGGCTATTGCTCTGGCACCAGACGACATCGCGTTCAGGCAGTCGAAAATCACCACGCTGGTCGCACTGAACCGGTTAGACGACGCTATCTCTCAAGCCACTCCTCTCGTTGCGAAGATGCAGGGCGAACTGGTGGGCGCGGCGGATGCAAAGGCTGTCTACGGGCGGTATAACGAGTTGACCGTGTCGCTCGCGTGGGCGTACATCCTGAAGCAGGATTGGGCGAAGGGCATCGAGTTGCTCGCTGATAACGCGCAAGGCGCCGCGCCATTCGACCAGGACTATCTGGCCTCGACATACCTGTATGTACGCGTGCGCAGCGGCGGCTCGGCGCCGGCGAACGCGTATTTCGACGACTACATCCGTCGCAACGCACAGCCAATACCTGGCAACTATCGTCGCTGGTTGTTGCTGTATATGCAGGGGCGCGTGCCGATCGACATGGTGTATGCGCAGGCCGTCACGATTCCTGTGCCGGAAATGCTCGAAAACGCGCTTGCGGAAACCTGGTTCATGGCGGCCGCCTATGAACGCTATGTGAAGCATGACGACGCAGCGGCGCGGGCCTACGTTGGCCGTATAAACGATCTTCAACCGTATGGGACCAACGAATGGGGATTGGTGACAAGGGGCGCCGTGTGACAGTAGCGGCTGCTACGCGATCGATGTCACTCGCGCTCGTCGCTGGCCTGAGCTTCCCTGCTGTTACGCAGGCGCTGCCATCGGCGCCAGCGGGTTCGGCGGTTCGGGTAGCCGGCGCATCGGCTGCCATGTCGTTGAACGATACCGCTTCGCCTTGCCTGCTGCTCATGACAGAGGGCAACGGGTTTTCGCTGGTACCGCTCGGCACCCCCGCGCAGTTGCGCAAGACGTGCGCTGCTGAGTCTGCTAGGGGAAATGCTGCCGCACGCGTGATCTACGGTCAGATGGTCCTGTTCGGCTATGCCGCACCGCCCGACGACACCGGTCTGGCGATTCTCACGCAAACGGCAGCGGAGGGCGATGCGCACGCCCAACGGCTCATCGGCTCGCTTTATCGCGACGGCTACCGGGTGCCGAAGGATCCGGGCGCAGCGCGTAGCTGGCTTCGCCGCGCGGCGGACGGCGGCGATGGCAGAGCCGCCGAAACGCTTGGTCTGATGGACTACAACGGCGAAGGCGGCTCGGTCGACTTTGCCTCCGCGTATCGCCTGTTCGTGCTTGCCGCTGAATACGGCGACCCGCACGGTGCGACCAATGCCGGGCGGATGCTGTTCGTCGGCCAGCCCGGCGTGCCGAGCGACGAGGCGGGCAGCGTCGCGTGGTTCATCCAGGGCGCGGTGAAAGGTGACGCCGACGCGCAATTTCAACTCGGCATGGCACTGCTGCGCGGCAACGCCGTCGTCGCGGATGCGCGTGGCGCCGCAGGCTGGCTAGCCGCAGCGGCGGCGCAGAACCAGCGCGAGGCGAAGGCTATGCTTGCCGAACTCTATCTGTCAGGCAACGGTGTTGCGCCGGATGCTCTGCGCGGCTTTTCGCTGATGACGGAAGCGGCACGCAGTGGTCTGGCCTACGCTCAACGTCGCACGGGCGATCTGTACGCGCAAGGCACAGGTGTCAAACGCAACGATGTATTGGCGCTTGAATGGCATCGCACAGCCGCGCTCGATGGCGACACGAGTGCCCAGTTCGCGTTGGCCGTGCAATACCGGCTGGGACAGGGTTGCCCTGTCGACTTCGACGCCGCGATTGGCTGGATGCGCGGTGCGGCGCAGGCGGGCCTCGCTGTCGCACAGAACGATCTCGGCACGATGCTGCAGGCTGGTGAAGGCACCCGCCGCGATATCGGAGAGGCGCGGCTCTGGTACGAGCGGGCGTCGGAGCAGGGGCTCGGCCTTGCGTCATATAACCTCGCGTCACTGGCCCGCGCCGGGCTCGGCGAGCCGCGTGATCTTGCACGAGCTTACCGGCTCGCCCAACTTGGCGCACAGCGCGGGAACGCGCAGGCGCAAGTGATGTTGGGAGGGATGTTGTTTGCGGGGGAAGGCGCGCCAGCGAACAAAGCGGCGGCGTTCGACTGGTATCGCAAGGCAGCCGATGGCGGCGATAGGGAAGCCGAACGCATCGTCGCCATGCTGTACATCAACGGCAATGGCGTGCCGCGCGATGAGGTGCTGGGTGAATCGTATCTGAAGCGTGCAGCGATGCACGGTGACGCCCAGGCGCAAACCGCTTTGGCAATGTTGCTGCTCAAACGGCCGTCACCGGAGGAACAATCCGCAGCAAAGGACTGGTTGATCAAGGCGGTCGCGCAGCAGTTCGGTCCGGCCTATGCTGCGATGGGCACCATGTATGCGGAGGGCAAAGGCGCTGCGCCGGATCAGGCGACCGCGCTGCAATGGTTCACGCGAGGAGCAGAGTCGAACGACAGAGTCTCCCAGCGTGTTCTGTGCCTCGTCTATGCGACCGGCTCGGGTGTCGCTCCCGATGCGGCGAAGGCGCAGCGCTGGTGCTCGGCGGCCGCCGGGGCAGGCGATACGCTCGCCATGCGGCAACTGGCGACCGGTTTCGCCACTGAGCCGGCGCTGCCCGCGGCGACGCGCGCGTACTGGCAATGGCGGCTCGCGTCGACGGGTGACGCGGCATACGAGTCGATGCTTGCAGACTCCTACGATCTGGGGCGCGGTGTCGCCGTTGATTTCGGCGCGGCGCTGTACTGGTATCGGCGGGCTGCAGCGCACGGAAATGTGGACGCGCAGTCCGCTCTGGCTTCGCATCTGTTCAGTGGGCTCGGCGGCGAGTCCGACGACCGCGAAGCATTGGAGTGGGCGAGCCGCGCGGCGGCGGTCAGCGCAAGTGCGATGGAACTGACGGGCGAAGCGTACCTCTATGGACGAGGCGTCGCAAGCAATCCGCAAATCGCCCGCCGTTGGCTGGAGAAGGCTGCGGCCGCGGGCTCGGCAGATGCGGCAAATGAACTCGCCAAGGTCTATCAGACCGGAAATGGCGTCGCGCCCGACGACGCGCTCGCCGCTCAGTGGTATCGGAAAGCAGCTGCGCTTGGGTCGCGCCAGGCGGCGATTGCACTTGCGCTGCATGAGCAGGATGACGACGGGGCAGTGGCGCCGATTGCACGAGTCCGATACTGGCTAGCACTCGAAGGCGATCCATCGACAAAGACTGGGGATTCGACTTCGGCGGGCTCTGCGGTTGCGATGCAAGCAGTCGATCGTGTCGACAGGGACACGTTGTCGGCGTTGAACAAGGCACTAGCTGGAATGCCTTTCGCCCAGATGGAGATGGGCATTCTGTTTTGGCGAGGCGACGGCGTAACGCGGGACAGGGCGCTCGGCGACGCGTGGCTCAGGCGTGCGCAGACCGCCTTTGCGGCACAACCGGGTTGGCGACGTTTTGTGCGGCCTGCCCAGATTGTCGAGGCCCGAGTTCGTGCCGGGCTCACGGAAACCGAGCGGGAACGCGCGGATCTTTTGACGGAAAACTTGGCGAAGACGGTTGCTGCAGTCAGTGTCGCGACGGAGAGGCAGTAGGGGCGGTAGGAATAGCCGCGTCTCGGATCGGAGTAGGTTCGCCGTGCCTTCGCATAAAGGAGCCGTAGCCTATTCCGAGTAGACGTCAGCCTCATATGATGCGGCGAAATTCACTGAGGCGAGGAACGCCAAAGGCGGTCGGTCGACATATCTTCTGCGATCGTCGACAATCGATTGTGACGGCCTCCGACTTGAAGTCCTTGAACAAGCCCCTTGCAAGATGTCACGCGAATACCGCGTCGCTTTTCTGTACCACGAACCTGAATCTCGCCAACTATTCGAACGCGGAGTGATTGTAGATTATGAATCGACCGCTAGGATTTTCATCGTGGCAGAGTCGGAAGAAGAAGCTTTGACTTGGTGTGAGGCAATTGCGAAAGAGATGCTTTGGCGCTGCAACGACGACAGGTCGCTGGACTGGAAAGACCTTGGATATTCATGCTGGATTGAATGCGATCGCGCATTGTTTGGATTTTTTCAGCATGTGAAGGCAGGCGAAATGCCGAATTTCGACGCAATGGGTACTCACGCGTATCTTCGCTGGCAGGACGATCAGAGCAAATCGACTTTCTGAACCGAAGCGCGAATTAGGTTCCAGCTGGCTGTTTCAGTCGCCCATCCATCTACATCACGTGGGAATAGAGAAATGAAGTTGTTCGTACTGAAAGCAGCAGTTGGGGTATTGCTGTTTATTGGAGGGGTGTCCTATGCGGAAGAGCCCGCGCGCAAGATTTCATTCGATGTCACGGTGTTGGACAGGACCAGTAATGTGATGCTGCATCAGGAGCGTTTTACGTTTTCTCCCGACGGAGAGGACGATGACTATATAAAGCTTATCTATCAAATCGGTGATTTCTTTGGTGGAGGTCTTCAGTTCACGTTGATGCTTCATCCAAAAAATATATACGAGGCTTTCATAAGCCCTGTGCCGGACGGCAAACCTGTTACTTCCGGGATCATCTCTTCCAAGAAATCTGTAGTTTACGTGGAGTGGAGAAAAACCGCTTACATGTTTATAGTCAAACCGCTATGAAGACGATCGACGGCGTTGCTGTCACCAAACCATCGCGATCCTCGCGCAGTACTGCACGTAGTCCTCGTGCAATCACGATCATCCGTTTCGTGCCCGTGCGCATTGCCAAGCGCTCCCCGGATCGCTCATCGCTAGATGACAGGCTCACTTACTTGGCCACCGGTGGACCTTGCCCCAGAAAGTCACTCAGAGTGGGAATCGGGTCACTCATGTTCCGGATGAGTGTTCTGGACCACAGAATCGACGTTTCGTAATGGGACTCGCAGATGATTTCGCCGCCTGCGTCGAACCAGTGCGTTACCTCGGGTAATAACGTTCGGGGAAGTGGATTCGTGGCGTGGGGATTATGGAAAACCTCGAGATCGGCCGACCAAGGCTCATAACCGTGCGGCCAAAGTGTCCTATATTTCTCGCTAATAATATCCAAACAGAACGGAATGCCTTTGAGAGCGCCCGGTGTTCGGTCATAGAATTCACCAACCCGGACGTAGCGGAGGCCGTTCGCCTGTGCGCCGGCAGATATCCCGACGCGGTTGAATTTTGAAATCGAACACGTGTTGGTGAAGATGACGGCCGACAATGCGGCATTTTCGTCCGTGCGAAAAAGGCCGGCAGGGATAGGCGGATCACTGAGCAAATACTTGATGTCGGCGGCTGTGGCGACACGCTTTCCATCGCGTTCAGTCACGTCGACACCGGTGCCGTAGAGATAGGCGATGAGTGCTTCTCTGCTCCAGACCATTGAACCCGGCGCATGGAAATCTGCCAACGCGATGGCGAATGGCTGCCCCGCAACATGATCCAGAAGATCGTAATGGCGTTCGAGTTTGTTACGCAGCGTCTTTGCGAACCGGACGGCTGCCGGGCCAAATGAGCGTTCATGCTGATCTCGCGGCGGAGTTGTCGGCTTCGCGTTTGCGTGATCATACGGAGTAGGAGGATTCGTTGTCACCGCTTCTACCCAGGCAACACCGCCATGGCGATTCTCTATTCGGAAGTCCGGGGAAGGCCAAGGCTGAGTCACCAGAATTCCTTGTTCCCGGAAGCAGGCAAGCAAGTGTGCTTCCCATAGACGCGTGTGGAAGTTGCTGGTCTGGAAATCTCCTGTCCAGTTTTTATCCGGATTGGGGAGCGCGAGGTAAACTTGATTGATCAGCCACGCTGCCACGTGATGCGAGGGCTGGCTGAGCAGGTTGAAGATCGAACCCGGACTGCGCCTCTGCAGATCCCAAAGCGCCGGGCGCCGCGCGGTGCCTGCCGGAATCGGTTCTCGCGGCATTCCTTCCTTCATCGCGGATTTCAGCAGCGCCACGGCACCCGTGACAGTCCCCAACCCATGTTCTCGACACACTATTGACCAAACGTCGTCTTCCCGGCGCCGCAAGGCCAGCACACCGATGCTCCCGTCATTGACGTCGCGTGTAACGACCCCGAACGCGAGGCCGTCCTCGGTCTGCCAGGCTTCGACCGGTGGACAGTTTCCGAATCCGTGGCCGCGGGGAAGCGAAAGCGCGTAGACATCAAACAGCGGTGTCGGAAGTGGTTTCATTCGGCTGGCACCGTTCGTTCGGTGCGCTCTCCATTACGGGGTGGACCTGCTTGCGCGAGGGGTACCTGGCCAATGCCGCTGCCGCTATGATAGCGGGCCGAGTCGATGTCAAAGACTAGAGCTACGGCAATCAGTCGGCGCCACCTAAGACATCCTGAAACTGAGGCGGAGGTCGTCGCGTCGGGCAGCGGTCATTGATACACATCCGAGCCACGATCGGGTACACCGGTCCACCAAACGGTGACAGATTACTGATGATCCGATTGCTGCCGACGAAACTCATGTCAGCCTAGACGTAGGGGTGGGCCGGCGCCAGCGCCTCATGACCGTACCTGGTGTCGGCGTCATTACAGCGCTAACCTTCAAGGCTGCAGTTGATGATCCAAGCCGCTTCAAGTCTTCACGAACGGTCGCTGCCCATTTCGGGTTGACGCCACGACGCTACCAGTCCGGAGAAATGGACAATCCGGGGCGAATCTCGAAGGCAGGTGACCCTGATGTGCGCTGCGCGCTCTACACCGCCGCGCATGCGCTAGTTTCCCGAAGCGCCTCGTGGTGTACGCTCAAGGCCTGGGGCAAGCGACTGGAAAAGAGTCGTGGGCATCGCCGGGCCGTTGTTGCCGTCGCGCGCAAACTTGCCGTCATTCTGCATAGGATGTGGATCGACGGAACTGACTTCCGCTGGGGCTCAATGGAGGCGACGGCATGATGCAAACCGCTTACCAACACTGATCCCACTGGGAGCGTCCGAAGCGTGGACGATGGTCTGGAAGAAGCCGCAACTGACTGCTGCGCCCCGAGCGCGCCCAAGAGCGAGGCTCTCCATGCCTGTCCGACCAATGCGTGCAGCGTGCCGCGATTGATGAGCCGACTGCGGAAAGAAGCGTGACCCGCGCAAACGACGTTTCCAACACAGAACCATCGGAGATCGACCCTTGACATCACCGCCCAATTAAAGAAGCGGTCGGCTCTCCATGGCTGTCCGACCAATGCGTGCAGCGTGCCGCGATTGATGAGCCGACTGCGGAAAGAAGCGTGACCCGCACAAACGACGTTTCCAACACAGAACCATCGGAGATCGACCCTTGACATCACCGCCCAATTAAAGAAGCGGTCGCTCGACACGAGGGCCTAGATTGACGACAATTCGTGGTTTGATGGCCCGTCATAGTTGACCTACGCCGACCATGTCTGACGACCAAAAAAACATTTGCCAGCGATTCGGCGCAGAATACATGCCGCCCGAGGCGAGCCAGAAGGTAGGGATTTCGCTTGGTTCCCTTGAAAATCTGCCGCTTCACGCAGTTCGACTGTCGCCGGAAAACGGTACCAGCGGTTGGTATATTTACGGTGGCGAGTATTCAACCGACGCTGACTTCTATCAGCCGCTTCATGTCGCCCACCTGGTACAGCGATGTCCGAACATTGTCCCTTACTTGGCACTGCCGCCCGGGTGGCGTGTATTGCTTGCGCCGAACTATGAGGATGTCTGGTTCGATGGAGGACTGCTGAAGGATGTCACTGAAGGCATGTAGCGGCCACGAGCAGACATTCGACGGGGTGCAGAGATTGCCGACACCCATTTACCGGACTCACGGATGAGAGATAAGAGTGGAACGAATGGGACGTGACGAGCCACTGCCACCGCAAATGCAGGGTCGCTGGATGGGGGCAGACGATCCGCTCTCAAAGCTAGTTGTGGACGAGGGCGAGATTACTTGTTTCGGGGCGGTTGTGAATTATGACTACAAGGTCATAACCGAGATGGACGGGGCTTTGACCGTCAGCCTCGGCGTAGACGATGATTCGCGTCTAGACGAATTTCAGTGGGAGAATATCACTGGCCTCGTCATAACGCCCGAAGGCCGTTTCCTTGCCTATAACGTGAGATTTGGGCTGGAATTTGTGCGTCCGATCTCTTGATCGGCAAGGCCTTCGCCCATCACTTCAGCGCGGAGGCGGCCTGCGGCGCAGGTCGGTCAAGCAACAACCGCAGGAGCGGCGGGCGGCAAAGTGCGGCCAATTTCAGCCGTTCGACATCATCTCCTGAATCGCTGACAATCAAGGTTGGGAAACTGGCGGCAGCCTAGCCGCCTCATTTTGACGGGGTATGCCGATGAGTCGTGACGAAATGAATCGCGCGTTGAAAGCGCGTTTTGTTCCAGCGCTTCGCCAACTAGGGTTCAAAGGTGCTTTGCCCCATTTTCGACGCCAGCGAGATGATCGAGTCGATTTGTTGACAGTGCAGTTCGATCGCCACGGAGGAGGATTCGTTGTGGAATTGTCTCAATGCGGCGCGGAGGGTATCACCACCCACTGGGGCAAATTCATTTCCGCGAACACGGTTACGGCGCACGATTTACACCCAAGTCAACGTCATAGACTCGGGTCGCCTGGACCGAATATCGACCATTGGTTCAGATTCGACGACGGCACTCTGCCGATGGCAGTCGCCGACTCGCTATGCACTCACATCGACGAAGCCGAGCGTTGGTGGGCTAGCCATTAACCTAGCCTTAGCGGCGGCCACGACTGTTCGGTCGCATGCTAGCGGGTACCGGGAGGGCGACCCTCGGCCAGGAAGAGACATTCGACTGCAGTAGCAAGATAGTCTACGATCGAGAGTGTCAAATGCGATCACGACCCGCACGCTGGTACAACGAAACCATGGTGGTCAAACAAGAAATCGACCTTGAGCAAGCTCATGGAATTGCGAGGGAGCAAGCGCTCCTTCACTCGGGCGACGCAGTTGGCAGCGAATGTCTCGACGTTCTGCATACGCACTATGTAGAGGCGGAACACTGTTGGTTTTTCTTTCCCAATCCGGCTATAGCCTTAGACGACAACGCTCATTTGGGCATCAAATGGGCCTATGCCGTTAGCAAACACGGGAATTTCAGTTTGATACAGGACTTCCCCTGCGATCCAGAACAGTTAAGAGCTTATTTGGTGACGATGTCGGATTATTTCGCACGCAAGGGCCTCTAATTCCGAAGGTCGGCCGTGTCTCTGGCGGTCCCCAGAATGTTAGTGCCGGGAAGCTCAAGCTCCTCACACGAATGGGCCGCTACCGGGAATGACGACCGTCCGCTCCGGGTCGGGAGTGTGAGTTCGCTGATTCAGGAAGCTGCCATTCCAATGTTCGAAGCCGCCATCGTCCATAATCCGCCGCATCGCTGACGTAGATGCGAGCCCGCCACAATGCAGACATCGGCATTGGAAATACGGAGATGCGAACAGCATCATACTGACAGCGAGGTTCGCCATCGTCCCGAGCCGCTGATGCGATCGAAGGAGCAGAAGGCCGTGCTGATGGTTTGGATGTGGCGCAAGTCCGCTGTCGAGAATCCGCTTTGGGATCGGTAATTTGAAACTGAGTTCCCATTTCAAGCAACGTCTCGATCGGCTAGGGATTTCCTGACACAAGATTCAGGGAACATGACTTCATCTTAGTCTCCATTGTTGAGTCTCCACCCTCATTCGCGTCTGGGGACGGCGCGAGTAAGGCATCGCGCCTCTCTGTGTAAACCCCAGCCTTCAGTGCCAAGTCCGTTTGCCGATATAGCCGGGTGCAGCCATATGCGTTACGCCTGATTGCAGACAGCGTGACACATCGCAGACCAACGACGCGTGAATGAGGTATGACATGAACTGGTTTTATAGGCTTACCGTGGCGAAGCGACTCACCATTCTTGTTGTGAGTGCCGCAGTGGGTCTTGCGTTTATCACTGCGATGGCTTTTTACCAGATAAGACAGGTTTACGACGCGGCGACCTATGCAAGCGTGAATACCGTTCCCAGCCTGGTTGTTCTCGATGAAGCGCAGACGGGCTTCGACACCATGCGCGTACTGGTGTATCAGCAGTTGTTGACCACTGGCGACGCCGAGAAAAAGCGGATCGAGCAAAAGATAGGCGAGCAGCATGAGCGGATCATTGATGCGCTGAAAAGGTACGAACCCTTAACGTCGGACGACAAGGACCGGTCGATGCTGTCGGCAGATCGGGAACTGCTAACGAATTTCGAATCGCTGCGTGACAGCGTGCTTGCCCTCTCACGAACGAATACGTCCGCTGCATTCAGCCAGGCACAGACCCAGCTTTTCCCGACTGCGGAAAAGCTCAATGCCGCGATCATCGCTCACCGTGCCTATAACGTTCAGCTCGGGCAGCAGGGCAGCGACACCGCGGCACGAATCGTCAATCATGTCCTCGTGACAATTCTGATTGCCGCCGGATTGACACTCGCGATCGTGGCTGCTCTTGGTACACTGATTGTGCGCCATCTGGTTCGTGAACTGGGGGGAGAGCCAGCGTACGCTGTTGCGGTTGCCAGGCGGATCGCTGGGGGTGATCTTGCCACCCCCGTGCAGACTCGCGCCGGCGACGAATCGAGCCTACTTGCCGCCATCAACTCCATGCGGGATAACCTTGCACAGATCGTCGGGCGCGTGCGCACCGGCACACAGGCAATCGCCAGCGCATCGCGCCAGATCGCGGCAGGCAATCTCGACCTCTCCGCGCGCACCGAGGAGCAAGCCGCTTCGCTTCAGCAGACGGCCGCGTCAATGGAAGAACTGACCACAACAGTGCGGAATAACTCGGATAGCGCGGCGCATGCGAACCGTCTGGCCTCATCGGCTTCTGACGTCGCAGCGAAGGGTGGTGATGTCATGTCGCAGGTGATTGGTACGATGCATGAGATCAGTACATCGTCGAGCAAGGTCGTCGAAATTATCGGAGTTATCGAGGGAATTGCGTTCCAAACCAATATTCTCGCGCTGAATGCAGCGGTTGAAGCGGCCAGGGCGGGGGATCAGGGACGTGGATTTGCCGTCGTCGCGTCGGAAGTGCGCAGTCTTGCACAGCGCAGTGCTTCGGCCGCCAAAGATATCAAGGTGCTGATCATGAACTCGGTTTCACGTGTTGAGTCGGGCGGTCAGCAGGTAGAAGTCGCGGGGACTACGATTGGCGAAGTCGTCACGAATGTCAGGCAGGTAGCAGGGATGATCGCCGAGATCGCCGCGGCAGGTCTGGAACAGGGAACCGGAATTGAACAGGTCAACCAGGCTGTGGCGCAAATGGATCAGGTCACCCAGCAAAATGCAGCGCTCGTTGAAGAGGCAGCCGCCGCAGCGGAAAGCCTGCGGCACCAATCACAGGAACTCGAAAGCCTCGTGAGCGTATTCAAGATAGCGTCTATGTCTTGACACTATGGCGAAGTGCGACAGCACGATACGCAGCGCACCGTCACGTATGCTCTCTCGTGCAAGATATACCGGTAGCACCGCGGTTGCATTGGCAGTGCAAGCAGCCAGAAACAAAATGTAGTGTCGTTGGTGGCTGGCCAGGTTCAGTGGCACTTCAACCCTGATAGGATCCCCAGAACTCTCAAATTGCCACGAAAGCGGACGACGCACCGACGCGGTTATATCGAATTCGTCAGATACTGGCGATTCTCAAGCGGCTATCCAGCTTCGAGATTGGCAGACTCAGTGATTTCGGCGAGTCTTCCTCAATTCAAAACACTGTCGTTACTTGGAGCGCCGACAGTTGACGGCATACCTGCCTACAGGTTGCGATGCGACGACTGTACGGCCGCGAGGGGGCCGCCAGCAAACGGGTCTTGACTCCAATCTACCTTCGGGCGCGACTCGGTCATCGCCAGCGCTGGGCGCTCGACAGCGAAGTGCTCCAGTGATTGCCCCGCGCTGACGGCCTGCTTGAGCCATTGAGGCATTTCCCCCTCTCCCGACCATATTTCTCCGGTCGCACTTCGGTATCGGGCAGCCTTTTGGTAAGCGTGGCAGCAGCAACGTCTTGACTGGAGAGCGTGATTGTCAGGCTGGGCGGCGGAGCTGATCGGCGACGGCCCACGGTGTGAGTTCGTCGATGCGGTTAATCGCGTGGTCGGCGATGCGCGTGAGCACGTAGCGCAGATAGGCCTCAGGATCGATGCCGTTGAGTTTTGCGGTGCCAACGAGGCTGTAGATGGCAGCGGCGCGCTCACCCCCGGAATCGGCACCGGCAAACAGGTAATTGCGCCTACCGATGGCCACTCCGCGTAGCGCGCGCTCGACTGGCAGATTGTCAATCTCGAGTTGGCCATCATCGCAATAGCGTGTGAGCGCTTCCCACCGATTCATCGCATAGAGGATCGCCTGGCTCGTATCCGATTTGCGCGAGAGCGTTTCCAGTGTCATGGTGAGCCATGCATGGAAGCGATCGAGTAGCGGCCGCGCATGTTCCTGGCGATACGCCCGGCGCTCATCGGGCGGTTTGCCCCGGATCGTTTCCTCAATCCTGTATAGCGCGCCGATACGCTCGAGCGCTTCGGTGTTCAACGCATTGGGGCGCGCTACGTGCAACTCATAGAACTGTCGTCGGGCATGCGCCCAGCAAGCTGCCTCTGTAACTCGCCCGGTTTCGTAGATAGCCTGGTATCCACCGTACGCGTCGGCTTGCAGCGTACCGTTGAATGCATCGAGATGCTGTTGCGGATGGATGCCCTTTCGATCCGGCGTGTAGGCAAACCAGACTGCCGGCGGCGTCATGTCGGCCGATGCACGATCATCACGCACGTACACCCACAAGCGACCGGTCTTCGTCTTGCCATTGCCTGGTGCAAGCACGGGAACCGGCGTGTCGTCCGCGTGCAGTTTCGTCGCCGACATCACGTGACGACGTAGTGTTTCAACGAGTGGCTGCAGCAGCGTCGCCGCGTGCCCGACCCACTTGGCAAGCAGCGAGCGATCAAGCTCGACGCCTTCCCGCGCGTAGATGATCGACTGCCGGTAAAGCGGCAAGTGGTCTGCAAACTTCGAGACCAGCACGTGTGCCAGCAGCCCTGGGCCAGCGAGACCACGCTCGATGGGACGGCTCGGTGCAGGTGCCTGAGAGATGTGGTCGCAACACACGCAGGCAAACTTCGGGCGCACATGACGGATGACCCGGAAGCTTGCCGGTACGTACTCAAGTTGTTCAGCGACGTCTTCGCCCAGCGACTTCATCAGGCCACCACACTGCGTGCACTTTCCGGCGAATTCGGGCAAGTGTGTCTGGATCTCACGCGGCAGATGTTCGGGCAGTGGCTTGCGCGGTGCCTGTTCCACGGCCGTGCGAGGCGTCTTCGGGATTTCCACCGGTGCCGCGCCTTCGTCAGTCTCAAGCTCTTCGAGACGCAACTCAAGTTGCTCGATCTGGCGGTCCAGCTTCTCCGACTTGCGGCCGAACTGCATACGGCGCAGCTTGGCAATGAGCAGCTTCAGGTGTTCGACTTCCGCTGCGCGCGAAGCCAGCGCGGCTTGTTGCGAGTCGACCATTTCCTGTAGTTTGAGCACTTGCGCGTAGCGCTCGCGAAGTGCCGCCTCCTGGCTGAGCAGCATGGCCTTCAGCGTTTCGACATCGTCGGGAAGCGGATTCGCGCGCGTCATGCAGGCAGTTTACGCGCGAGCAGCGACGTTTACAACGCCGACGTCGGTCGTGCCGTTCTCGTCGGTTGCCGCCAGTCGATGCCTTCCAGCAGCATTGATAGTTGCGCAGGGCTCAGGCAAATAACGCCACCGTCGGCTTGTGGCCAGACGAAGCGCCCCTTCTCGAGTCGCTTCATCAGCAGGCACATGCCATCGCCGCTCCACCACAGCACTTTGAGCAGGTCGCCGCGTCTGCCACGAAATACGAAGACGTGCCCGCAGAACGGATCCCGTTCGAGCACGGTTTGCACCTTGGCCGCGAGGCTGTTGAATCCTGCCCGCATGTCGGTCACGCCGGCAGCCAGCCAGACACGCGTGCCGACAGGAAGACCAATCACGTTTCAGCCTCCGCAGCGGCACGCAACGTACGCAACACAACACGCAGCGTGGCCGGGTCGGGCGTGCCCTCGATACGCACGCGTGCGACGCCTACGCTTACCTCAATCACACCAGCGACGACTGGATGGGCCTTGCTCTGCGACTGAGCCGGCAATACAGCCGCGTTCTCAATTGTGCGCTCCTCGTGCACCACTTCTACGGGCAGCAGTGTCGGCGGCTCATACTGCCCGGCTTGATAGGCTCGGCGCCATTTGAACAAAAGATTCGTATTGAGCCCGTGTTCCAAAGCCAGTCGTGCGACCGAGACACCCGGTTCACATGCCAGCTTCGCGAGTTCACGCCGAAACTCGATGGGGTGGTTGGGAGTACCTTTACGCGTCCGTCTCGCTGCTGTTGCTATCTCAGGTGACAAAGTAGTCTCCACCACTCGTTTGGTGGGGCCTACTGTGTCCACTTTGGCAACATTGGTCTAGACGGTGCTGGGGCAACGCTTAC
>NZ_FNDI01000060.1:0-24492 GCF_900100565.1 Paraburkholderia steynii | reverse complement strand
GGAGCCCCGAACGAGAAGTGGCTCACCGACATTACCGAATTCCAGATCCCCGCCGGCAAGGTGTATCTGTCTCCGTTGATCGACTGCTTCGATGGTCTTGTGGTGAGCTGGACAATCGGCACGCGGCCAGATGCCGAACTTGTGAATACCATGCTCGACGAGGGCATCAAGACGGTAGCCAACAGCAGTAAGCGGCCTGTGGTCCACTCTGATTGCGGGGCGCACTATCGCTGGCCCGGGTGGCTCTCACGGATGCGCGATGCCAAGCTGGTTCGTTCGATGTCACGCAAAGGATGCTCACCCGATAACGCGGCCTGCGAGGGCTTCTTCGGTCGACTTAAAACGGAGTGGTTTCATCCTCGAGACTGGCGGGCTACGACCGTTGAGCAATTCATTGAGGTACTTGACTCCTACATGCACTGGTATAACGCAAAGCGGATCAAGGTCTCGCTAGGCGCTCTCAGCCCGCTCGAATACCGGGAGAGCTTGGGAATAGCAGCATAAACCAGTCCAAGTTTTTAGCCGCACCCCCGGTGGGTCAATTCTGCGTGAACATCAACACGCCATGGCCGTCTTGGTGCGCAGCCATGCGCCTGATAGCTATCGTTGCGCGCACAACTTGATGGAACTTATCAAGTGAATGCTGCATCGCAATGGCGTCGGTCGCTTGGCACGCGCCAGGCCCTGTCCGACAGGCCAATGGCGGATCTTTTCACATCTCGAAATGTTTCTTCCCTTCTTTTTTGTGTATCTAACGCCCTCTAAATTGCTCATCTCTTAAATGTTCCCGGACAATCGTGTCACGCCACAAAAAGGTTGAAAATGAACATCCTTTTCCGACAACGCTTACGGCCGATTCGCGTGCGACCGCTATCGCATGCTAGTCGTGAAAATCGGCTGGTTTCGAGACTTCCTTGCGAGCTTCATATGCATGGTGTCGTGAAAGCCATGTCACACCGACTTCGAACGCCTCAATAGCACTGCCGTGCGAAAACGAGTGCCCACGACTCTGCGATTTGGCCCTTTTGCTGATTGGCAAGCGGCCTCGGTCGAGCACTTCAATTTTCGAAAGCTACCGTACATCGCAGGCACTCTCTTCTATGAAGTCTTACGGGTTTTCAGCGTCTAGAGACGGCTGAAACCGATGCGTCCGCAATGACGTGTTGTCCGTGTCGGGAAAAAGTATGAGCATTTCGACTGGACGAAAGGCGTCCGACGCAGGACTAACGATTGTGGTTCGTCGCCCCCTCTCGCGTGCATTACACGACAGTCGACTCTTCCATAATCGCGTCGCTTAGTCTTCGTTCGCTGTCTCATTCGCACATTTGGCTAAAACCGCGCGCAATACCTGTTTTCATCCAATCGCGGGAAATCGAATTGAGCACCAAACAATCAATGTCTGCTACGCCGCCTTCACTGATGTCCAGTGACGGTTGCCCCCTTCATCTGCCGAACTTCCAAAGACGCGGCCCTAGCGACTCGGTCGTGCAACGCGCGATAGACTATGTCGGCAACTTATCGACTGCTACCAATGTGGTCCCCACTTCTACGCCAATATCGATGCGGCCATCATCGAGAACTGGCTTACGGAAGACCGTCCCGACCTTGTCGACACTCTGGAGGCAGCAGATGCCCGTGAGATATTCAGGGAGAACCTCGCGCTCTGCTGCAAACGCCTTAGCGCCACCGGCGTCATCGCTAACTCCTTCATGGGTGAAACATGCGACTACAGTTGCGGCGAGTGTCGTGAATTCGAAGAGGAGCAATTCTTTCCCGGTCTCCTGTTGCAGGTCCAGCTGAGGCACGTTCGCGGCATCGAACAGCTCCCGCCGGTTGTCGCCCTCCTCGTTGACCGGTTTTCCAGATCTGACAATGCCCACTTTCACGACAACAACGGCCTGCATCTTCATAGCCGTCTGACAGCGAATGGATGGGAGTGGTGCGACCTTGACCGGGTCAGACAGGCTGGCTCACAGACAGCTTTTTTACTTCGCGCACGATATCCCCGCAGCCCAGCTGTCCCATTGTTGGCAGCAAACCGCAGCCATCCTCCAAGTCGCACGTCAAGAAGGGTTCGCTGGTCGCTTACAGTTTTCCGAGCTTCTCGAGCACCATAATAAATTTCGATGGCTGTTGTCTTGTCAGGTGTACAGCATCACGCGAATGGACGTGCAGTTCGCGCACGCGATAACATTCGAGTTTGATATTGCAATATTCCGTCGGCTGACCCCAGAGCAACATCCGCGAATGCGGTAGCATTGCGACGAAGTCAGCTACAACGACCACCATCACAAAGATGGATTCCTCAGTGAAACTCTGCCGCAGAATGAAAAACATCTAATATCCCAGAAGGCCACTTCCGACGCCCCGTCAACGCGGCCCGGATTCCGACCACGCAACACAACCAACATAGCCGGGTGGAACGCCACACCACGCGGCATTGAGTGCGCTCAGTTCCCCCGCATCGTCCAATTGCCTACTGATCACGCGCACAAAGGGATCCTCGTGCTCTCCTTCTAACACCGAAAACCACGTCATACCCTTTGCGATACCAAGTCCAAGAACTTTCAATAACGCTTCTTTCGCGGTCCATACACGGTAGAACGCGTCTACGCGCTGTAGTGCTGGCAGAACTGCAACACATGCGTCATCACGCGAAGCGAATACCGCCCCCTTTATCATTTGCCAATTAACGTCTGGGCAGCACATCTCGATATCGACACCGACTCTACGTCCCGTGGCAAGAGCGATCAATCCGTGCTGGCCGGAATGCGAGACGTTGAAATCCAGCCCTGCGTGTAGAATACCTTTCGCTGATACCAACAGCGGTCGACCAAGCGCGCCTCGCCCAAACCGTAATTCGCTTGCAGGCATACCAGTGCGCTCGGCGAGCGCTCGGCGCAACACAGCCCGTGTCGCCGCGCATCGTATCGCGTCTTCATGCCTCACGAACCTCCTCGCTCTCGCGCGTTCGTCGTCGGACAGAACGTCGAAACCCGGTCCGTCAAGCTCCATATTAAAATCGAACCTGATGCTCAGCAGTTCAACGCCTGCGTCATAGGCTCGAGGCGCATCGAGAATGTCCACCTGGAAGGCCATGTTAGAGAACGGGATCAAAGGCGCGTTGCACTCACGCTATTGCAAGCGAAATTGCTTTTCGCGCCCCAGCATCGATATCGTCTTGCAGGTTGAATGGAGATGCGATCGCTCCCAATGTCCCAAGCGTTGCGAATGTGATGGCGGCGTTGTATTATCAGGTGAAGACCGCTGTAACGTCACAGAAGAGCCCCCGCATTTTATACGCTTCACACCGGCGATTGTTTCGGTGACAGCGTATCGCCTCCGGAACCATCTAATCGAGAATTTGCAGATCTTTATCCAAGTTCTCGGCCCATTATTGAAGTGAGTTTTACGCTTTCTCTCGTGTCGCTCGCACCCGAATGACGATCGAATCTTTACGTCCAGCGTTCACCCAGCTATGTGGTACGGGTGATTCATAGTGAATGCTGTCGCCTTCACCTAATATGAACGCATCGCTCCCCAATTTCAATACTACCCCACCTGCAATCACCAACAGAAAGTCTTGCCCGGCGAAACCTGCGATTTCCAATGGTGCTTGTCCGCTTGGCAAGCGCACCAGAACGCTTTCTAGTCTTCGCCGTCCGCTCAAACGGGTCAACTGTGCAAACGAGTTTTCCGAATCAAGAAAGTTAGCAAATTCCAATTGCTCTCGGCGGCGGATCGAGATCTCTTCACTGGGTGTTTGAAAAAGGAGAGAGACCTCTACGCCGAGGGCACCAGCAATGTGCTTCACCGACATTATCGAAGGGTTTGCCAATCCACGTTCGACTTGCGACAGGAACGCTTTGGAAAGACCCGAGGCTACCGCGATTTCTTCAAGAGTGCGACCCAGCTTTGATCGCAGCGCGCGGATCTTGCTACCCAGATTTGACGCATGGTCGGTGTGTTCTAACATTAAATCCTTGCAGCAGACGAGTCCGCTTTGTTAGCAAATTTAAGTCACGGGCATTTATCGAAAAACAACTAACCTGCCATGCAATTACCGCCTCTGCGATATGGTGACGGCATGCACGCTAAACCGGACAATACCTCGGGCAAAGCGCAAAGAAATTTAGCGTTCTTCGCCACTTAATCTTAACCGATTTCGCCGGCCGGACTGAGAGCTCAGACTCAACAAGGTCGATGCGGCTCCCCAAGCGCGACAAGGATCTTACGATCGCCCGTGAACTTGCGTCGACCGTGTGCGAATTGCATGTTATCGAGGATCATTACGTCACCACGCTGCCATTCGATGTCGATGATACCCTTTTGCAGGGCGCTCCTGATGCGTCGCAGAAAGTCGGCATTAAGTTCAGACCCATCACCGAAGAAGGCATTTCGCGGTAGGGCGTTCTCACCGAACATCTCAATGAGCGGTGCGGCCGCAGCCGTCCCGAGCGAAGATACATGAAAAAGATGGGCCTGATTGAAGAAAACGCGCTCGCCAAGCACGGGATGCATGGCTGTCCCCTGACAGACCTGCTCCGTGCGTAGAGTTTCATCGTCGAGCCACTCGTGCAGAATGTCGTGGCTCTCGCAAAAGGTTGCCACATCCATCTTGCTCTCGGTCTGAAATACAGTCTGCCACGGCAGATCGACGTAGGGCCGGTAATGCCGAACATACTTGATCTTCAACTCCGTGAGCATGTCTAGGATAGATGCGCCCATAAGTGAGCTAGCGACGCGAATGGAGCTAATGGGGGTAGCGCCACCAGCCGTTGCGGGTTGCATGCAGGCGAATGCCACAACCATAGGCCATTCCCGTTGATATGCGTTTTCCGAATGCAAGGGTATCTCGAGCGTCTGAGGGTACTCGGTGGCTGTGAAAACCTCCTTGCCAAGCATCGTGCGGGGCGTGGACCGGTAAGTATAGTTGAGGCGCGAATTCATGAACGCGCTGACTGCCCGATCAAACTCTTCGACAGAGCAAACCGGAAAGCCTCGAAATAAGAGGGCGCCGTGCTGTACGAGTTCGTCGCGAAGCGACGGAAGGTATTCAGCAAGGTACTCGTCCAGCGGAAGCGTAGAGGAGTCTGACTCAATGATCAGCGGTCCTGGAAATGGACCTTTAGAAACGCTCCTAGTTACTGTTTGCATAATGTATCCATTTCTACAGGCTGTAGGGTTTTTCCAGGGAGCTGGATTTGTCTACCAGTTGCGAGCAATCGGGTGTGGTCGGGCAAAGTCCAGCTTCGCAGAAGTGCAGAATGAGTGGGACCCATGTCGGTACACCATCTTTCCCCTTCTTAACGCGCCACACATAGGGCGCCAATGCATAGCACATCGCCGACTAGATCGAGTCCACGACGCCGGTCGTCCCGGCCCGCATGTACCGCCGCAACAGCGGTGCCGTCACCGCCGTGGTGAAAAGCGCGAAAATCACGAGCATGGTGTACACATTTGGCGGCAGGATGCGCATTTGCAGGCCGATCGACAGAAACACAAGTTCCATCAGCCCGCGAGCATTCATTAGCGTGGCGAGTACTGTGGCGTCGGCTTGCGAGTGCCCTACGAGTCGCGATCCCGCGAACGCCCCAAGATATTTCCCCGAGAAGCCCACGGTGGCGAATGCCAGCAGCCAAAACCACTGCGCATGCGCCGTCACGTCGAAGAGTTGCAGATTCAGACCCGCGTACGCAAAGAAGATTGGCATCAGGATCGTATGCAAGAAGCCACCCAATAAGCGTTCAAACTGCTCTTGTAAGCCAGGCACATCCCGCAAGAGGATCCCTGGCAGCAGTGCACCGAAGGCCGAGTGAAAGCCGAGCCGTGAAGTGACCCAACTCGAGATGAGCACAAGGGCAGCCAGTATCGCCACCGTGTCGCGCGACCCGCCCTGCAGGAGCGAGCGTTCGAGCGCGCGCCGCAGAAACCACCTCATGCAGAGCACGAGCAGGATGACGTAAGCGCCCAGTAGCGCCGTATCGATGGCTAGCGCGCGCCAGCCGACGCCGCTACGCGAGAAGCAAACAATCAGGGACAACATACACCAGCCGAACAGATCACCGACCATCGCCGCCGACAGCGCTGAGGCAGCACCAGGATGCCGGACCAAGCCCAGATCACCGACGATGCGCGCCATCACGGGGACGGCGGACACCGACAACGCCACGCCGCAAAAGAGCACGTAGGGCCAAAAAGGCTGCTGTGGCGCGAGCAGTTGGTGCGATAACCAGGCGATCACCATGCCGCCGGCAAACGGCAACGCCATGCCCGCCAGCGCGATAACAACGGGATCACGCAGAGCGCGCCGTGACGGCGTGCGAATCTCCAAACCGATGCTGAACATCAGCAGCACTAACCCGACGTCGCCAAGCGAACCGATCCCCGCCACTGCGCTTGAGGAGAACAGATCCTTGTATAGTGTGGGCGTGACGACGCCTAGTGCGAGCGGACCGAGCAAGATGCCGCCAGCGATCTCCCCGACGACTTTACATTGTCCAAAACGCTCTACGATTGCACCGCAGCCATTGCAGACCAGAACGACAAGCGCCACTTGTAGCAGCCACATTACATGCCTCCGTTGGGAATCAAGCAGGATTCGAGGGGAAAGGCGCAGTTGATACACGTGTCGCGGCGCTAGTCGAGGAGCGCCTCCGCGTCCACGCTGTCGAAGATCATTTCGCGCATCAGCTCGCTCGCGCCCGCTGCGATAGTGCCCGCGCTTGCGTCACGATAGAGCCGCGCGACCTCGGAGTCCGAGAGATAGCCACGCGCACCATGAAATTGCACGCACAGGCCCGCTGCGCGCCGGGCAAGTTCGGTGCTACGCAGCTTGAGGATCGAAGCGTCGCCCGAACCGAGTCGTCCCTCTGCGTGCTGCGTAACGACTTGGTAGCCGAAACTTCGCACGAGGCGCAATTCCGCAATCAAATCTGCAAGTTCGTGCCGAATCGACTGGTTCACGCTTAGCGGCGCACCGTGCCCAATTCGCTGACGTACGAACCGGTCCAAGAGCCGGATGCTATGCGCGGCTCCGCCGAGTGCGAGCATACCGGCGACCATACGTTCGAAATCGAGGCCTTGCATGAGATATCTGAAAGCCTTGTCCGCCTTACCGATCAAATTCTCGCGCGGCACCGGCACGCGCTCGAAGCGCACATCGCATACGTCGGCGCTCTTCCAGCCCAGCAGGTTGAGCGGTGTGCGCGTCACGCCGGGCGCATGCGCATCAATCACTAGCAGGCTGCACCCTGCCAGCGCGTGCCGCCGCGCCTGGGTCTTTACGAGCGTGACGAACAACTTGGCCTGCGAGCCGTTCGAGACGAAACGCTTGATACCGTCTACAAGCCAGCCGTCATTGGCTGGCTGGGCGCTGCACTGCAGCCCGCTCAGGTCACTGCCCGCCTGGTCCTCGCTGATCGCCAACGCCGCAATAGCTTCGCCCGCACGCATGCGGGCGAGATAGCGCGCCCGAAGCGCCTCACTGCCGAACCACGCGAGATAAGCCGCCGCCATGAATGCATGCACACCGATTGACGCGCGTACACCGGCGTAGCCGAGGCGCCCCAGCTCCTCAAGAAACACGGCACTGCGCACGAAATCCTCGCCGTTGAGTGGCAGGTCGAGTAAACCTTCGTCCGCGAGCGCGCGCCAGATCGCAGACGGGAGGTAACCCCGCACCTCGGCAGCTTCGGTTTCAGGCAACAGGCATGCGCGCAGTCTCTCGCGCATGTCGACCGCGAGGGAGCCGCGCGTTTCGCCTAGATATGGTTTCAAAATGCGCGCCCCTCTATTTCACTGAGACCACGCGGTGTGCGGGCAGAATTTCGGTGAGGTGCCCCACGATCCGAAACACTGCACTCGGCGCTCCGGCGGCCGCCCACAACTCGCCGAACTTGAGCAGATCCTCATCGACGAACAGCTCGATTTCCTCTTTATGCCCGATCGGCGGGACGCCACCGATCGCGAAGCCAGTCTTTTCCTTAACGAAATCGGCGTCGCCCTTGATGACGTCAGCGCCAAACAGCTGCGCGATCGTCCGCTCGTTCACATGATTCGGCCCGCTCGCAAGAACCACAACTGGCCGGTCGTCCGTGAGCGAGCGGAACACCAGTGACTTGACGATCTGCGCCTTATCGCAACCGAGCGCTTGCGCTGCGTCGTCGGCAGTGCGCGTAGACACGGGTAGTTCCTGCACCTTGAAATCCAGTCCGTGGTTCGTCAGAAACTCTTGGAAATTCTGAGCACGTTTGCTGAGGCCCATAAGTTCACTCCAGTCGCTTTTTGAGGTGTTGGCGGTCGATCTTGCCGTTCGGTGAAATCGGCAGGTCGTCACAAAGATGGATCTGCGCCGGCACCATGTAGGCAGGTAGCACCTCGGCCAGCTCCGCACGGATGCACTCGGCGTGGCAGTTCGCATCCTTCGCCACGACAAAGGCTACGAGCCTTTTTTCAATGCCGTCGTCGTGCACGGTCACGCAACTGCGTCGGATACCAGCGTGGCAATCCAAGTGAAAAGCAATCTCGCCGAGTTCAATTCGAAAGCCGTTGATCTTAACTTGTTCATCCTTGCGGCCTTGGAAGACCAGCACACCGTCTTCGCGAAGATAGCCCGTGTCGCCACTGTGATAGAGGCGTTCGCGACGTTCACCGAGTTCGTATTCGACGAAGCGCTCTCGATTGAACTCGCTCAGGCCCAGATAACCGGGTGTCAATCCCGGCCCTGCAATACAGATCTCACCGGTTTGTCCGGACTTGCATAGCGCGCCCTCGTCGACTACATATATACGCGTATTCTGGATCGGGAAGCCGATGGGCAGCATCGTTTCGTCGGAGCGAATTTCCCGCACCGGATACCACGTCGCGAACGTCGTACTCTCGGTTGGGCCATAGACGCTCACGATTCGGCCCGGGCCATAGTATCGCAACGCCTCGCTCATGTGGCGCATAGAGTGTGCCTCGCCGCCGGTGAGTATGGTGGCCACATTTGCAAGCGTGGCGGGCGCTTCGTCCACTAATGCGTTAAAGAGCGCTGTGGTCAAGAACATGAGATTGATATGATGACGCTCGATCAGTCCGCGCAGGCGCGACGCGCGCACGAAGCTTTCATCATAGATGACGCACACGCCGCCGTTGAGCAACGGGCCCCATATCTCGAAGGTCGCCGCATCGAACGTGATAGGCGCCATCTGGAGCACCCGACTGGTTCGATCGAGTCGCGCGTAGTATGCGCCGAACACGAGGCGTGCAATGCTTCGATGCACGATTGGCACGCCCTTAGGTTTCCCCGTCGAACCTGACGTGAAATTGAAGTACGCAATTGAATCCGCTGTCGCACGTGCTCGCGAACCAATTCGCGTGGTGTCCAGGTCCGCGCTGCAGACACGCAGCAAGTCGAGCGAGACGATCAGAATCTCGCACGTCTCGAACGCGCTGCCCCTAGGGGGCATCTCGGCACACATCACATACCGGCAGCCCGTTTGCGCGAGCAGCTGCGCTTGTCGATGCGCAGGCCACGCCGCGTCAAGCGGCAGATAAGCTGCGCCCGCCTTAAGAATCGCAAGCAGCGCGACGATTTGTGCGAGGCCGTGCGGCAGGGTCAGCGCAACGACGTCACCTGGGCGCGCACCCGCGTCTTCCAAACGCGCGGCAAGCGCGTCAGCAAACGCGTTCAGCGCGTGGTACGAGCAGGTCTCGTCTCCATCGATTACGGCAGGGGCGTCGGGCTGTCGCGCAGCCACGATTTCGAACAGCTCGTTAACCGTCGTGTCGTCGGGGTAGGGTACGGCAGTCCGGTTGATCCGCTCGTGGAGCAACCAAGCAGCTTCGTCGCAACGCAACGAGTTCATCGCTCTAGCTCCTGATACATGCGATCAAATGCGCGAGCATCTGGTCGCGATGGCTTTCAAGAAAGAAGTGCGCTCCATCGATGCCAAACAGCTCGCACCCGGCCGTTGTAAAACGCCTCCAGCCCTCGACACACATCTCGCTGTCGATTGGATCGTGACGTCCGTAATATATGTGCAGCGGAACGTCGAATGGCGTGCCATGCCAATCACGCCACAACTCCGCGAGTCGCATGTCGCCACGCAACGCAGGGAGCACGAGATTCATCAGCCGCGCGTCCTTGAGCACGGCCACGGGTGTGCCGCCCATCGTGCGCAGCGCCTCACGAAACGCAGCGTCCGGCAATCCGTGCAGATACGGCTGTGCCTGCGCTCTGTCCGGGCTACGGCAGCCGGCAATGAAGAGCCGTCGGCAATTTGTGCTCCCCAACGAGCGCTCCGCGCGCGCGAGCTCGTAGGCAAGCCGCCCGCCGAAGCTGTGGCCGAACAACGCATAGGGCCCGGCGAGGTACGGCGCGAGCGCCTTCGCGCAATCCTCGACGAGCGCCGGCCAAGCGTCATAAAGCGGGTCGCGAATCCGTGCACCGCGCCCTGGCAGACGGACCGCGACCAACTCGATGTCGGCATCGAGATACTCGATCCACGGTCGGAAAAGCTCCGCGTTGCCGCCCGCGTAGGCGAAGCAGATCAGTCGCAGCCTTGGCTTGGCGACGGGTCGCGGCACAAGGCACCAGCGCACCTCGTTCACCAATGACGACACAGTCATGCCTCGCGTGTTGTACGGTGCTGCGAGATGTGCCGCGCGAGGTCGGCGACACGGCTTTGCGCGAAAAGAATCTCGGGCGTCAGTGCGTCGTCCCCGAAATGCTCTTCCACGCGCACGAGCAACTTCACTGCCGTTATCGAAGTGCCACCTGCTTCGAAGAAATCGCTTTCAGCGTTTTCGACGCGCAAGCCGAGCGCCGTACAGGCGTCAATCAACCATGCCTCGGTGTTGATTGCTTCGTTGTCTTTGTTCATGTCGAGCTCTCGTATGGAACGCGAAATCAGCGCACTTGAAAGGGGTAACCGTTGAAGGTCCGATCGACGAACCGGTTGTGTCCGAAATTGTCCTGCCCGGACACCAGCACGCAGCCAAACTTGTCAAGCCTCGCGCTGCCGCCGAACTCCTCAAGCGTGTTTGAATACGGATACACTCGCACCGAAGTAGGAAGGTAGCGCGCCGCGAAGCCGAGACGCATCTTTTCGGTGAGCCCACTGTGCGGATGCGAAGCGTGCATCAGCGTGGACCAGAAAATGATGAACTGCCCTTGGCGCATGACCATAGATCGGGCTTTCGATTCGTCCGGACTCCAGTTCGGGTCTTTCTGCAATTGCCGATAGTCGTAGCCGAAAAAGCCACGGCGTACGCCCTGCTTTTCAACGTTGTTGATGGCTTCCTCGTGGTACTCCATGACCTTCGACTCATCGTAGTTCATGGTGCGGTGTGTGCCAGGGATAAACTGGAGACAGCCGTTTTCGATCGTTGCGTCAGTGAAGGCTGACCACACCGTGATCGTGCCTCCGAAATCCGCATCTTCTGGCCAGACGATCTGCGGATGCTTCGAACCAGCAACGTTCGAAAAGTTATCCGCCTGGTGCCAGTCGGTGCCTTCATCTCCAGGATATTTAGGGAAAAATTCACTGCGCCAGCAAAGCACGTCTCGGCCGAGTATGCTCGATACTCGATCCGCGATCTCCGCCCGCGTGATATGCGAAGCTAGGAAATCAACATCAAGATGGCGATCGTAATTCGCGAGGTTGGTCACCCCCGAAATGGAGCGCTCTTGGCTGTAAATAGCCCTTTTCGTATTGAGCAGCTTGGGCCGCAACGCTTGGAGATTCGCCTCCATTTCGTCTGCGGAGTACAGATCGAACGGCCCCACATAGCCGTCGCGATGAAATGACACCAACTCCTCCTGACTTAGTGCGAACTCAGAACTGCGCACTTCGATTCGGTCGTTCACGTTCAATTCTCCGGTTGCGTCGCTGGAAGTGATACGGATTTGCGAGGTACGGCCCCAGATACGTCCGCCGGAGGTGATCCGCCAGACGCAAGGAGCTGCGAACTATTGCGAAAATATGAGGTAATAGCGATCGAGCAGTACCGTCCTAGCGCTGGGTGACTTATCCTGCGCGGCTTCCAAATCCCCAAGGACGCTTCGAGACCATACTTCGGGATCGGACAGTTCAGCCTCGAGTGACGCTCTATACGCGGCATTCGGAGGCACAACGTCCTCATGTGGGCAACTCCCGAGGGACTTACTGATCATCCCACCGCGTCCCGCGAAACTCTGCGGAATTCTGAAGCCGTATGTACCCGCCCACTCCTGTTCGAATCTTCACTATGAATTCCCTGTTTCCACGCGTACATCTTTATATTTTCCATTTCTTGATATCCGTCCACCGAAATGAGCTGTCGTAAAAAATTTCGACACACTGCAACCAAGAGTGGATCGAGCCAGTCCCAATCCACCTAGTCACGATCCTCCTTCACAGCGTCTGTACCGCTAGCCAAATCTCTATTCGGTAGCGATATAACTCCAAGATGTACGCGACAGTAGATCCGTGTGGCCCTTCAGCTGCAGGCTTGCAGCGCCCGTGTCGCAAACAAGCCCCCGTTCGAGGTATCCGGTGGAGATGCTCCCTTGACAATTTTGCTCAAGTAGCTCACCACGGACAGTAGCCTAGGTACCCGAAAGATTGCCTTGCATTCCATCAAGTATCGATGCCTCATGCATAAAATTTTTCTCTACGGCTATCACCAAGCGGGTTCGACAGTTATCGATTACCATCCCCTAAGCAGGTCGATATTTGAGAATCCTTACTTACCGTTTCACAGCCATCAATTTCCATAGTTATCAACGATTACAATTGTCATGTCCAATTCTCAATTTGAAATCTGTGTATAATTTTTCCGAATACTGACAGGTCAACCATATATTAATAAGAATGTAAGACGAGGGCTATCACAATGCATTTGAATGACCGTTTGGACTGGAACCTGCTGAGAACTTTTCTTGCAATCGCCAGAGAGCGAAGCGTAAGCCGTGCTGCGGAGCGTCTGCATATAAGCCAACCTGCGGTAAGCCAAGCACTACGGCGCCTTGAACAGCAACTTGGATCCCAACTAATTGCCCGCCGAGGGCCGCGCATTGAGGTCACGCAGTCAGGATCCGATGTTATGCGCATCGCTGAGGAGGTGTACGGGACCATCTCGCGTCTATCAGTCAACGAGTTGGAGGGCAATGAAGACGTTAGTGGACTGGTGCGCGTACGAATGGTCAGCGGCATAGACTTTCCGGCCTATGACGCGTTTCTCGCTCAGTTTCATAGGCGCTATAGAGGTATCGAGTTCGAAAGCCAAGAAATGAGTAGCTCTGAAGTCGTTAACTGCCTTCAACAAAAGACTGCGACGCTTGGACTGACACCTAGGCGCAGCCTTCCAAAGAGCATTAACAGTAGAATTTTTTTACCCCAACGTTACGCCCTTTTCTGCGGCCCCCACCATCCACTTTTTGGCCGAGTCGACCTTGACATTGGCGAGTTCTCGACAGAGAGAATCGTGACCTTCTCTAGCGACAAAGTAGGTGATCACATGTCCGCTCTAACTTTCTTCCGCGACGAGCGAGGTCTAACGGGTCGAGTCATAGGCTCGTCTTCGAGCGTATGGGAAGTTAAACGGTTGATCGCTGCCGGCTTGGGCATCGGGTTCCTACCCGAACATGTGGTGCAAGCGGAGCTCGCAGAAGGCCGCCTCCAACGCCTCCCCCCTCAAGAAGGCGTAGCCGATATCGATATTTGCATGTTGTGGGCTACCGATCAGAAGCGCAGTCTAGCTGAAAAGGTCTTCCTCGACGCCTTTCACGCTTTCCTTGATTCTCAGGGACGAAAGGAACCAAAGCACCTCCTTATCGACGACCTGGCTATTGGCTAGATCCTCCTAAGAAACCTCCCAGACGATGGAGCTTATGGATCTGCTCTGACTCTTTGAAAAATCCGGCAGCAAAGAGTGCCTGTATGCCATCGTCTGTGGGACATCAATGTTGCGCCATCACTGCTGTTATTGATGGGGCTTTCCGAATCTGAATCTGCACGACGTACGACGCAGTGTGTGCAACGAAAAGTAGCAACGCGAGAGATGTGGTGCTTCGGGGTCAGTCAGACGCAAGCACAAGGCACCGTCCAATTCGACGCACAATCTGGCAGTCGCACCAAGGCGTGCACTCCTATCCTACTCACCAATATGACTCAAGGTCGCGCCTCTCTATTGCTAGTTCTCATAGCCTTGTGTTGGGGACTCAGTTGGCCCATTGGGAAGCTGCTATTGCGGGATCTTCCTCCTCTTTGGATCGTCTTTCTGCGCTCCGCTGTGGGCGCGCTGGCATTACTGGTGCTGTGCATTGCGCGCGGTAGACTAGTTATTCCGAAACGGTCCGACCTCCCGGTGGTTATATCAGTTAGCGTGTTGCACATGGTGACGTCTTCGGCTCTTGTTAGCATCGGTTTAAAATTTGTGACCGCTGGTCGGTCTGCCGTGCTCGCATACACAACCCCGATCTGGGTGATTCCCGGCGCATATCTACTGCTCGGCGAGAAGGTGGGCTGGCTGAGCATACTGAGCGCACTTCTCGGCGTCGCTGGTCTCGTTGCGCTTTTCGATCCGCAGCGGTTCTCGTGGAGCGACCCACACGCGCTGTACGGTAACGGCCTCGTCCTCCTCGCTGCACTGTTCTGGGCAATGAGCATTTTGTATAACCGCGCCCATAAATGGGTTACACCTCCATTCGAGTTGACATTCTGGCAGTCGCTGCTCGCTACCATTCTGCTTTTTCCAGTTGCAATCTTCTTTGAAGGCGTTCCCTCGCTCACGCTACCCGCACGCGCGATCGGGCTACTGCTGTATGGCGGGGTATTTGGTATCGCGCTCGGTTACTGGGCATTAACCACAGTCAATCGCGCCATTCCGTCGACAATGACCTCTCTAGGCCTTCTGCTCGTGCCTGTGTTCGGAATCGCCTGTTCTTGGCTGCTTCTCGGTGAAAAACCCGCCTTCCCGTTGATTGCGGCTACCGCGCTAATTATTACTAGCGTAGGTCTCAATACGCTCGCCGGCGGCAAGCCCGCAACTTCGGCGAGCGAGTCGCCCCGAGACTCAATCGATCGAAAAATGTGAACGACGGACGACTAAGCGTCATTCGTACTGACACATCACTTCTCGACAACCGTCCATCCTGTCAGAAGGTAAAAAATGTGTAAGCGACAAGCCATCCCGTCTTGGTGAGCGGGGTTAGGTGTTGGCCTGTTTCGGCTGCCATCAATCGGCAGCAACGCGCCAATGTCGCTGGCCTTTTGCGTGGGCCGGCGGGTGAAGATGCTGCTGCAAATCTGCGGACGGCCGGCAGACCCTTGGGCAGCCGGACTTCTGCCTGATCGATCCAGCGCCGCAGCAACTTGGCGTTGAGCCGGTGTTCCAGCGCGACCACTGCAACTGATACTCCGGTTCCGTGGCAAACAGCGGCGAACCTGACCTTTAACTCCTCGCTGTAGCGTTGCCGGTGGTGGCGTTCGGAAGGCATACATTCTTCGACGATAGTGTTCCCGTATCCGCTTATTCGTTACGTGGACACGATACTCCCACGAGCTCTACTAACGCATTCTGGCTTAATGTTATTCAGCATCCCGCCTCGACAATTCGGCAATCAACGAAGCAACCTGCTCGCTTTTGACAGCACCAAGGTGCTCCCCGAAAAAATGTCCGATACTACGAGGGATATAGAAGTCCTCGGCGTTCGATAATTCCTCAACACACGGGCCTACCGCGTCGAAGCCATTGCAGCTCACGTTAACTGTATCGCCAATGAATATTCGCGTCATGTTGTCGTTACAAACGCTAAAAAACTCGCCATTGCAGGTTGCGTCGCGGCTGCAAATCCACTTTATGAAGGGCCAAAGAGACCGCTTTGAGCAGATGCCCGCAAGATGACGCTCTGCAGATTCTGATATGCGATTCCAACCGACTCGATTCCATTGAGTATCGAGTGCAGCAGGAAAGATAGCATTGATCCGAATTCCACATTGCCTCCCTGGAAACGACAAGGATCGCGTCAGGCCCATGATTCCAGCTTTCGCAATTGCGAAAGGGATAATCCCATGGTCCTTCATTGAACCAAAAATGTGACCAGAGCTAAAATTTAGGATGCGACCATATTTTTGCTCTGCCATATAAGGCCAGACCGCCGTGCAAAGATTGAAGGGCCCATTGAGATGCGTGGAAAGTGCATCTTGTAAATCACTGTCATTGAGCGAAGCAACGGATCGGTCTAACGTTTCGGGTTTGTTTCCGGCGTTATTTACGAGCACATCGATTCTTCCATAACGTTCAATCGCCAACTCAGCGAGAGCTTTGCATTCGTTCGGCCTAGAAACGTCCGCCTGCGTCCAGACTACATCAAGGGCCTGCGCTCTTAGCTCCTCCTCAATCCGGCAACCGTCGACCGATCGGGAGTTTGTGACGACTTTCGCTCCTTCAGCTGCCATTCGTCTGACGATGTGTTCTCCGATGCCGCTGGTTCCCCCAGTTATTATCACGACTTGATCACGATATGTATTCATTGCTACCTCATTTAACGTACGCGGAGTTATACGTTTGCCCTATGGCCACGGCCATCAGTAAAGCACTTTTCGTCGGAATTCAAAATGCGTAGGAAAACCGTCAATTTTCAACCGGACGACAAGTCAAGGATAATCAATTTTGCTAGTGTTATGTAATTGACCGAATCAAATGAGGCGCGGATTGACCACTGACGTACGCCCCAAAATCAAGGCAAATGAATCACGTATAATCCATTTTTCGATAAATCACTGGAACCCGCTTAGAGAATGAATAGAATGGCTCCATTTTAAAGTGGTCAACCCCAAATATCACGAAATTACGAAACGCATGGTCGTATATCTCACCAATGAGTGCAAACTCGGCAGCCTGCTTTAGGAACAAATGCTTAAGAAACGACTCTTCAGCATCACTAAACCATGCGCGATAAAGCGATTTCCTCGATGCAAATATTTCCTCCACATCCGGACCTGAGAGACCAGTCTCTCCATAGTCGCCTTGAAGCAATCGATCCAGGATCTGCCCATGGCGTCGCAACCAAACATCTTCTCCCCCCACGCGGTCAAAGAAGAATGAGACCTCTACAGGCACGCTCACCGACATGGATATCTTTTTCAATTGTCGCTTAACCTTATCCACGAATTCGAACGAAGCGCACTTGATTGACGTTCCTTCACCTGAAACACTCAAACATTCGAAGTCCGCACCGAAAATGCACGTCGAATATGGGGATTCAAGCGCGGCCATGAATCGCGATAGGGCTGGGATCATGGATATAAATTTGCGTCCACTAAATCCGATTTCGTCTCCCACATGTTCAAATGTGAATCGCACCAATCCTTCCTTGACCACATAGGAATAATCAGGACAGATCCCTGTCACGACCGTAATGGGTTCACGAGTGGATATAGCGCGTTTAACAGCGTCTATGAATCGAACGAAAGTGTCGCGCGCCGGATACATGAGTTGCGCATCTCGGAAGAGTCGCTCCAACTGTACAGCGAGATTTCCGTCGCATAGCGACTCGCCATAGCGTCGTTGTAATTCAGACGGAATCTCAATCTGTTTTTCGAAAAGTAAAGCTAACAATGACGGACCCGAACCATTAATCTGAAACTCATGGAGATTTGACTTCACACGACCATCTCGATCGACACTATATTTAAACCATGGATACCTTTCACATAGAATTTCATAAAATACGATATTTCTAAATTTACCGCGTCGCTCGCTAATAAGTGACTTTTTGGCGGAAAATTCAATCCTCAGCGAATCGACATTTCTCTGTATCAGCTTTACCTCGTCCTCGGAAAACACCGAGCCGAGATAAACATCAACGCCGTCACGGATGCAATTTAAGATTTCCCGACTTTTCTTCGCGCGCAATGCCATCATAGTCTTGGGTTTAATAACGTATGGATAATTTAACGCTAAGAGAGACCTCGTTTAGCTACTCGCTTGTCGGGTTTATCGGCTTCTGCGGTCGAAATCAGTACATGTTGTCAGCGGCGCTCGAACTGAAACACCGGCATCCCGGCCAACTCAGAGCTCGACAGCTAAATAAGCATCTTTGTGAGTTTTGGCAGCAATCCAGCTTTAACAACTTGGGCAGTTCAGCAGGATGACACACGATCCGACGTTGCTCTCCAATTGAATCTGGCGAGACTACATGGTGTTCGCGACATCTACGCACACGAAACGCAAACTAGCGAATTTGTTGCCTCAATCCGGCCAGGCTGTTCGCCACCCGATATTCTGGCCACACTCTTAGGCAAACGAAACAAAGATCAATCCACCAGTCTTTTGAGTGTAATTCGAACGTTAAAGAGGCCTTGATCGTAAGTATAGCTATGTTTCCTCCAAAACGTGGCCCCCACCGGCACAATCGACGCACTGTCCTTGTTTATCGGATGACGGCCTGCCGCGCCCCTTACAATTACTCCCGCATTGGTCGTATGTCGAGGATACATGCCTTATACGTGACGACCTATCGTTACCAGCCCGACTTACCGAAACGTATAACCCGTATTGGTCCGTTTTCGAATCCGATTGTGCGAATATTCGTCGACGCCCGACACATGGACGACACCGTATTCACTGAGATCAAAGGCCCCTCCATGTTCGACGAAATTTTTCTGGTTCGGGTACACCAGAACGTCAGTGGATACATAACGCGAGCTGATCGCGAAACGAGTTTTGTTCTTCGTCGTATTTGGATGCGAGCCATGCACGCACTTTGCGGTAAAAATGATCGCCTGCCCAGGCTCCATTTCCACGGATACGGCTTCATCTTCGTTAGGCGTCCACTCCGGATCGACTTTGAACTCAGAAAAATTGTAGCCAAAAAATGAAGTGTCGGCCGATATCGAACTGTACTCTGCGTTACGCCCGGTCTTTGGCTCAATCGTTTCATCGAAGTATTTGTGACGATGTGAGCCTGGTAGAAATTTCATGCAACCATTTTCGACGTCCGATTCGGTGAAGGTCGTCCATACGGTGAGTTCAAATGGTATATCCCCTGGTTGCCCACCACTCGGTTGAAGTTGCGGGTTTCCCGTTGTGTATTGGAACCGCTCAACTTGGTGCCATTCGGTCCCTTTAGCGCCCGGGAATTTCGGGAAAAACTCAGATCGCCAACATAAAAGATTCTGTCCGAGGATGGCACTCACGTGGTCGATAACAGTTCGGTTTTCAATGTGAGAAGCAAGCTCGTCGATGTCGAAATGTCTGTCGTAGTTGCACTCGTTTTTAAAAATTGCGTTACTCATATCACGACTTTTCCGCCTGATCTCCATAAGTAGATTCTTTGCTTCTACTGGTTCGTAAACGTCGAACGGTCCATAGAATCCATTTTCAAAGAATTTTTTGCGAACCTCACCCACATTCATAACGGACACTCTCCAAAAAATGTTCTTTCATTGCTTTTCGAACAGAGAACTTTATTATCCAACATCCCAAAAACAACCAGCCGGTGAAGTGACTACATCTATTATCGGTGAGGACTTTTACTGTCTTTGATCGGAAGATCTATTTCTCTTAAGTGATCGTCGTTCGAGCGGTATTTTTTCAGACTTTATTTCGTTATCCATATCGACTTTTATGCAGGGGAAGATTGACATTCGATAGGTTCGATTTGCGCCGCTTCTCCTAGGTGGATGAAAGGGACACAGTAATCTCGAGTTTCGAAGATCTCTATGAATGCTTCTTGTATCAGTGACAATAACCTAGGATTTCTTTGAAATATAGGCGCACAAGGACTCGATGGTCGGCTGATCGAAGATCGCATCCACGGGTACGCTAACGCCAAAAGCCTGCTCGATCTCTATCGCCAGGCGGGTCACAACAAGTGAATGCCCACCCACGTCAAAGAAATTGTCTGACACTCCAAATTCTTGGTGGTCGAGGACATTGGCCCAAATCCCCGCCATCTTCTCATGCTGGCTTCTTCCGACGGTGCTCTCCAGATGACTGGTCATTCTGCATACTCCAACGTCTGTTTCAACAGTTTAGAAAAATCAACCTTCCCGTTTTGCGTGATTGGCATTACAGGCACAGTAAAGATACGCGTAGGCATCGTATGCGCAGGCAGGAAACCTCGCATTTCCGCCCTGAGTTCACTCATATGAAAATCGTGATCCACATTGGGTACAACGAATAAAAACAATGCAGACTTTCTGCCTGGTGACTCGTGCAGGACCGCAGCACACGAATTAACGAGTGTGCAGTCACTAACGACCCTCTCGATCTCTTCGAGTTCAATCCTATGTCCGTTAAATTTGACCTGGCGGTCAATTCGTCCTTTATAAAAAAGGCATCCGTCCCGGCCCAGATATCCGACGTCACCAGTACGATAAGCTCGTCGACCGTCGATCACGACGAATTTATCAGCATTTAATTCTTTGCGATTGTAGTACCCGTCCGATACCGACTCTCCGATGATACATATCTCGCCATTCTGCTCGGGTTCGAGTATCCCGAAAGCTTCATCAATAATAACGACATCGCTGCCAGCTATGGGATGACCGACACAGGCAGAAGACATTTCAGGCGTTTTCTTGATAATGGTCGTATAAATCGTCGCTTCAGACGCCCCGTAGGCATCGTAAAATTTCGTCATTTCCGACCATCTGGCGACGGTCGTCGGGTGGCATTTTTCGCCTGCGGATATTACACATTTCAGGTCGGGATATCTACTTTCCGGGATTATCGACAACATCGATGGCGTCATCAGTATATGCGTCACCCGATGGTCGAGGAGTGCCGATCCTAGCAGCCTTCCATCAATAACCGTATTACGCTCCAACATTAGCACGCTGGCCCCATGAGCCAGAGGCATAAAGATCTCCCATATCGACATATCGAATGAGATGGACGCTGTAGTTGCAAATCGGCTGGTGTGACTAACGTCTAGATCTCGGCCCTGGTTTGCTAAAAATGAATTCAGCGCCGCCGAACTGATAGGCACCCCTTTGGGTCGACCAGTAGTGCCAGATGTGTATATCGTATAGGCGATACGAGACGAATATATGTGCTCCACCGGAAATCGATCCACTGTCTCAAAGTCCCGGACGTCTAATATCTTCCTGCCCTTCGAGGTGGCCTCATCAAGGTCGGAATTGACGACAATTGCAGCGGCATTGGCGTCATCAAGCATGTATCCAATGCGCTCGCTTGGATAGTACACGTCAATTGGTAAGAACGAGTTCCCGTTAATTAGACATCCGATAACCGAGTAGATGTACGAATACTCCCTTCGCATCGGCAGGGCAATTATTTGCCCTTCACAAACTCCGGATGCTCTTAGATATGAGGCGAATGACCGTGCCTTCGTGAACAATTCCTCGTAAGAATACAATTTCCCACGATCAATAACGGCGACGCCTCGACCGTGCTGTTGGGCAGCGCTAAAAATGGTCTTCAGAAGAGGATTATTTTGGATTTCCAATTCATCACGGGACAAGGTAATTTTCTTATCTGACAACATGAAATCTCTCGCGTTGCGATGCGAGCCAATATTGTCTTCACATCGATTGAACGATTCGCACATGTGGGGGAACTTTGTGCGACGATCATTTTTGTCGCTCTCCCCAAATCTGCCACATGTCGCGTCGCTTGCACCGCCTTTATGGCCGATAAAAAATTACTAGTCCAATTCTTAAAACGAAATCTAAGTATTAGCCGGGTGCATCATAGCCAGCGAAGCCAATTCGTCAGTTCACGTAAGCCTACAGATGCGTCATGCATTAGTTTTCTTACAATTAAATTAAAGCAATAAGCAATTTGTCAGCATTTGAAAAAATTATACATAGATTTCAAAATATGAATTGGACATGTTTTTTATAATCGTTGATAACTACGAACACTGAAGATGGCGGGTTACTAGCTAACGCTTGTCGAATATTGATTAGGTAATAGATGATAATGGCGACACCTCCACCCGTGCGGACAGTCATCAAAATCCCGAAGATCCTGGGCGAGGCATCGCAAATTGCTGAGAAGTCGAGCGTTGATACGACCAGTTGAGGCGCTGTTAGTCTGTGCGTTGGTAGAAGCCGGTGGTTTAGGGCGCCCTTTGCCGCTCGACTAATTCGGAACTGATGGCTCTATGCCGGCACTGAGAGCTCGACTAAAAGGACCGTGACCGCGACGTATCGTGGTTTGTGCGAGAAACTCGCAGGTCGCGTCCTTTTACATGACAGCATCAGAGGAGACGCTCAAGCTTGCTGCCGATAACCTTCGAGGTTTGACGTCGACAAGCTATCGACTTGAAATCCTTCCGATATTTCCAGAATTACTTAGTGCAGCATCGTCGTTGTCCACCCATTCCCAGGGGTTTTCGTGATGAATCAAGACTCAGTGCAGGCTGAACTCAGTTGCGCAGATTCAACGGCCTTAGTGCAACCACAATCGAACGCTCCAGACGATGCTCACAAAGAGAGTGTGAGATCCGTCGCCCCGGAAAGGTCATTTCAACAGTTCTGGTGCGACCAAGGCGATTCTCACAACCCCTCACAGTTTCCGCAATTAGTTCACTTCGTTAGACCGCAACAGAAGTCGCCATCTTGGAAATTGAGTGATTGGCGATCGTTCGATGTCTTACACGCGCTCGAGTCAATGGAAGGGATCTCCCATTTGCTGACGGCGTGGCTCATATACCTTGCGCGAATCACGGGCGAGGAAGAATGCCGAATGGGCTGGCACCTTCATTCGGCGCGGTGGACAGAAATGGCGTCTACTGTACCGTTTCCGTTGATCGCTCCGCTGAATTTCAGCGTAGACCTTCATAGGTCCTTTCGCGATATCTATTCGCATTTAGCCACCGACCTCACGTTGCTGACAACGATGTCAGAGGAATATGTGGTGGATTCAAGATTCCTGCAGCGCACCGAGCGCCCATGGCCGATAGTCGTTCAGTTGACGGAAGACCCGGATCGTGGATCCGATGAACTGAAGGGACGCGTAAAGAAGTGCTCGTTAATCCTCCAAATACGAAGAAGCGATGGATCTTGCAGGTGGATTTTCGATGAATCGTTAGTATCGGCAGAGCATGTGCATGGATTATCCGAGCACCTGGAAATCTTGTTAAAGTCGGCGATGAGCACGGACGCGTACCATGTCTGTGCCAGCCAGCTTGATTTGCTTCCGCCAGATGAGCGTACCCTGTTGCTGGAGACTTGGAATCGGACTCAGTCTCCTTATCCCATGGACCGGTGTATACACCAGCTTTTTGAGGATCAGGTCCGTGCCGCCCCCGGGGCGACTGCGCTGATTTTTGGCGATGATACGGTCTCGTTCGAGCAGCTCAATGCCCAAGCAAACCAGCTTGCACACTTTCTGGTCCAGCAAGGCGTCAAGCCGGATGATCGGGTGGCTATTTGCGTTGAGCGATCAATTGAACTGGTGATTGGCGTATTGGCGGTGCTTAAGGCCGGATGTGCATATGTACCGCTCGACCCCGCCTATCCCTCTGGTCGCCTTGGCACCATTCTCATGGATGCCGATCCTGCGTTTCTGCTTTGTGACGTCACCGGCCGCCGGCTGTTCGACGAGGAGAAACTGCACGGGCGACGCCTTGTCGAACTGGATTCGGCCAGCCCCGTATGGAATGACTGTACCGACTCGAATCTCGATCCAAGAGACCTTGGCCTTCTGCCTGAGCACATGGCCTATGTCATCTATACGTCGGGTTCGACAGGGACACCTAAAGGGGTCATGGTTGAGCATCGACAACTCGTAAATTATTTCACGTGGGCGCTTCCTAACTATTATGCCGATGCCGGCGGTAGCGGCTCGCCTACGACCATGTCCTTCTCATTCGACGGAAGTGTCACTGTCATATTAGGTGCGCTCATTGCAGGCCAACCGCTGACGATCCTTCCCACAGAGCAGCAATTTGAGTCTATCCTGAATGGAAGACCGTATGCACTGGTCAAACTGACGCCTTCCCACCTCAAAGTTCTCAATTCGCTGCTGGCGTCTGGCAATCCGCTTCCCCCTGCATGCAAGCTGTTGCTCGGCGGCGAAGCAATCGCCCCAGATGACCTGGAGATCTGGCAGCGAATGTATCCGGGTGTCGCGCTGATCAACGAATACGGTCCAACCGAAACCACAATCGGATGCACGACCTATACCGTCACTGGACCGACTAACGGCATGACCCATGTGCCCATTGGCCGACCCATCGCAAATACCCGTGTCTATCTTCTGGACGATCATCATCAGCCAGTTCCTATAGGCGCTCGAGGCGAAATCTATATCGGTGGCGATGGCGTCACCCGTGGTTACCTGAATCGACCGGACTTGACAGCGGAGCGTTTCCTCACCGATCCGTTTTCCTCATCAACCGGAGCCCGCATGTATCGTACGGGAGACTTGGCTCGCTATCTTCCAGACGGGAATCTGATTTATTTGGGACGCAACGACAATCAGATAAAAATCCGGGGCTTTCGCATTGAGCCAGGAGAAATCGAGAAATGCCTGACTGAACATCCG
>NZ_FNDI01000081.1:0-1219 GCF_900100565.1 Paraburkholderia steynii | reverse complement strand
CGTTGTAGTTGCTGCCGCCGCGTACCGAGGCGAGTGCTTCGACAGACAGTTCTTCGTTATGCGAGAGGTCTTTGATGGTCAGCGAGCTCATGGTCAATCTCCTGGGATCAGTTGCTTCGGGTTGGAAGAGCACGATTTGTTTGCGCTCGCTGCTACATATGCACAGGGTGTGCCAGTCGTGTGCGGAGCTCCGAAATAACACGATAACCATATGAAACTAAAGGAGATTTGTTCTCTGGGATTTTTTGAAGGCGGCTTTTCAAGCGACCAGGCGACAAATGAACGTCTGCTGCCGGCAAACAGATAATCGCGCAGCTGTCCGCTATAACCGAACAGCACGAAATGGCGCCATCGCGCGACGGATTGCAACGTCCCGCAGTCCGTGAGCGCGGGCATACCTCGCAATGCAGGTGCGGGAAAGAAGCAGCAACCTGGAAAAAACAGCGCGCGCCCGCCAACAACGTTGTGCGCTTGCGCACCAAAAAATTGGCATTACTTCATTTGCCCCTTAGCTCATCGTCGGTGGGTGGCCCTGGCCACACCACGAAAAACGGGAAAAATCCCGGTGCTCGATGCAACCAAGGCGCGGCTGCTGCTCGACCGCATCGATGTGACGACGCCGATAGGCTTCAGGGATCGCGTGCTAATTGCACTGGTGTTTTTTGGTTCGCGCGGCGGCGCGAGAAACGTGGGCAAGGCGCACGAGATGCTGTGTCACCAAACGCTTGAGGCAGACCTGCAGGCGTACTTCGACGGCACCGGCATCGGCACGTACACGAAGGGGCCGCTGGTCCGCACGATCGCGCGTGGCACCAGGAAGCGCAGCATGACGCCGCTACCGAAGGCGAACGCGTACGCGATGATGCGCCGGCTGGCGCTGGCCGCTGGCATTGGCACGGCGATCGGCAAGCAAACGTTGCGCATCACGGGCATCACCGCCTGTCTGAAAAACGGTGATGCGCTCGAGAACGCCGCGGCAATGGCCAATCACGCGTCGAGGTACACCACGCAGCTGTATGCCCGGCGCCATGCTGACATCAGCCTCGACGAGGTCGAGCGGATTCGCCTGCAGACCGGGGTGCGGATGGGCATGTTGATCCCACACCTGGATCCGGTCGCGCCCAACGCTGCACAAACAAGAAGGCCCGCCAGCGGGGAACGGACTGGCGGGCCTGAAACCGTCAAGGGACAAGACCTGACGGCATTTCTCTCAGAACGA
>NZ_FNDI01000007.1:259266-366841 GCF_900100565.1 Paraburkholderia steynii | reverse complement strand
CTCAAACCTTCCTCAATTACTTCTGTGTGAGACTCGATTACTTTCGCTATTCGGTGACCCGAAGATCACCGCGCGCCGCCATCGAGCACCCACACTTATCGGCTGTTGATTGTTAAAGAACATTCGCGGGAAGCGCCTTGCTTTCACCACGTTGCTGCGTCAGCAGCAGAGAAACGAGATTATGAAGAACCTCTTTCGTTTCGTCAACCGGTTTTTTTAGCATCGCCTGAAAAACCCTGCCGACTTCACGACCGCGCCGTTTCTGCCGCGGCCCCGTTGCGTCGCACCCAACTGCCTGCTGCTCAACGAGGACGCGAATCTTAGGCCATCCCGTGCCCCGTGACAAGGGTGTGACGCAAAGATTTTTTCAAGGGTCACTTCAAACCGCCAACCACCGGCTGCAGCGGGATCGCGTCCGCCATCGCCGAATAGCCTGCGTCGCTGGGATGAATCTGGTCTCCACTGTCGAACGAGCGCCGCAGGCGCGTCGGATCAGCCGGGTCGCGCAGCGCGGCGTCGAAATCCACGACCCCATCGAACGCCCGGCTCGTCCGGATCCATTGATTCACCTCCGCGCGAATCGCCTCGCGCTGCGGCGGCAGCGCCGCCGGCGTCAGCGTTGCGCCGAAAATCCGCACCCCGCGAGCATGCGCCGCCGCAATCACACGCTTGTAGCCCGCGACCAGGCCATCCGCCGTCACCTGCGTATGCGGAGCATCGCAATCCAGCCCGCCATGCGCCGGCATCGCTGCGAAGTTGATGTCATTGATGCCGATCAGCAGAATCACCGTCTTCACGCCCGGCTGAGCCAGCACGTCCCTCCCGAAGCGCGACGCGAGCGCGTCCCCGTAGCAGCTCGAATCCGTCAACAGCCGGTTTCCACTGATCCCCAGATTCACGACCGCCACCGACTTGTCGCCGCTCCGCGCCACCCTTCGCGCCAGCGCATCCGGCCAGCGTTGGTTCTCATTCAGGCTCGAGCGCATCCCATCCGTAATCGAATCGCCGATCGCAGCAATCGTCGACGACGAAGGCGCCTCGACCTGTACGCCCGTCACCCACGCGAACTGGGTGATCCGTTGCCGGTAAGCGTCGGCTGAGGCGTCGCCGGCATGGTTGCCCGGCATCGACAGATAGTTGACCTGGCTCGACACGCGATGCCACGCGATCAATTTTTGCTCGCGCCCCATAAAGCTGCTGACCGCGTACGGCATTCCGGCTGAAATCGCGACACGGACGGGATCGCTATCGATTTCTCCGCCCGGCGGCACGCTAACGGCCGGCTTTCCGCCGAAAGTCACCCGCGCCTCCGTCCCAATCTGAACGCCCGCGCCGGCACCGGACCGCGCGATCCGCAGCTCTTCGATCACAAGCGGCGCTTTCCCATACGCATTACTTATATGGATGCGTGCGACCTCGCCCGAAAGCGTCGGATACACAATCTGCCGAAGCGTCCGCCCCGCGACGTCAGGCGCCCGGTACAACGGCGGCGGATTGGATATTTGCGGTATCGGCTGGAGCGCGGTCGCCCAGGTGGTAACCCAAGGCGAGTTATCGGCAGCGGAAACGGGAACTGACGCCAGCAGGAAGGAAGACAGAACCGCGCCACACACGACGGCAAGAGAACGAGTGGTCATTGCGACTGATTGGTGAAAAATGGTTGAGAACACGAGCCGCTCATTGTGCATGATTGCATAGTGCAAACCCCTACTGGTCTATCTCGAAAAATTTATTAACCGACCGGACGGTTGGTTTATACTGCCGAACACACACTTACTCATGACGAGAGCGTTCATATGTACACGCAATCCCTCGACATCCCCGGCAATGTCGCCCCGCTCGACGCGGCCGCCAGTTCGCCCGAGCAGGCCCGTTTCGACGCAGTCATGGCCGCCGACGGCAAGATCGAGCCGCAAGACTGGATGCCCGACGCGTACCGCAAGACGCTGGTCCGTCAAATATCACAGCACGCGCACTCGGAAATCGTCGGCATGCTGCCGGAAGGAAACTGGATCACGCGCGCGCCGAGCCTGAAGCGCAAGGCGATCCTGCTCGCCAAGGTGCAGGACGAAGGCGGCCACGGCCTCTATCTGTATAGCGCGGCCGAAACGCTCGGCGTCACGCGCGACCAGATGATCGACGGGCTGCACTCCGGTAAGGCGAAGTACTCGAGCATCTTCAATTACCCGACCCCGACCTGGGCGGACGTCGGCGTGATCGGCTGGCTGGTCGACGGCGCGGCGATCATGAACCAGATTCCGCTGTGCCGCTGCACGTACGGTCCGTATGCGCGCGCGATGATCCGAATCTGCAAGGAAGAGTCGTTCCACCAACGCCAGGGCTTCGACGCGTTGCTCGCAATGATGAAAGGCACCGACGCGCAGCGCGAGCTGGTCCAGCAGGCGGTGAACCGCTGGTGGTATCCCGTGCTGATGATGTTCGGCCCGAGCGACAAGGATTCCGTCCACAGCAACCAGTCGGCCAAGTGGGGCATCAAGCGCATCACGAACGACGACCTGCGTCAGAAATTCGTCGACGCGACCGTCGAGCAGGCGAAGGTGCTGGGCGTCACGCTGCCGGACCCGAATCTGAAGTGGAACGAAGAACGCGCCCACTACGATTACAGCGACCTCGACTGGGATGAGTTCTGGCGCGTCGTCAACGGCGACGGCCCGTGCAACAAGGAACGCCTCGCCACGCGCGTGAAGGCGCACAACGACGGCGCCTGGGTCCGCGAAGCCGCCCTTGCCCATGCCGAAAAACAGCGCCAGCGCGCGCAGCAACACGCCGCCTGAGTGGCGCCCCGAATCTGGAAGGACTGGAAGGAGATAGCAATGAACAAGGAATGGCCGATCTGGGAAGTCTTCGTGCGCAGCAAGCAGGGACTCGACCACAAGCATTGCGGCAGCCTGCACGCGTCGGACGCGTCGATGGCGCTGCGCATGGCGCGCGACGTCTACACGCGCCGGCAGGAAGGCGTGAGCATCTGGGTGGTGCCGTCGTCGGCGATTACGGCATCGGCGCCTGACGACAAGGCAGAACTGTTCGAACCGGCGGCGGACAAGATCTATCGCCATCCGACGTTCTATCAGTTGCCCGACGAAGTCAACCACATGTAAGCGCGAGTCATGGATATCACACCCCAACACCTCGCCTACGTGCTGCGCCTCGCCGACACTGCGCTGATCCTCGGTCAGCGCAACGCGGAATGGTGCGGCCACGGCCCGATTCTCGAAGAAGACATCGCGCTGTCGAACATGAGCCTCGACCTGGTCGGCCAGGCGCGCCTGCTGTACACGCACGCCGCCGATCTGGAAAAGACGGTGACCGGCCAGAGCCGCACGGAAGACGACTACGCGTTCTTCCGCGCCGAGCGCGAGTTCGCGAACTATACGCTTGCCGAGCTGCCGCATGTCGGGCCGCTCGCAGGCACGGCGCGCGCCGACAAGGACTACGCGGTCACGATCGTTCGCAACTTCCTTTACTCGACGCTGATGCTGCATGTGTGGTCGGCTTTGACGGGTTCGTCGGACGAACAGCTGGCCGCCATCGCTGCCAAGTCGATCAAGGAAACGCAGTATCACGTGCATCACTCGCACGAGTGGCTGGTGCGTTTCGGCGACGGCACGGACGAATCCCACAGCCGCGCACAAGCTGCGCTCGACTATCTGATGCCGTACACGCGCGAATTTTTCAGCGCCGACGCGACAGAAGACGCGATCGCCGCTGCCGGTGTCGGCCCGAAGACGTCCGAAATTGAAGCTGTGTGGCTCGAAGACCTGCGCGCCGCGCTCGACGAAGCGACGCTGAAACTGCCCGAGCCCGTCAAGCACATCACGACAGGCAAGCACGGCGAGCATTCGGAGCACATGGGCTTCCTGCTTGCCGAAATGCAAAGCCTCGCGCGCCAGCATCCGGGCGCAAGCTGGTAATCCGTCGATCCAACAGGTGAAACCCACGATGATGTCGACCGCTCAAACAGCCGCCATTGCACCGGATCACGCGCTCGCCCAGGCGTGGGCCGTGCTCGAAGCCGTGCCCGACCCGGAAATCCCTGTCGTGTCGATCCGCGAACTGGGCATTTTGCGTGACGTGCGCCACGCCGCCGACGGCGCGCTCGAAGTCGTCATCACGCCGACTTACTCGGGTTGCCCGGCGATGTCGCAGATCGCGGAAGACATCGGTCATGCGCTCGACGCGGCGGGTTTCACGCCGTATCGCGTGGCAACCGTGCTCGCGCCCGCCTGGACCACCGACTGGATCACCGACGACGCCCGCGACAAGCTGCGCGCCTACGGCATCGCGCCGCCAACGGGCAACTGCGGCAGCGGCGAGCCCACCGCGAACGCTGGATCGAAAGAAAAAGTGATCCGCTTCGTCCCGCGCTCGCTGCCCGCGCCTGCCTGCCCGCGTTGCGGCTCGAAGCACACCGAACGCCTCGCGCAATTCGGCTCGACAGCCTGCAAGGCGCTGTACCGCTGCGTCGACTGCCGCGAACCCTTCGACTATTTCAAACCGTACTGATATGGCTACCCCGCAATTTCATCCGCTGCGCATCCGGGAAGTGCGGCCCGAAACCGCCGATGCGGTCTCCGTCGCCTTCGAAGTCCCCGCCGAACTGCGCGAGCAGTATCGCTTCACGCAGGGCCAGTTCGTCACGCTGAAGACGCATATCGACGGTGAGGAAACGCGCCGCTCGTATTCGATCTGTGTCGGCGTCACCGATTACGACCGCGACGGCGAGTTGCGCATCGGCATCAAGCGCGTGCGCGGCGGCCGCTTCTCGAACTTCGCGTTCGATACGCTGCAACCCGGCCACACGCTCGAAGTGATGACGCCCGACGGCCGCTTCTTCACGCACCTGAACGCCGATCACGGCAAGCAGTACGTCGCGTTCTCGGGCGGCTCGGGCATCACGCCCGTGCTGGCCATCATCAAGACGACGCTCGAAATCGAACCGCGCAGCACGTTCACGCTGATCTACGGCAACCGCAGCGTCGATCAGATCATGTTCGCCGAAGAGCTCGAAGACCTGAAGAACCGGTTCATGAACCGCTTCGTGCTGTATCACGTGCTGTCCGACGATATCCAGGACGTCGAGCTGTTCAACGGCGTGCTCGACCAGGCGAAGTGCGAGTCGTTCCTCGAGACGCTCGTGCCTGTGGACTCGATCGACGAAGCCTTCATCTGCGGCCCCGGGCCGATGATGGATGCCGCCGAAGCCGCGCTGAAGACAGCGGGCGTGCCGCAGGCGAAGGTACACGTCGAGCGTTTCGGCACGCCGCTGCCGCAGGCCGGTGTGCCCACCGTGGAAATTACGGACGACACGCCGGCCGCCGACCTCGAAATCGTCCTCGACGGCAAGAAGCGCAAGCTGCGGCTGCCGTATCAGGGCTTGAGCGTGCTCGACGTCGGCCTGCGCGCCGGACTGGCGCTGCCGTATGCGTGCAAGGGCGGCGTCTGCTGCACGTGCCGCGCGAAGGTGCTCGAAGGCGAAGTGAAGATGGAAAAGAACTACACGCTGGAAGAGCACGAAATCCGCGACGGCTACGTGCTGACCTGCCAGTGCCATCCGGTCAGCGACAAGGTCGTGGTCAGCTACGACGAACGCTGATGCCCGCATGGCGCAGTGCGCCATGCACCGAACGTGCGCATCGTCGCTTTCGGCACACACGCGATCCGCTTACACTAGGGGCCGCTCGTCAGGGGAAACGCATTCCTCGGACGGGCGGCCTTTTCCGTTACCTGACCGAACTGCGTGCTCGAACTGCGCTTCGCATTGCGCCCGAAGCGCGCGAGAACCGCCCGTCAATGACCATGAGCACGATCCATATCACCAATGGCGACGTCGCCGCCGATTCTCTGCGCAAGGCGCTCGACCAGGCGCGCCGCACGGATATCGTGCTGCCCCTGCGCGACGATCTGGCCGTCGGCCCGTTGCAAGGCATCGACGACACGCCGCAGGTACGTGCCGACTTCTGGGGAGGCGTCATCGGCGACACCGCGCGCGATTTTCTCGCCGAGCTAGAACAGCAGGCGGACGAGCTGAAAGCAGTGGTCGACGGTACGACCCATGTGGTCGTGTGGCACGGCCAGAGCGCCGCCGATCAGCTGACGCTGCGCCGCGTGTGCTTCCATCTGCGCGAGATGCCGCAGCGACTCAACGAAGTGCGTCTGTCGATCGACGAACTGACGGGCGATGCAAGCGCCCCGCTACATCGCCCCGATCGCGCGACCTCAGTCAGCATGTTCGCCCCCGATCTGCTGCAAAAACGCCTGCCCGGCGTTGCGCCGATTTCGGTGCTGCGCATCGGCAGGCTCGCGCTCGAATGGCAGGAAGTGAAAGTCGTCGACGCCGAGCTGCGCCGCTGGCACGACAATACCTTTACGACTGGCACGTTCGCCGAACTGGACGCGCTGATCCTTGAACACGCCGTCGAAGGCTGGCAGCCCGCCGGGCGCGTTGCCGCTTGCGTGATGGCGGCGGATAACGGCTTGCTGGTCAGCGACAGCCTCGTGCTGTGGCGACTGCGCGAGCTGGCGGCCGCTGGCCAGTTGCAGTTGCGCGGCGACGCGGATGACTGGCGTTCGCTAGAAATGCACGTCACGCGCACAACCCTTTCTCCCGTATAAGACCAACCAGAATAATCATGGCCCGTACACGAGCCCCAGACCATGAAAGCCAGCGCGACCAGATCCTCGATCTGGCCGCCGAAAAATTCGCTCAAACGAGCTATCCCAGCACGTCGATGGCCGATCTGGCTGCGGCGAGCGGCACGTCGAAAGCGCGCCTTTATCACTATTACGAGAGCAAGGAAGCGATTCTCTTCGACCTGCTCGACCGCTACACGAAGCGACTGATGCTGATCATCGCCGAGGTAGAAGGCGCGAGCCAGCGGCGCGGACTCACCGAACGCGAAACCTTCGCCGAGCTGATCCGCGCGTTCCTTTCCGAGTACGAGACGTCGCACAGCCGGCACGTCGCGCTATTGAACGACGTCAAATATCTGGTCGAAGCGCAGCGCGAGATCATCCTGAACCGTCAGCGCGACGTGGTCGCCGCGTTCGCACGGCAACTGGCGCGCGCGTACCCCGAGAGCGTGGCGCGCGAAAACCAGACCGCCCTCACGATGATGGTGTTCGGGATGATCAACTGGACGTTCACCTGGCTGAAGCCGGGCGGCCCGATGGGCTATCGGGAATTCGCCGAACAGGTGGTCGCGATGGTGGATCATGGGCTGACCGTGCGTGCATCGGATGGTGGCGCTGGCGGTCACTGAGGTCCGCGCCGCCACGCGCCCGGCCTCGAATGGATGCCGTCACGCAGCAATTACCGTGCCGTCGTTGTGACAAGACGACGCAGCCACGGCGCGCGACCGCCTCATATATTTTCCTTAAAAATCAATAATATAAGAGTCATCGCGCACAATTTTAGACCTTGTCCTCGACTTGACTCAGGGTTTTCCCCAGTGAGACTTCGGGTTTTCCATTAGAATGCTTGTTGCGGCGCATCATGCCGCATAGCTAAAAGGAGAACCCACCATGAATCTGCAAACCGTCCGCGCCGCCGAGCCGATCGTTGTCGATCGCTTGCTGAATGTCGCCGGCCGCGCGCCTGTTCTGATCCGGGAACTCAGCGAGAAAGACCGCGAGCGTCTGCTCGCTCACTTCCTTGAACTCGACGAAGACGATCGCCTGCTGCGCTTTGGTCAGGTCACGCCTGATCACGTCATCGAAAACTACGTTCGCATGCTGGATTTCAGCCGCGACACCGTGTTCGGCGTGTTCGACCGTCATCTTGAACTGGTCGGCGTCGGCCATCTGGCCTATCTGCCGGCTGAAGGCGATACGCGTACCGCTGAATTCGGCGTGTCGGTGTCGGAAAGCGTGCGCGGTCAGGGCATCGGCACGAAGCTCTTCGAGCGCGCCGCCATCCGCAGCCGCAACACGCACGTCACAACGCTGTACATCCACTGCCTGTCGCGCAACACGACGATGATGCACATCGCCAAGAAGGCCGGCATGAAGATCGAATATGCGTACGGTGAAGCGGACGCCTATCTGACGCTCACGCCCGCAGATCAGAACAGCATCATCTCGGAGATGCTGCAGGAACAAGCCGCCGTGTTCGACTATGTGCTCAAGCGCCAGGCGCGCAACACGTCGAAGCTGATTGAATCGTTCATTCCGACCGCGATCGCCGCGTAAGCTTCAGCGCAAAAAACATCGCCAAAGGGCGGCTCTTCACCGAGCCGCCCTTTTCTTTTGCGCATCACGCTCGTTGTCAAAGCGGCAGCGCGGTCGTCTCCTTGAACTTCTCCAGCGAAAAGCTCGACTTCACGTCGATCACCGACGGATGCCGCAGCAACTGGTCCTGCACGAACCGCGAAAAGTGCGCCATGTCGCGCACCTGCACGCGCAGCAGATAGTCCATGTCGCCCGTCATTGCGTAGCACGCGACGACTTCCGGCCAGCCCTGCACCGCCACTCGGAACAGTTCCGAATGCGTTGCGCCCGCACGCCCTGGCGTGCCGTCCGCGCGTGCGCTGAGCGCCGGGCCGCCGCGCTTCTCCAGCCGCACATTGACGTAAGCGAGCAGATCGAGCCCGAGCATCTGCGAATCCAACAGCGCGACATAACCGCGAATCACGCCGATTTCCTCCAGCCTGCGGATGCGCCGCAAACATGGACTCGGCGACAGGTTCACCCGCTCGGCGATCTCCTGATTCGACAGCCGCCCGTTTTCCTGAAGAATCGCGAGAATGCGCCGGTCGATCGCGTCTATCTCAATTTGAGCCATGTTCTGCCGTCCAATACGAATCAAGCGCCAGAAGATAGCGCAAGCGTAGTGTTCGCCGATTAACTTCGCAAGTTTTCTTCCTGAACCGGCAACTACACTGTTCTTCATCAGATCGCGCGATGCGCCCCGCACACAGTCGAGGAGACAGACATGAAGGTTTCTACCTGGGAGAATCCCGTCGGCACCGACGGCTTCGAGTTCATCGAATACACCGCGCCGGACCCCGTCGCGCTCGGCAAGCTGTTCGAGAGCATGGGTTTCACGGCCATCGCGAAGCATCGCCACAAGAACGTGACGCTGTACCGTCAAGGCGAGATCAACTTCATCGTCAATGGCGAGCCCGACTCGTTTGCGCAGCGCTTCGCGCGTCTGCACGGTCCGTCGATCTGCGCGATCGCGTTCCGCGTGCAGGACGCGGCAAAGGCGTACCAGCGCGCGCTCGAACTCGGCGCATGGGGCTTCGACAACAAGACCGGCCCGATGGAGCTGAACATTCCGGCCATCAAGGGGATTGGCGATTCGCTGATCTATTTCGTCGACCGCTGGCGCGGCAAGAACGGCGCGGCGCCGAACAGCGTCGGCGACATCAACATCTATGACGTCGACTTCGAACCGATTCCGGGCGCGAACCCGAATCCCGTCGGCCACGGCCTCACCTATATCGATCACCTGACGCACAACGTCCATCGCGGACGCATGCAAGAGTGGGCCGAGTTCTACGAGCGCCTGTTCAATTTCCGCGAAGTGCGCTACTTCGATATCGAAGGCAAGGTGACGGGCGTCAAGTCGAAGGCGATGACGTCGCCGTGCGGCAAGATCCGCATTCCGATCAACGAGGAAGGTTCGGAAACGGCGGGCCAGATCCAGGAATATCTCGACGCGTATCACGGCGAAGGGATCCAGCATATCGCGCTCGGCACGAACGACATTTACGCGACGGTCGACGGCCTGCGCGGCGCGAACATTTCGCTGCTCGACACGATCGACACGTACTACGAACTCGTCGATCGCCGCGTGCCGAATCACGGCGAGCCGCTGGACGAACTGCGCAAGCGCAAGATTCTCATCGACGGCGCGCGCGAAGACCTGCTGCTGCAGATCTTCACCGAGAACCAGATCGGACCGATCTTCTTCGAGATCATCCAGCGCAAGGGCAACCAGGGTTTCGGCGAGGGTAACTTCAAGGCGCTGTTCGAATCGATCGAACTGGATCAGATTCGTCGCGGTGTCGTGCAGGACAAGGCCTAACACGCTGCGGCTAAAAGTTAGAGCCAAATAAGAAAAGGCGAGGAATCGTACGATCCTCGCCTTTTGCATTTTGAGAACCGGCTTTTCTCTCCCTCAACCGGTTCTCATCTGTTCATACGCCGCGGACGATCAGCCGATCACCCGCCCGAGCGCGTCAGCCACGCTGCTCCGTGTCGTCGGATTCGCGCCGCTGGTTCACGGCGACCGTCGTCGCGGCGACCTGCGTGGTGCGCGTGACGGCATTCGCGAGCGCATTGGCGCTATTGGGGCGCATCGGCGCGCTCATCGCGAAGAATGCTGCCGAGACCATCAGGAAGGTCTGGATGTGTTTCGTGTTCATGCGTACTCCTTTTTCGACTGCACAGCGAAGCTCCGCCGCATGCGGAACGTTGCGATTCATGCAGTTGGGGAGTTTAGACCGACATTTCAAGACCAGTTCCGCACGTTGCAAGCTTTTACACCCTGTAACAGCGGCAAACGAAAAAGCTCGCCCGCGGTCATACGAACGACATTTTGTTCGTGTCCTGTCCCGCATCGTGGTGTTTCCGACGATAGGCGGCGGGTTTTCACCAGTGCTACCATCGATCAAAAGCCGTCAACATGGCGACCCCGGCCGAAGCATTCACAAGATGCCGAGGCCAAGCAGATTTTGGTGATCCCAAACTGGGTGGAGGAGTACACATAATGAATGCCCCGCTAGACGCCGGTCAGCGAGCCTCGCTCGAAGCCGCGCTGACTTCCGTCACGCTCGACGACAAATACACGCTTGAACGCGGCCGCGCGTACATGAGCGGCATCCAGGCATTGGTCCGCCTGCCGATGCTGCAACAGGAACGCGACCAGGCCGCCGGGCTCAATACAGCCGGGTTCATCTCGGGCTATCGCGGATCGCCGCTCGGCGGTCTCGACCTGTCGCTGTGGAAGGCGAAGAAGCATCTCGCCGCGCACCAGGTCGTGTTCCAGCCAGGCGTCAACGAAGACCTCGCCGCCACCGCCGTGTGGGGCTCGCAGCAGGTCAATCTCTACCCAAGCGCCAAATACGACGGCGTGTTCTCGATGTGGTACGGCAAGGGTCCCGGCGTCGACCGTTCGGGCGACGTGTTCAAGCACGGCAACTCGGCCGGTTCGTCGCCACATGGCGGCGTCCTTGTGCTGGCCGGCGACGATCACGCCGCCAAGTCGTCGACGCTCGCGCACCAGTCCGAGCACCTGTTCAAGGCATGCGGCCTGCCCGTGCTGTTTCCGTCGAACGTGCAGGAATATCTCGACTTCGGCCTGCACGGCTGGGCGATGAGCCGTTACTCCGGCCTGTGGGTCGCGATGAAGTGCGTGACCGACGTGGTCGAATCATCGGCTTCCGTCGATATCGATCCGCACCGCACGCAAATCATTCTGCCCACCGACTTCGCGATGCCCGAAGGCGGTCTCAACATTCGCTGGCCCGATCCGCCGCTCGTGCAGGAAGCGCGTCTGCTCGACTACAAGTGGTACGCCGCGCTGGCCTATGTGCGCGCCAACAAGCTCGATCGCATCGAGATCGATTCGCCACATGCGCGCTTCGGCATCATGACGGGCGGCAAGGCGTATCTCGACGTGCGCCAGGCGCTGACCGATCTCGGCCTCGACGACGAAACGTGCTCGCGCATCGGCATTCGCCTCTACAAGGTCGGCTGCGTGTGGCCGCTCGAAGCGCAAGGCGCGCATGCCTTCGCGCGCGGCCTCGAAGAGATTCTGGTGGTCGAAGAAAAGCGCCAGATTCTCGAATACGCGATCAAGGAAGAACTGTACAACTGGCCCGACGCTCAGCGTCCGCGCGTGTTCGGCAAGTTCGACGAGAAGGACGGCGCAGGCGGCGAATGGTCGGTGCCGATGGGCAACTGGCTGCTGCCCGCGCACTATGAACTCTCACCCGCGCTGATCGCGAAGGCGATTGCAACGCGGCTCGACAAGTTCGACCTGCCGTCCGACGTGCGCGCGCGCATCGCCACGCGCATCGCAGTGATCGAAGCGAAGGAAAAGGCGCTCGCGCGCCCGCGCGTTCAGGCGGAGCGCAAGCCGTGGTTCTGCTCCGGCTGTCCGCACAACACGTCGACGAATGTGCCGGAAGGCTCGCGCGCGATGGCAGGCATTGGCTGCCACTACATGACCGTGTGGATGGACCGCAGCACCAGCACGTTCAGCCAGATGGGTGGCGAGGGCGTCGCGTGGGTCGGCCAGGCGCCGTTCACGAACGACAAGCACGTGTTCGCCAACCTGGGTGACGGCACCTACTTCCACTCCGGCCTGCTCGCGATTCGCGCGGCGATCGCGTCGAAGGCGAACATCACGTACAAGATTCTCTACAACGACGCTGTCGCGATGACGGGCGGCCAGCCCGTCGACGGCGTGCTGACGGTGCCGCAGATCACGCATCAGCTCGCCGCCGAAGGCGCGAAGAAGATCGTGATCGTCACCGACGAGCCGGAGAAGTACAACGCGAACGTCGGTCTTGCGCCCGGCATCACGATTCACCATCGCGACCAGCTTGACGACGTGCAGCGCGAACTGCGCGAGATCGAAGGCACGACGATCCTGATCTACGACCAGACCTGTGCGACCGAGAAGCGCCGCCGTCGGAAACGCGGCGCGTATCCCGATCCTGCGAAGCGCGTCGTCATCAACGAGGCAGTCTGCGAAGGTTGCGGCGATTGCTCGGTGCAGTCGAACTGCCTGTCCGTCGAGCCGCTCGAAACCGAGTACGGCACGAAACGGCAGATCAACCAGTCGACCTGCAACAAGGACTACTCGTGTCTGAAGGGCTTCTGCCCGAGCTTCGTGACGGTCGAAGGCGGGCAATTGCGCAAGCCGCAGGCGTCGGGTGTCGCGGGCGACGCGATGCCGCCGGTTCCCGATCCTGAAGTCCCCGCCATCGCGAAGCCATATGGCGTGCTGGTGACGGGCGTCGGCGGCACGGGTGTCGTGACGATCGGCGCGCTGCTCGGCATGGCTGCGCACCTCGAAAGCAAGGGTGTCACCGTGCTCGACGTAACAGGCCTCGCGCAAAAGGGCGGCGCCGTGATGAGCCACGTGCAGATCGCGAACCAGCCCGCCGACATCCACGCGACGCGTATCGCGATGGGCGAAGCGAGCCTGGTGATCGGCTGCGACTCGCTCGTGACGGCCAGCGACGAATGCGTGTCGCGGATGCAGGCCGGTCAAACGCACGTCGTGCTGAACAGCGCGCCGACGCCGACCGCGGAGTTCATCAAGAACCCGAACTGGCGCTTCCCTGGCGCGAACGCGGATGCGGACGTGCGCGCGGCAGCGGGCGACGAGCAAGTCGCCGCCGTCGACGCGAATCACTTCGCGGTTGCGCTGCTCGGCGATGCCATCTACACGAACCCGTTCGTGCTCGGCTACGCGTGGCAGAAGGGTTGGCTGCCGCTCACGCATGAGTCGCTGGTTCGCGCGATTGAGCTGAACGCAGTGCAGGTCGAGAAGAATCTCGCGGCGTTCGAATGGGGCCGTCGCGCGGCTCACGATCTGGCCGCCGTGCGCAAGCTCGCGCAGATGCAAGATCGTATCGATGATGGCAACACGGCGAATGCCGCGAGCAGCAAGATCGTTTCGCTGCATACGCCGAAGGCGCTCGATACGCTGATCGACAAGCGCGCGCAGTACCTCGCCCAGTATCAGAACGAAGCGTACGCGACGCGTTACCGCAAGCTGATCGAAACAGTGCGGGCCGCCGAAACGAAGCTCGACACCTTCGACGGTCAAATGCCGTTGACGGAAGCCGTCGCGAAGAATCTGCACAAGCTGATGGCGTACAAGGACGAGTACGAAGTGGCGCGTCTCTATTCGGACCCGGCGTTCGTCGAGAAGCTGAAGGCGAATTTCGAGGGCGACTGGAAGCTCAAGTTCCACCTCGCGCCGCCGGCGACGTCGAAGAAGGACGCGCATGGGCATCTGGTGAAGAAGCAGTACGGTCCGTGGATGCTTAATGCGATGCACGTGCTCGCGAAGATGAAGTTCCTGCGCGGCACGGCGCTCGATGTGTTCGGCAAGACGGAAGAGCGTCGCACCGAACGGGCGCTGATCGTCGAGTATGAGACGCTGGTGCATGAACTGGTCGGCGGGCTGACGGCGGAGAAGCGTGCGCTGGCTGTTGAGCTCGCGAATCTGCCGGATGCGATTCGCGGTTATGGCCACGTCAAGGAGAACAACCTGAAGGGCGTGCGGGCGAAGTGGGCGTCGTTGCTCGCGAAGTGGCGCGCGACGATGGGTGGGGTTGAGCGGCACGTCGCCTGACCTTCTGTCACTCCCGAAGTAAAAAGGGCACCTCGCGGTGCCCTTTTTTTATCTCATCAACGAACGAAGCTTACTTCGCGACGTTTCGTTCCACGTTGGCATTCGCCGAAGCGACGGCCGTCATGTTGATGATCCGGCGCACCGTCGCTGCCGGCGTCAGGATATGCACCGGCTTGGCCGCGCCGAGCAGGAACGGACCGACCGTCACGCCTTCGCCGCCGATCATCTTCAGCAGGTTGTACGTGATGTTCGCCGCTTCGACGTTCGGCATGATCAGCAGGTTCGCTTCGCCCGTCAGCGTCGTGCCGGGGAACGCGGCTTTGCGCACCGCTTCCGACAGCGCGGCGTCGCCGTGCATTTCGCCGTCCACTTCGAGATGCGGCGCGCGTTCTGCGATCAGCTTGCGCGCAGCCGCCATACGTGCCGAAGACGACGACGGGACGCTGCCAAAGTTCGAGTTCGACAGCAGCGCGACCTTCGGCGCGATGCCGAACTTCTCGATCTCGCGCGCAGCGAGGATCGTCATGTCGGCGAGCTGTTCGGCCGTCGGCACTTCGTTCACGTACGTGTCGCTGATGAAGAGGTTGCGGCCCGGCAGCATCAGCAGGTTCATCGCGGCGAAGTTGTCGACGCTCTGTGCCTTGCCCAGCACCTGCTCGACGAACTTCAGATGCTCGTGATACGTGTCAATCAGACCGCAGATCATGCCGTCCGCGTCGCCGAGATGCACGAGAATCGCGCCGATCAGCGTGTTGAACTTGCGCATCGCGGCCTTCGCGACTTCCGGCGTGACGCCTTCGCGTGCGCCGATCTCGTGATAGGCCTGCCAGCTCTTCTGATAACGCGGATCGTCTTCCGGATTGACGATCTCGACATCTTCGCCGCACTTGAGCTTCGAGCCCATCTTCTTCAGACGCATCTCAATCACGCTCGGGCGGCCGACCAGAATCGGCTTCGCGATCTTTTCGAGCAGCACGAATTGCGCGGCGCGCAGCACGCGTTCGTCTTCGCCTTCCGCGAACACGATGCGCGCCGGTTGCGCCTTCGCTGCCGCGAACACCGGGCGCATCACCATGCCCGTGCGGTAGACGGTTGCGCCGAGCTGCTCACGGTACGCGTCCATGTCCTGAATCGGACGCGTCGCGACGCCCGAGTCCATCGCGGCCTGCGCAACGGCGGGCGCGATCTTGATGATCAGACGCGGATCGAACGGCTTCGGAATCAGGTAGTCGGGGCCGAATTCGAGCGAGTGGCCTTCGTACGCCTTCGCGACTTCATCGCCCTGATCGGTTTCTTCCGCGAGTTCGGCGATCGCGCGCACGCACGCGAGCTTCATTTCTTCCGTGATCGTCGTTGCGCCGACATCCAGCGCTCCACGGAAGATGAACGGGAAGCACAGCACGTTGTTGACCTGGTTCGGATAGTCCGAACGGCCCGTCGCGACGATGCAGTCCGGGCGCACCTTCTTCGCTTCTTCGGGGCGGATTTCCGGCTCCGGGTTCGCGAGGGCGAGGATCAGCGGCTGCGTGCCCATCTCCTTGACCATTTCCGGCTTCAGCACGCCCGCGCTCGAGCAGCCGAGGAACACGTCCGCGCCCTTGATCGCGTCAGCCAGCGTGCGCGCTTCCGTGTTCGCCGCGTAGCGTTCCTTCGACGGGTCCAGGTTGCCGCGGCCTTCGTAGATCACGCCCTTCGAATCGACGACGAGCACGTTCTTCTTCGACAGGCCCAGATTCACGAGCAGGTCCAGACAGGCGATCGCCGCCGCGCCCGCACCCGAGCACACCAGCGTGACCTCTTCGAGCTTCTTGCCGACCACTTTCAGGCCGTTGAGAATCGCCGCCGACGCGATGATCGCCGTGCCGTGCTGGTCGTCGTGGAAAACGGGAATCTTCATGCGCTCGCGCAGCTTCTTCTCGATGTAGAAGCATTCGGGCGCCTTGATGTCTTCGAGGTTGATGCCGCCGAGCGTCGGCTCCAGCATCGCGATCGCGTCGACGAGTTTGTCGGGATCGGACTCGCTCAGCTCGATATCGAACACGTCGATGCCGGCGAACTTCTTGAAGAGACAGCCCTTGCCTTCCATCACCGGCTTCGCGGCGAGCGGCCCGATGTTGCCGAGACCCAGCACGGCCGTGCCGTTCGTGATCACGCCGACGAGGTTGCCGCGCGACGTGTACTTCTGCGCGTCGAGCGGCTCGTCGAAGATGGCCATGCACGCGGCTGCGACACCCGGCGAATACGCCAGCGACAGATCCAGCTGGTTCGAAAGCGGCTTGGTCGGGGTGACCGAAATCTTGCCGGGTTTCGGGTTCTGGTGATATGCGAGAGCGCTTTGCTTCAGTTGTTCGTCCATTTTCTAACCTGCGAGACGTTGATAATTGGGCCCGGCTCAATGTCACGTGCTGCGCTGGCCAATGTCGACGGGTTGCTCGACGGCGGCGATTCTCGCGTGCGCCGGTTAGGCGCGGCGTCAAACCTCAGCGGAAAGCAAACGACGCTGAGCTTTTTCGGGCCGACCAGTGTACACCCCGGATGCGACGGTTCAGAGTAGGTTTTGTACCGGATGGATAAGCCGCAGCCGCGCCAGTGCTTGCTGCAGCGCCGCATGGAAACACTTCCATCCCGCCCGCCGCCGCATGGCGGCAAGGCCTCAATCGAGCATTGCGCCGCGGCGTTCCGGGATCAGAAAGAGCGTCGCGAGAATATCGAGGAGATAGATTGAAGCGAGCGCGCCGAGCGCCGCCGCGAACGAAAATCGCGCGGCCAGCGCACCGACGGCAACCGGCCCGAACCCGCCAACCGCGCGGCCGATGTTGAACAACACGTTCTGCGCGGTGGCGCGGGCGTCGGTCGGATACAGTTCGGAGATCAACGCGCCATAGCCGCCAATCATCCCGTTCACGAACATACCCATCACCGCGCCGCCAATCAGCAGCGCGAACGGCGTGCTCAACTGCGAGTAAACGAACACCATCACCACGGCGCCCGCCTGGTAGAACAGGAACGCGGGCTTGCGGCCGAAGCGGTCGGCCGCGACGCCGAACAGCCAGATGCCGGCGGCCATGCCGAGCACCGTGACGGCCGTCCATAGGCCGGAGCGGGTCAGCGAGTAGCCGAAGGTTTTCGACAGATAAGTGGGTAGCCAGATCATCAGGCCGTAATAGCCGAAGTTCTGCACCGAGCAGAGAATCGCGACGCCCAGGCTAGCGCGGGTCGTGCGGGCGTCGGCGACGAGCAGTTTCATTGGCGCCTTGCGCATGCCGCGCGCGACGCGCTCCGTGAACAGCGCTGGCTCCTCGACGCGCCGCCGCACGAAAAACGACACGACGGCCGGCAGCAGCCCGAGCGCGAACATCCCGCGCCAGCCGATCACAGGCAGCAGCAAAGGCGTAAGCAGCGCCGCCGCCAGCACACCCAGTTGCCAGCCAAGCCCGACATACGATGACACGCGTGCCCGCTGTGCCGCCGGCCAAGCTTCAGCAACGAGCGTCATGCCGATACCGAACTCGCCGCCCAGCCCGATGCCCGCTATCGTCCGGTACGCGAGCAGATCGCCGTAACCTTGCGCGAGCGCGCACAGGCCCGTGAAGACCGCGAAGATGAGAATCGTCCACGTGAGCATGCGCACGCGGCCGAAGTAATCGCTCAAGACGCCGAAAATCACGCCGCCCGCGACTGCGCCGACCAGCGTCCACGTCACCAGCGACCCGGCTTGCGTCGACGAAAGGTGCAGGTCGACAGCGATGACGGGCAGCATGAAGCCGAGGATCAGCAGGTCGAAGCCGTCCATCGCATAGCCAAGCACCGACGCGATCAGCGCGCGAGCCGCATAGCCGGGACGGACGTCCTGCGCGGCCTGGGTCGTAGAAGGGGCGATGTTCATGGGCGGCAACCTTGCAGCAGACGTGAGCAGAAGGCCATCCGAAGGCCGTCTGCGAAAATTTGCCGTGAGTGTAAAGGCGCCAGATTGGCGTCACAACCTGGCCAGAATGCATAGGCGAAACGCACGTCCGACGACCGTGCCTACCCGGCGCCTACCCGCTTTCGCCGCCTACCGCCCTGGGAACAGTCCGAATCGGGTAAAATATCGGGCTACGCGCGCAGCAAACCGGCCTGTTTCTCAACTCGTCCGGCATGTTTCGCCCACCAGGCGCGAAACGTTACGCCTGCTGCGCCACAGGGCCCCGCGCCCGCCCTCCAAGCTCACCACACCGAAGGATTCGCCCATGACAGGCTTCGATCGCCAGACGATCTCCGACACGACCGCCAAAATGCTGCTGGAAGTCCAGGCAGTGCATTTCAACGCGGAAAAACCGTACATCTTCACTTCCGGCTGGGCGAGCCCGGTATATATCGACTGCCGCAAGTTGATTTCGTATCCGCGCGTGCGCCGCGGCCTGATGGAAATGGCAGAAGCGACGATTCTGCGCGACGTCGGCTACGAGCAGATCGACGCCGTCGCCGGCGGTGAAACGGCGGGCATTCCGTTCGCCGCCTGGCTGTCGGACCGCCTGATGGTGCCGATGCAATACGTGCGCAAGAAGCCGAAGGGTTTTGGCCGCAATGCGCAGATCGAAGGTCTGTTGACGGAAGGTCAGCGCGTGCTGCTGGTCGAAGATCTGACCACCGACAGCCGCAGCAAGATCAACTTCATCAACGCGCTGCGCACGGCGGGCGCGCAGGTGAATCACTGCTTCGTGCTGTTCCACTACAACATCTTCAAGGAAAGCGTGTCGGTGCTGAAAGATATCGACGTCGATCTGCACGCTCTTGCCACGTGGTGGGACGTGCTGCGCGTCGCGAAGCAACAGGGCTACTTCGAAACGAAGACGCTCGACGAAGTTGAGAAATTCCTGCACGCGCCTGCCGAGTGGTCGGCGGCTCACGGCGGCGCAACGGCGGCACCGCAATAAGCGAGCAGCCTGATTCAGCGAGCATACGAAAACGCCGCCTGTCTTACGACAGGCGGCGTTTTTATTTGATCCGCTTTCCCGGCTTGAGAATCCGACAGCCAGCTTCCGAGGTAGCGCTTAAGAACTTCCCTGCGGAGGGCTGCCGGTATCCAACTCACCCGGCGCATACGACGACAGATTCATCAAGCCATTGCTCTGCGCATACTGAAATAGTTCGGAATCCCTTTCGAGTCCGAGCTTGCGCATTGCGGTGTTCTTTTGCGTGCTGATCGTCTTAATGCTGCGGTTCAGTTGCTCGGAAATTTCCTTGATGGTCATGCCCGAAACGAATAGCCGTACGACTTCCAGTTCGCGTTTCGACAGAATCACCTCGTCGCTCTTGCCGCCTGCGTTCATGCGTAATGTATCGAGCGATGCCTTCACCGACGGGCTCATGTACTCGATATGCCGGCTGACGTGTTGCACCGCAAGACCGATATGGCTTAGGTCATCTGATTTGTTGACGACCGAGGTCACACCGAGCTCGTTCAGCCGCTTCAACAGCGCAGCGTTTTCGAGCATCGTCAGGACGACTATAGGCAGGTCAGGAAAATTCCGACGCAGATAGCCGATCAACGGTAAGCCGTCGCCATATTGCCCGCCAGGCATTGCGAGGTCCGTGACCAGTACGTCGCAAGGCGTGGTCTGCAATATCTTCACCAGCTCAGTGGACTGCTTGGCGCGCGCGACCACGCGAATGCCCTGAAACTTGAGCAACGCCTGTTCGGCACCAAACAGAATGACTGGATGGTCATCGGCGACCACGACCCTGATGGGATCTTGCATGGCCCCTCCTTCAGCTGACAATCCACGCTCTGAAACTTCAGTCATGCAACCGTTCTTAGTTCTAAATTTCTAGGACTTGTCTGCTTGTGAACAACGCAGACGATTGCAGCGACTATAGCTGATTTCGCGCCGTACTGGCCCCTCGCAAAGCACAAATGGCCTCATACGATGTAATGTTAGACTCGATTTGTCCCTTGGGCACAAAAAAGGACAACAATCCCTCGTAAGGACATTTCTTTACGAGCCTGACAGGAGATTCGGCACATGCACTTGCGTTGCCCGGTCGTTCCGCCCCCGTCGTCTCGTTCGTGCCGTTCGTTGCTGCCGTTTCTGTTTTTCGCGCGATCGCGCGTTGCTACGCTCATCGTTTTTTCGTTCGCACTTCATGCAAGCGCGGCCTCTGCCGACACCGCGTTCACCGTGACGAGCGCCAACCTTCGCACAGGCGGCACGGTCGACAACGCGCAGGTGTTCGACCGCGGCGACTGCAAAGGCCTTAACCGCTCGCCCCAGCTGAACTGGCACAACCCGCCCGACGGCACGCGCAGCTTCGCAGTCACCATGTTCGACCCCGATTCGCCCGGACGCGGCTGGTGGCATTGGGCCGTCGTCGGCATTCCTGCCAACATCGACCGGCTGCCGGAAAACGCGAGCGCGTCCGGCTTTCTTAAGAATCTCGGCGCCGTCGAGGCACGCAACGACTTCGACATCGACGGCTATGGCGGCCCCTGCCCGCCGCCCGGCAAGCCGCATCGCTACGTGATCACCGTGTACGCGCTGAACACGTCGAACCTCAGGCTCGCGCAAGGACGGCCGTCGCTGATGTTCGACCACGAGATCAGCACGGCAACGCTCGGCTACGCACGCATGACCGTCACCTACGGCCGCTAGTCTTTCTCATCAGCGATAAGAGCGATGCCGCAGTTGTCTCACCGCGTCTCGAACAACCCAGGCACGGTGACAGAATGAGCGAGGCTCAACTCCGCCCATTCGGGATCGAATCGTGATTTGCAACAAGGGAGCTGTCTATGTCAAAAATCATCATCGTTTATCACAGCGGGTATGGGCATACGAAGAAGCTTGCGGAAGCCGTGCTCGCGGGCACGCTCGACGGTGGCGCCGATGCAAGGATGATCGCGGTCGGTGAGCTGGACGACGCGGCCTGGGCCGAGCTGGACACGGCCGACGCCATCGTCTTCGGCGCGCCGACCTACATGGGCGGCCCGTCCGCCGACTTCAAGAAGTTCGCCGACGCGAGTTCGAAACCTTGGTTCGCGCAAAAGTGGAAGGACAAGGTGGCGGCGGGCTTCACGAACTCGGGGTCGATGAACGGCGACAAGTTCTCGACGATCCAGTATTTCATCACCCTCGCGATGCAGCACGGCATGATCTGGGCAGGCATGGGCATGATGCCCGCCAACACGAAGGCGGCGACGCGCAACGACCTGAATTTCATTGGCGGATTCGCGGGCCTGCTCTCGCAGTCGCCTGCGGACGCCACGCCTGACGAAGCGCCTCCGCCCGGCGACCTCGACACGGCAAAGGTGTTCGGCGCGCGCATCGCGGCCGTGACGGCGCGCTGGAAGGCGGGACAGCCGACGTGAACGCGCCGGGGCGCGCGCAAACGCAGCTTGTCATGCCGCTGTCACTGTTGCGGCGCAACGTGTTTTTCGGCCAATTTCGCGCACGCGCCGCCTCACGGTCTTAAAATATCGTTCCGGCGCAGCCAGCGCCGCGTTTTCCCGCCGTTTTTATCAGCCAGCGAGATCGAGATGAGCACGAAAGTTTTTGTCGACGGACAGGAAGGCACGACCGGCCTGAAGATTTTTGAGTACCTGTCGCAGCGCGCAGACGTTGAAATCCTCCGCATCGAAGAAGCGAAGCGTAAGGATATCGACGAGCGCCGTCGTCTCATCAACGCTTCGGACGTCACCTTCCTGTGTCTGCCCGACGTTGCGTCACGCGAATCGGCGTCGCTGGTCGAAAACGACCGCACCGTGCTGATCGACGCGAGCACCGCGTTTCGCACCAGCGCCGACTGGGCGTACGGCCTGCCCGAGCTGGCCCGCGCGCAGCGCGAGCGCCTGCGCACGGCGAAGCGCATTGCCGTGCCGGGCTGCCACGCGTCGGCGTTCGTGCTGGCTATGCGTCCGCTCGTTGAAGCGGGCGTCGTGTCGGCGGATTTCGCTGCGCACAGCTACTCGATCACCGGCTACAGCGGCGGCGGCAAGAAAATGATCGCGGACTACGAAGCGGGCGGCAACGCGAAGCTCGACAGCCCGCGTCCTTACGCGCTCGGTCTCACGCACAAGCATCTGCCGGAAATGGCCGCGCACACGGGCCTGAAGAGCGCGCCTGTCTTCACGCCGATCGTCGGCAACTTCTACAAGGGTCTGGCCGTGACGACGTACTTCACGCCGGGCCAGTTGTCCAAACCGACCACACCGCAAGACGTACAGGCGCTGTTCGCCGAGTACTACAGCGGCGAGCAGTTCGTGCGCGTCGCGCCGTTCAATGCGGACGACAACCTCGACAGCGGCTTCTTCGACGTCCAGGCGAACAACGACACGAACCGTGTCGACCTGTTCGTGTTCGGCAACGAAGAGCGCTTCGTCACGGTCGCGCGGCTCGATAACCTGGGCAAGGGCGCATCGGGCGCGGCGATCCAGTGCATGAATCTCGCGATCGGCACAGACGAGGCCACGGGCCTCAAGCGCTGACACTTCGCTAGCGGACGGCGCCCCCCGTCCTGCGCGTCACAAAGCCGGCATTCAAACGCCGGCTTTTTCTTTTTACGCTTGCTAATCCGTGATTTAAAACGCCTCATTCAAACGCGGATTAATACCTTTCGATTTTCTCACTATCTCCAGCAGTCCTTATAGCAGGTATTTACTGCTCATCCTTTTATCCTCTTGGGCATCTATTACCGCATAGGGATATTCCGGATTTTTTTACGAACGAGCGTTCGAAGATGATAGATGCGCTTTTCGGAGTCGCCCGCCGATAAAGGCTCAGCGGCGACACGACAAATCCGTCTGATGCAAAAAAACTGTTTTGTTTTAAAAGGCGCGCTTCGAAGCGCCATGCGACTCTCCGCGATAAATGCGCTGTTTGAATCGGGTTTTTTAGACGGTTCGTTCAATTGACAGCCCTAAATCGCGCGGCGAAATTAGCTCGCAAATTACACGAATCAGGGAGACAGCAGCATGTACGCCAATTCAAAATGGCTGGCATGTGCCATTGCCAGCGTGCCGTTTTTGTTCGCCTGCGGAGGAGGAAATGCGGGTGATCCCGGCGCGATCAACGCGAACCAGTGCTCGGGATCGAGCTGCGGCGTGCAAGGGCCGCCTGCGTCGACGGCCACCGCGGGCTCGCTCTGCCCCGCCAACGCCGACATCGGCGCGAGCACCTATCTGGGCGGCGCAGGCAGCGGCGAAGTGGTGTCGTTGAACATCGACGCGGTGAAGATGACGTACACGCTGAAGTTTCTCGAGTCGCCGATCCCGGTATCGGCGGGCCAGGTCGACAATACGCGCGCAGGCACGACCGTCACGGGCGCCGTCATGCATCCGCCTGCGGGCATGCTGCCGAACGCCGAGCAGACGCGCTGCGCGTTCATGCTGACGCCCGCGTCAGGCACCGCGCCTTCGACGGGCGCAACCTATACGACGCCCTTTTCGACCACCAATCCGCCGATCGTCTTCGTCGGCAAGGGCGTGGCAGGCGGCGGCATTCCGGGCGCCGACGTCGCGTACGCAGGCAAGACGATTCTCACGTTCCAGAACGTCGGCGCCGTCACGCCAAGACATTTCGACTTCTATCCATTCCTCGGCTTCGCAAGCACGACGACGGACCTCTCGAAGCTCGCCGGCAACTACAACGGGCTGCTCTATCACATCGTTCCGTCGGGCAATTACGCGGCGGCTGCCGCCCAGACATCGGAAACGTTCGACGCCAACGGCGCCTGCTCGTCCGCGACGAACACCCCGCCCGCGAATGGCAACGCAAGCCCCACGCACTGCCTGTCGATGGGTGATACGCCGACGCTCAACGCGAACGGCTATTTCGACAGCACCAACGCGCCACGCATCGAAAGCCAGTTGGTGCTGCCGCTGCTGGGAGCGAAGGGCAGCTCGTCAGCCCACATGATCCTCGGTCAGCTGAACGGCGCGACCGTCCCGGTCGTCGTCAGAACGGGACACGTGTTTACGGGCACCGGCGCGATTCCACTCGACGCCGAAGTCGACGACGAATCCGGCATCGCGCTGCTGGAAAGCGCGACTTCGCTCGCCTCGGGCGGCTTCGACGGCGGCTATGTCGGCGCGGACTCGAACTTCAAGTACACGGCGTCGCTGATCCAGGGCGGTGTCGGCACCTTCATCAATCCGTCCACGCAGGCGGCCGAAAGCGGTTTCGGCCTCGGATACGGCGCTGGCAATCCGGGCCTCGTCAACGTCACCGACAAGCAAGGCAACACGGGCTTCGCAATCGCGGGCGGCGGCCTTTACGCGATCTTCATCAACGGCACCGAAAACGGCGGCCTCACGCCGAGCTCTGCCAATTCCGACACCGCCAGTTCGCCGTACTTCAGCGTCGGCGCGCAGATCAGCAAATAAGCCTCACCCGAATCAACAGAAAGGGCCGTGCATGGCAGGAGGCAACACGGGCAGAAGCAGCATCGCTAGATGAACAAGACCTAGAGGCGGCTGGACTGGGAGCTGGCCGCCCATAACAAGACTGGAGGCACGATGAACTGGAAGATCTTTTCGGCGCTGGCCTTTGCAGCGCCCTTGCTCGGCGCGTGCGGCGGCTCGGGCAGCGAAGGCCCGCCGCCGGTGGAAGCGCGCTTGTGCCCCGCGTCGCTCGACTATGGCACGACTTTCACGGGCGGTGGCGGCGACGGCGAACTCGTCAAGCTGCAACTCGACACGACGAAGATGACCTGGCAGGTCGCCTACATCGAGTCGCCGATTCCCGCCACGACGGGCACGGTAGCGCCGACTCGCAAGGGTCAGACGGCATCGGGCACGCTGACCCAGGAAACGCTGCTTCCCACCAACAAGCTCAACCAGTGCGCGTTCCGTCTGAACGGCGCGAGCCTCGACCCGAACCGGCCGGCGCGCATTTTTGTCGGCGAAGGCGTGGCGGGCGGCACGATTCCGGGCGCCGAAATTTCGTTCGGCGGCATTCTCGGGCAAGGCGCGGTCCCCGACACGAAATTCCCGTACTACCCGTTCATCGGCTTTTCGACGATCGAGACGAATCTGGCGAACATCGTCGGCACGTACAACCAGCTCGGCTATCACCAGATTCCGTCGCAAAACTTCGCGCCGACTGTCGTCGATACGAAGATCACGATCAACGCCGACGGCACCTGGACCGAGTGCGACAACGCTGGTGTCAATGCCGGCAAGTGTCAGCAGCCGGGCACGAACTGGACGCAATCGTCGAATGGCAGCGGCGCGTTCGAAACAGACAACTTCCAGGGCCAGGGCAAGCCGACGCTCGCGACGTCGCCCGTCGGCAAGGGCTTCATGATCGTCGGCAAGCTGCGCAACCAGAACGTGCCGATCCTCGTCCGCACGGGCGTCGCGAACTCGACACTCACGCCGAACCCGCAGAACGGCATCAGCGGCCCGGTCGCCGATGATGAATCGGGTATCTCGATCCTCGCGCCGCAGTCGAACATCGCCGTCAACTCGCAGAACGGTGAGTACATCGGCGTCGACAGCGAGTTCAACTACCGCACCAACGCGCTCGTCGGCACGCAGGCGACGCTGCTCGATCCGTTCAACCCGTCGCAGGCGTCGCTGACCAAGGCGCTGAATCTCGACTTCACGCAGACCGTGCCTGGCGTCGTGACATCGACGTACACGAGCGCGGCTGCGGGCAGCGCGCCGACCGGCAAGTTCATTTTCACGGGCGGCGTGTTCGGCTTCCTGGACTTGTCGAACGCGTCGTCGCCGTACTTCACGATCGGCGCCTTCGTCCAGTAATGGGCGCGACGTCCACCGCATAGAACGCAACGAGGCGACCGCCGCCCGGCCGCTTCCCTGCCCGCGCGCAGGGAAGCGGGCAACCGGGAAGCGCAGCAGACGGCACGGATAACGCCGTCGCGCGCGAGGCAGGCCGCCCGCTCAGGAGGAACAGAATGAGAAAGCTCTTGGACGCGGCGATGCCCAATGCACTCGCCGCTGTATGCGCGGCTGCCTTGGCCACACTCGCGATACCGAATGCCCATGCGCAAAAGGCGGGCGACAACCTTGTCTCACTCGGCTGGTTTCACGTGATGCCGCAGGATTCGAGCACGCCGCTCACGACGCACGTCGCACCCGTGCCGATCAACACGCCGCTGCATCTGCCGAACTCGTTCACGTCGGCCGGCACGAGCCTGTCGACGAACAGCGCCAATACGCTCGGCCTCGTGTTTTCGCACTTCGTCACGGACCATTTCGCGGTGACGTCGGTAGCGGGCGTACCGCCGAAGTTCGAGCTGTACGGCCACGGCACGATCCAGCCGCCCGGCCCGGCGGGCGCGCTCGGCAAGCAGGATATCGGCGACCCGGCCGTCAACCCGATCGTCAAGAGCGTGCGGCAATGGAGCCCGGCGCTGATTTTCCAGTATTACTTCGGCGAGTCGACGGCGAAGTTCCGGCCGTTTGTCGGCATCGGCGTGTCATACAACTGGTTCAGCGACATCCAGCTGAATGAGAATTTCGTCACACAGACCCAGAACAACCTCGGCGCGATTCTGGCCGCGGGCGCAGGCAAGACCGGGAAGACAACCGTAGAGGCGAAGGCGTCGTCGTCGTGGCAACCGGTCTTCAATGTGGGCGCGATCTACAACATCACCGACCGTTGGGGCGTCACGGCGTCCGTTACCTACATTCCGCTGAAGACGACTTCGTCCACGATCATCAAGGCCGCGGACGGCACCGAACTGGCTGTGTCGAAGGCCGAACTGAAGGCCGATCCGATCATCACGTACCTCGCGCTGTCGTACAAATTCTGAGCGCGCGGCGGATGGGCAAAAGCGAGGCGAAAAAAAAGCCCGCCAAGGTGGCGGGCTGAATCCATATCAGAGGAGACATGGAGGAGACAAGACGAACTATAGCAAATCACTTGGTGCGTTGCAACATGATGCGTTAGAGCGCTAGTTCTACGTTACCAAAGGGTGACAAAACGTCGCATGAATCCTTTCGGAAGTATTTTTGTGCTCTGCATCATCCGACAGAATGAGCCAGCGCCAGACAAGCTGCATCCTTTTCCAGCTTTTCGACCAGCGCGTCGCGCATCAACTCGACGGGACGCACGAGGCGTCCGGGCAGCGCGCCATGCACGAGCCACACGTTCAGGCCGTTCCGGAAGTCCTGCACGTCGATGACCTGCAGCGCCTCGCGGTGCGGACTGCGCGCGAGCACTTCCGGCGTCGCGAGACCCACGCCCAGCCCGCGCGTCACCAGCGACAGTTGCAGTTCCGAGCCGAACGCCTCGACGGCGACGTTGAATGGCAATCCCGCAGCCGCCATCGCGCGACTTAGCGCGGAGCGCATCCCACAGCCGTCCTGATTCAGCACCCACGGATAGCCTGACAAGGTCGCGAGCGTCGCCGGCTCGTCAACTATGCCGAACGAGCGTGGCGCGACGACGACGGTCGGCTTGTAGGCAAGGAGCGTCGATGTCAGCCCTTCCGGCAACGGCACACTTTCCGGCAGCAGCACCACGGCGGCATCCACTTTCGCCTGCTCGACGATCTGCAACAGACCCGGCGACCAGCCCGCCGTCACGCGCAGCGTCAGGTTCGGAAAGGCGCTGCGCAAACGGTCGATGGGCTGCTCCAGCGCCAGCTCGGAAAGAAACGGTGGCACGCCGATCTTGAATTCGCCTGTCGGCTCGCTGTCCGGCGACGCAACAGACATCAGATCGTCGACGGCGCGCAGCACCGTGCGCGCGAGGCCGTACACCTCGTTGCCCGCTGCCGTCGGCTTCAGCGGCTTGCTCTGCCGGTCGAGCAATTCGATGCCGAGCATCGTTTCGAGGTTCTGCACGCGGCGCGTGAGACCCGGCTGCGTCAAAAACAGCTTCTCGGACGCCCGCACCATCGATCCGCTTTCGACCACCGCTACAAAAGCCTGCAAGTCACGCGTATTCAAAACAACCTCGCATAAACATTATCGAGATAATTCAATTGTCGCATAACGTCGGCATCCCTACGATGGGCCGGATCGAAACCTTCCGGACCGAACCATGAACCAGCCCGCCGACACCTGTCCGCGCAGCCTCGCCGCCACATCACCGCCGCCGCCACAGTCCGCCGCGCCGCCCGGCGCCACGTTGAGCACGCCGTTGACGCTTTTCTTTGCCGCAGCCGTCGGGGTGATCGTCGTCAATCTGACGGCAGCGCAGCCGTTGACGGGGCCGGTCAGCCGCGCGCTGGATCTGCCGCCCGAACTGGCCGGGCTGATCGCGATGCTGCCGCAACTCGGCTACGCGGCAGGTTTGCTGCTGCTCGTGCCGTTGTGCGATCTGCTCGAAAATCGCCGGCTCATTTTCCAGACGCTTGTCTGTTGTGCCGCGTTTCTCGCGCTTTCGTCGTTCGCGCGCTCCGGCTGGATGTTTCTGGCGTCAGTGTTCATGGCGGGCGCGACGTCGAGCGTGATCCAGATGCTCGTGCCGATGGCGGCGTCGATGGCGCCCGAAAACCGACGCGGGCGCGCCGTCGGCAACGTGATGAGCGGACTGATGCTCGGCATTCTTCTTTCACGTCCGCTTGCGAGCGTGATCGCCGGAACGTTTGGCTGGCGCGCTTTCTATGGCATCGAAGCGTTTGCGGACGCGTTGCTCGCCGTCGTGCTGTACGTCCAGTTGCCGAGCCACGCGCCGCAGGCCACCGCGCGCTACCCTGAACTGCTGCGCTCGCTCTGGACGCTGCTGCGCACCGAGCCCGTACTGCAACGGCGCGCTGCGCTGGCCGCCCTCGCGCTCGGCGCGTTCAGTGCATTCTGGACGGCCATTGCGCTGCGGCTCGCGCAGCCGCCGTTCTCGCTCGGCATGCAAGGCGTCGCCGCGTTCGCGCTGGCGGGCGCGACGGGCGCGATCGTCACGCCGCTCGCCGGTTATCTCGGCGATCGCGGCGCGGGCCGCGCGACGCAGATCGTCGCGCATCTGGTGATGATTGCGGCCGTCCTCGTGCTAGGCGTCGCGGGTGCGGGCTGGGGTGGATTCTCGCCGACGGCGCATCCTGTGGTGGCGCTCGCGCTGCTGGTCGCCGGCGCGGCAGCGCTCGACGCCGGCGTCATCGCCGATCAAACGCTCGGACGTCGCGCGATCAATCTCATCAACCCCGCTGCACGCGGCCGGTTGAATGCGCTCTTTGTGGGAATTTTCTTTGTCGGCGGGGCAATTGGCGCCGCGCTGTCAGGCGTTGCGTGGGCAAGGGCCGGATGGAGCGGTGTGTGCGCAGTCGCGCTGGGGTTCGCGGTTGCCGTGTTTCTGTTCGGTTTCACCGATCGCGCCGCGCAAGCCGGCCGTCAGTGACGAAGGAGCGCACGCCGCGCCATGAGACGCGGCGTGCGCTGAAAGGCAGGCGTTCAGTGCCGCACCAGCGCCATCATCGCGCCGAAGCCGACGAACACGCCGCCCGTCAACCGGTTGAACGCCTTCGCGACGCTGCTGCTCTTCAGCTTCGCGCCGATCCGCGTGCCGCAGCCCGCGTAGACCATGTACCAGCTGACTTCCATCACCGCCGTCGTGGCGACGAGCACCGCGAACTGCGGAAGCGTCGGGCGCGAGGCGTCGATGAATTGCGGCAACAGCGCGGCCGAAAACAGAATCGCCTTCGGGTTGCTGCTGCCGACCAGAAAACCAATGCGCATCAACGCACCGCGCGACGGTGCGCGCTTGCCGCCCATGACACCAGCGGAAGCGTCGGCTTGTGTCGCCGCGGCTTCGCTCGCGGGCGCGCGCCACGCCTTCACGCCGAGCCAGATCAGATAAGCCGCGCCGAGCAGGCGCAGCGTGTCGAAGGTCGCCGGCCATGCTTTCAGCAGCACGCCGAGGCCGGCGACGGAAACGGCCAGCATCAGCATCAGCGACATCAGGCAGCCGGCCATCGTGGCCGTCGTTTGACGCATGCCGTAACGGGCGCCGTGCGTCATCATCAACAGCATGTTCGGGCCGGGAATCGCGCAGACAACGAAAATCGTGGCCACGTAGAGCCACCAGGTATGCAGAATCATGATGCGTATTGCTCGATGAAAATGAAAAACGGGCGGAACGAGCATTATGCTCGCCCCACCCGCTCTCATGCAGTTCGCAACGCTGGCCCGCGCGTATGAGCGCAAGCAAAGACGAGCGCCCGCGCCCTCAACGCCCTGCGCGGCGTGATGCGACCTGGCCCAGCACGGCAAAATCCTTCTCGCCGTCGCCGTGCGCGACGGCTTCGATCAGGCTGTCGCGCACCACGCTCGCCACCGGCAGCGGCGTCGACACCGACTCGGCAGCCGCCAGCGCGAGACGCACGTCCTTCAGGCCGAGACGCGCCTTGAACAACGCCGGTTCGTAGCGCTGTTCAGCGATCATCTTGCCGTAGCCCTGATACACGGGACCGGGGAACACGCTGTTCGTGATCACATCGAGAAAGTCCTGCATCGCGACGCCGTGACCGCCGAGCAAGGCCGACGCCTCGCCCAGCGACTCCACCGCCGACGCCAGCATGAAGTTCGCCGCCAGCTTCACGACGTTGGCCTGCTGCGGCAGCGAGCCGATGCGCCACGTTTTCTGGCCGATCGAATCGAACACGGGTTGAACACGGTCGATCGCTTCGGCGGGCCCAGCGGCGACGATGGTCAGCTTCGCGGCCGCCGCGACGTCCGGCCGGCCCATCACGGGCGCCGCAACGTAGTTCAGGCCGCGCCCGGCGTGCGCCGTCGCCAGTTCTTCCGCCAGCGCGACGGAGATCGTCGCCATGTTCACGTGAATCAGTCCGCGCGGCGCGTGTTCCAGCAGCGACGCGCTGATGACGTCGCGCAGCGCGGCATCGTCGGCGAGCATCGAGAAGACGGCGTCGCCAGTGAAAGCCTCAGCGGGTGAAGCGACGATCTGCGCGCCCAGTTCGACGAGCGGCCGCGCCTTGTCCGGCGAGCGGTTCCAGACGCGCACGCTGTGCCCAGCTTTCAGCATGTTTGCGACCATCGCGGCACCCATTTCGCCGAGACCGATAAAACCGATGTCCATCAATGACTCCTGTTCAAGAACCCGAAGTAGAGCATAGCCGCGCACGTCGTGCAGGTAATTGCCCATCGGCGCTGCGTGAGGCGCAGTGCCATACTGGCGTCATGGTTACGGCCACCTTCCGCTTCTACGAAGAATTGAACGACTTCCTGGCGCGGCCGCTGCGCCGGCAGTCGTTCAGTTGCGAGTGTGCGCGCGCCGCCAGCGCGAAACACATGATCGAGGCGCTCGGCGTCCCGCATACGGAAGTCGAGCTGATCCTCGTGAACGGCGAATCGGTCGGCTTCGATCACCCGTTGCAGGAAGGCGACCGCGTGGCCGTCTACCCTAAATTCGAGGCGCTCGACATTCAACCGCTGCTGCGCGTGCGCGAACGCCCGCTGCGCGTGGTGCGCTTCGTCGCCGACGCGCACCTCGGCGGACTCGCGCAACTGCTGCGGCTCGCCGGCTTCGACACACTTTACGACAATCACTACGCCGATTCGCATATCGAGTCGATTGCATCCGATGAAAACCGCATCGTGCTGACGCGCGACCGCGAACTGCTGAAACGCCGCACGATCACACACGGCTGCTATGTCCGCGCGCTGAAACCCGAGGCGCAGCTGCGCGAGATTTTCGACCGGCTCGATCTGGCGGGCAGCGCGCGGCCGTTTCGCCTGTGCCTCACGTGCAACGCGCCGCTGCGGCGCATTCCGAAAGACGAAGTGATTGGGCGCGCGCCGGAAGGCGTGCTCGAACGGCATGCGCAGTTCGTGACCTGCGACGTGTGCCGGCGCGTTTTCTGGGAAGGCACGCACTGGCGACGCATGCGCGCGCTGATGGACAGCGTGACGAACGCGGAAGCGCCGGCGAAATAGCTGCGGCATCTCGCGCGGCGATTCGGCTTGAGTCCGGCATTCACGCGTCGCGCGATGCGTACAATGATGAATTGCTTACCTGTTTAGAGGCCTTTCCGCATGGCAATGAAGAAATTCGACCTTGAGAAAAACAAGGCGCTGAAACTCGGCAACGAGATGAAACAGTCGCTCTCCGCCGATCGCTTCGGCAAGGCGTCGTCGCTACAGCCGCAACTCGACCGCCGTGAGCAGCGCAAGCTCGATCAGGCCAAAGGCCTCGTGCCGTTCGCGTGCAAGTTGCCGGATTCGCTGGTCGATCAGTTGAAGGAGCGCGCCGCGAGTCATCCCGAAGGCATGAACGGGCTGATCGCCGAACTGCTGGTCAACGGACTCGCAGCGGGCGTTTGAGCGGCGCTGCGCGCTTCATGGCGCGGGAGCGGCTCGAAAGTGCGGTAAAGGCGCGTCGAATGGGCTGCAAACGCGCCCTAAATGCAAAAGGCCGAAGCATAGCTTCGGCCTTTCTTGTTGCTGCGCGAACGGGCTGCTTAGTTCTGCGTGCCCTTGTCGTTCGTGCCTGCAGCCGATGCTGCCGACGACACACCAGCGCGCTTGCCGTGCGTCTTCAGTTGCTTGTGAGCATGCTTCGGCTTCGCGGCGCTAGCTGCTGCCGGCGCTGCGTCGGATGCCTGTGCGAAAGCTTGAACGGACACCAGCGCGAGCGAGGCGGTGACGAGCGAGGCGATGATCTTCTTCATGTGTGTTATCCCCAAACCTGACGACTGTAAGTCAAATGTTGAATTGGAACCGCATGATGGCGAAGCCTGCTGGGCCACACAGCGCCCGGCGGCTCCCCGCGGGGAGTATCACGCAGCGTAGGCGGTTTGTCATCCCATAAGCTTCGATATGTATTTTCCGGGAGACAGCTTTCTTACTGATTGCTTTCATCATCTCGACGCTTCGCCGACGGCCATACAGGTATCATGTCGGCTGCCATTCAATGACCGTCGTTTCGTCTGAGCAGAAGGCGCGCGATACGCCTTGCGCAGCTCTGCAAGCTTGCCGCGCGAAACGATCTGTCCTGTCAGGAATTTCCGCTTGAAAACCGCCACCCGCCAACACCTGCGCGCGAATCTGCTGATGCTCGTCGCCGCGATGATCTGGGGCAGCGCATTCGTCGCGCAACGCCTGAGCCTCGATTCGATCGGTCCGTTTCTCTTCACGGGGCTGCGCTTTCTGCTGGGCGCGTTCGTTGTCCTGATCGTGTGGTCGGTTGTGCGGCGGCGTCGCAAGCTGGCGGGCGCGGATGACGCACCCGCTTCTCTTGTGCCGTCCCGCGCATCGACGCTATGGCGCGACGGCGCGCTGCTCGGCCTGCTCGTCGCCGTGTCGATCTCCTGCCAGCAGATCGGCCTGCAATACACGAAGGTGGCCAACGCGGGCTTCATCAGTTCGCTGTACGTCGTGATCGTGCCGCTGATCGGCGTGGTGCTGCGTCATCAGACGGGCATCGGCGTATGGCTCGGCGCGCTGCTGGCCGCGCTCGGCATGTATTTTCTGAGTGTCGATGAACATTTTTCAATCCTGTACGGCGACTGGCTGCAACTCGCGGGATCGATCGTCATTTCAGCGCAGGTCGTGCTCGTGAGCCGCTTTGCGCGCCGTCACGATCCGCTGGCGCTCGCGCTGGTGCAGTTCATCGTGTGCGGCGTGGTCAGCCTCGCGGTGGGACTTGTCGTCGATCCGTTGCGCATCGCCGACATCGTCCGCGCCGCGCCGACCATTCTTTACGGCGGCGCGCTTTCAGTCGGCGTTGCGTACACGATCCAGGTCGTCGCGCAAAAGGATGCGGCGCCCGCGCACGCGGCCGTGATTTTCAGCATGGAAGGTGTGTTCGCCGCGCTCGCCGGCTGGCTCGTGCTGGGCGAAACGCTGGCGACGCGCGCGCTGCTCGGCTGCGCGCTGATGCTGGCGGGATTGATCGTCTGTCAGGTGATGCCGATGTGGACGGCGCGGCGCGAAGTCTCGTCGGACTCGGCGGAACCGGCCTGAAACGCGGTCGGTGGGCTGGCTCGGGCTCGCATGGGCCAGCCAGCCGTCGCGACCGATGCTACGCGGCCGCCTGCGCCGCCACCTGGCGCCAGCTTTCGACGGGACGACGGCGGTTCGACGTTGGCGGGAAAACGCACCAGCATCCGTCGTCGTGACGAAAGAAGAACAACGAACGCAGACCATCCGGCGCGGACGTTTCGACACGCACGTAGCGCGTGTGGTCCCATTTGGTGCGGCCGAACTGCGTGACATGCACAGGCGCGGAAACGGGCCCAAGCCATTTCTCGACCAGAAAACGCAGCGACTGTTCGGTGGCGTTTCTCATGACGTTCTCCACGTCGTCTTGTCGCGGGTGCTTTCGCGTGCGGTGTCCGGCTTCTCCTGCTCCTCTTCCGCCTCTTGCGCAGCAAGCTCGATCGCCCGTTGCGTTGCAGCCGCGCGCAGCGCCCTGCAATCTGCCGCATGCCGTATGTCCGTCAGCATCCGGACCAGTTGTCGCGCGTTCCTGCGTTTCATAAGCACCCCCGCACCGCACAAAAGACTTGAGAAAGCACTTTAACTTTAGGCGTTGATCTCGCGTCTCTCTAGTTGTTTTGACGAAATAGCAACAGTCAAATTCGAATTGGATGACTGAGTATTTCATCGGTTTTCATCCTGCTCCCGGCTGCGCGCCCGATCTGTGCGCTGGCGACCGCAACGCAGCAACTGCGTGACCCAAATGGCGCCTGGATTGGCACCGAATATGCGGTCGCGCGTTGTGCAATGCTTTCGTCGAAAAGATCAGTTCACCGAATGGGTGTTTGCGACAAGCTTGTCTGCAATGCAGCAAGTACCGCGCCAGCGGCAAGCAGGCATGCCGAATAGATGAGTCCACGCTCCAGGCCGACGCCGTCGGACACCCACCCGATCACGGTCGGCCCCACGATCTGTCCGAACGCGAACACGATCGTGAACGCGCTGATGCCGCGGCCCCAATGCGCGGCGGGAAGATTGTGGCGCACGAAGGCCGTCGTCGACGCGACAGCCGACAGGAACGTCGCGCCGAACAGCACACCCGACGCGAACGCGACGACAGGATGCGCGACGATCGCGGGCATCAGCGTTGCCAGCGCGAGCAATGCATTGAGCAACGCGAGCGCCTGGCCGCCGCGCATGCGGTCGAGCAGCTTCGACCAGATGCGCGCCGACACGATCGTCGCAACACCGAGCAGCAGATAGAACCCCGTCACGACGCCTTCGCTCATGCCGCCGTTGCGCAGCAGCGCGATGATGAACGTCATGTAGCCGATATAGCCGACCCCGAACAGCCCGTAGCCGGCGAGCACGAACGCATAGCGCAGCATCGGCGTGGCGCGCGGCGCGGCCGCCGTGGCGTCGCCTGTGCCTGCGTGTATCACGTGCTGCCTGTCGATGCGCAGCGCGGCACGCGCCGCGACCAACGACAACGCGACGCACGCCACAGCGAGCGCGAACCACGCCATCTGCCAGTCATGCGTGCGATGCACGAGTGTGAAGGAAGCGAGCGAAGCGGGAACGAGCAGCGCCGACGCCACGATGCCCCATCCGGTGCCGCCGTAGTACAGGCCGAGCACGAGGCCCGCATCGCGCGGACGCGAAGTTGCGAGGCGCGCCGCCAGTACGCCGCCGCTGACGAAAATGAATGCGCTCGCGATGCCCGTCGCGACGCGCTGAACGAGCAGCGCGCCGGTATCCGACAACATGCCCGTGATGGCCATCAGCAGGGCTGTCGCCACGCATCCACCGACGAATAGCGTCCCCGCCGACCAGCGGCGCGACAAACGTGGAAACGCGAGCGCGCCGAGCAGATAGCCGAGCGCGTTCGCGGTGTTCATCGCGCCCGCCTGCGCGAAGCTCCAGCCGAGGTCGCTTTTCATCGGCGGCAACAGCAACGCATAGGAAAAGCGCGCAAGCCCCAGCGCAATCGCGCTGCCCATCGACAGGCTCACGGCCAGCCAGAGCGTCGGTGCGCGCCCCGGCGAGCCGGTGGCATCGGCGTGTTCGCTAGCCGGTGGCGTCGCGCGTGGTGTCTGTCGGGGGTTGCTTGCCGTCACACCGCTCAGGACATAGGTCCAGGCCATCACGCGTTGGGCGAAACCAGTCGTCATGTCGTTGTTTGTATCGATCGATTGGGCTATCACTGTACATCGCGAACTTTCGTTCAGCGTGCGCGTCGCGCCGTGAAGCGCGCGCCGCAAACGCCATCCACGATGCATCGTCCACAACGGAACCACGCGCCATGCTTGCCGCGCGCTTCGCAACCCTGCTAGCGTAGCGGCACAATCACGACGGAGACGACGCTCGTGTTCAATCCGCTTCTCGTCCTGCGTCAACGGTTTCGCCATCTTGCGCGCAAGCGCGGAGCGGCCGTGTCGCAAGCGGTCGGCAACCGCCCGTTCCTGACGGGCATCGCGGGCACGGTGATCGCGACGGCAATGGCGGGGCTGACGCTCGCCACGCTGTACTCGGGACGCACCGATGCGCTGAATCACGCGCGCGAGACCTCGGCCAACCTGGTTTCGCTGATTTCGAGCGATCTGGCGCGCAACGTCGAGATCTACGATCTGTCTCTGCAGGAAATCGTCCATCGGTCGCAGGAGCCGACGGTCTGGCATCTGCCCGACGATCTGCGCCGCACCGTGTTGTTCGATCGCGCGACGCTCGCCGCTTACCTCGGCGGAGCCTACGTGGTCGACGAGCATGGCACGCTGAAGGCCACGCAGGAAGGCCCCGTCAACAAGAATGTCCGGTTCGACGACCGCGACTACTTCGTCGTTCATCAGCGCAATCCGAACGCGGGTCTGTTCGTCTCGCATCCGTACCGCTCGCGGCTGCGCGAGCACGAGCTTTCGTTTGCGTTGTCACGGCGGATCACCGCGCGCGACGGCTCGTTTGCGGGCGTCGCGCTGCTCGCCGTACGCATCGCCTATCTGCAACGGCTGCTCGACAAGGTCAACACGGGCCGCGACGGCACCGCGTTCATCCTGCTCGAAGACGGCACGGTGCTCGCGCGCAAGCCTTACGCCGAAGCCATCATCGGCGTCGATGTGGACAAGTATCCGCAATATCAGGTCACGCACTCGGGGACGGCGGGATCGTTCATCGACGACTCTCCTATCGATCATGTGCGGCGCATCTATTCGTACGCGCATGTGCCCGACACGCCGCTCGTCGTGATCGTCGCGCCCGCCCTCGACGACGTGCTCGCCCCGTGGCGCAAGCGCAGCGCGGTTGCGGGCGCGCTGACGCTCACGCTGGGCGCCGTCGTCGTGCTGGTCTGCTGGACGCTCGCGTTTGCGCTGCGCGACAAGGTGCGCGCGCAGGCGCGCCTCGCCGAACTCGCGGCCACCGATCCCCTCACCCGGCTCAGCAACCGCCGCACGCTCGACCGGCACCTCGACGAAGAATGGCGTCGAGCGCGGCGCAACGGCGCGGTGCTGTCGGTGCTGTTCATCGACATCGATCATTTCAAGCGCTTCAACGACACCTACGGCCACGCCGCTGGTGACGAAGTGCTGGCCGCCGTGGCTGACTGCATCGCGTCGGTGGCGCGGCGCTCGATCGACGTGGTCGCGCGCTACGGCGGCGAAGAATTCGCGGTCGTGCTGCCCGATATGGGATCGAACGCTGCTGCCAACTCGGCCGAGAAAGTCCGCCGCGGCGTCGAGGCGCTGCGCATCAGGCAATTGCCGACCGTGACGGTGAGCGTCGGTTGCGCGACGGGCCGGCCTGCCGACGGCCGCAACGCCCCGGAACTGCTCGCAGCCGCCGACGCGCAGCTTTACGCGGCGAAGGCGGCCGGTCGCAACCAGGTGCAAGGGGTGGACTGGACGCAAGCTCAGCCGGACAGCCTGATCGATCACACGGATCAGGCGAAGCGCCACGCGTGAGCATCACGGCGCGCCGAACCTTGCAAGGTTGAAGAACGCTGCACGACTCCCAGAAACCTGCACGACCCGCAGAATTGCGGGCAAAACTGCTCACTGTTCACGCGATGGCCGAGCATTCGCCCGACGTAGACTTGATCCTGTCTCCACGTTCTCCGTGATTCTTCACGCAGTCGGAATCATTGGAACGCTTCGCGCCACGGCTTCGTCCGTGGCGCTTTTCTTGAGCGACACGGCGAACCTGGGACCGAGGCCGCGCTCCGACGACGCGGCCAGCTCGGAGACCCATCTGCACCGATATGAAATCGATCCAGGATCTGCGTACCGACGACATCGCATGTGAAGCGTTGCTCGGCGCCCTCGACGGCAAAAACACGCTGGTCGCGATCTACGATACGAGCGACCGGCTCGTATTCGCGAGCAGCGCATTCAAGCACGCGTTCCGACTCAACCGCGAGCGCGGCGAAATCACGTTCGCCGATCTCGTGATGCGCGGCATCCTCGGTCAATGCGGCACGCGTATCGAGGGCGACAACGCCGCAGCCGTGATCGGCGACGCGATCGCCGTGCGCCGCGAACGCGCCGGGCAGCGCAGCTTCGCGACGGAGCTGATCGACGGGCGCTGGTTCTGGATGACGGAGTCGCTGCTGGAGAACGACTGGATCGTGCTGACCGGCACGGACATCTCGGCGTTGCGTTCCAGCGAGCAGGCGTGGATCGGCGCGCACGAACGCGCGGTGCAGGAAGCGCGCACCGACGTGCTGACCGGCCTCTCTAACCGGCGTCATTCGATGTCGGCGCTCGAACTCGCGATCACGGCTGCCGTGGGCACGGAGACGCCGCTCACGGTCGCGCTCGTCGACCTCGATCATTTCAAGCAGATCAACGACTCGCACGGCCACGCCGCCGGCGACGCCGTGCTGCGCGACTTCGGCGAAGTCTGCCGGCATGCGACGCGTCAGACGGATATCGCGGGGCGCATTGGCGGTGAGGAATTTCTGGTCGTGTTTCCGTCGACGTCGGTCGAGCATGGCGTGTCGGCTGTCGAGCGGATGCGCCGTCAGGTGATGAGCCGCCGTGTGCAGGTCGCTGGCGACTGTGCGATCCGTTATTCGTTTTCGGCGGGCGTATGCAAGGTCGAAACGAGCGACGATCTGAACACGACGCTCGCGCGCGCCGACAGCGCGCTTTACTCGGCAAAACGCGAAGGGCGCAACCGCACGATCGCGTGGTCGGCGCCGCTGCAGTGAAGCACGGCCGCTAGGGACGCGCCGCGAACCGCGCGATGACATCGTGCGGAATGTTCTCCGGCGTTGTCGTAGTCTCCTGCATCTGAAAGCGCGACCAATGCAGGTCCGGCACGGCGCCTTCCGGCGCTTCGCGGATCTCGCCGGCGGCGTAACGGCGCGATGCTTCAACCGCCACGTCGACTACGAGCTTGCGACCACCCGTCGCGTCGTCAGTTGCTCCTCACCAATTCCCTGATCACTTGCCGAGCGCGCCGCCGCGCATGCTCGCGCACGTGCGCGCGTCCATTCGGCACACCGCCGACGGTCGCCATGCGAGGCCCTCCTGCAACGTGATTTCCTTGATCAGAAAGGGATACCTCATCGCTCACTGAGCAAATCCGCCGCTCGCTTTTGATGTGTTTTTGATGTTTCGTTGATCACTCAGCGACGGAGATTGCGGATAAGCTGGTTTCCAGCATCGGACCACCCGATGGCATCGGAGGAGACGAGATGAACCCACAGCATCTGCCTTCAGGCGGACAGACCTGGTTTCGCGAGGCCGACTGTTCCGTCGACGACTTCGCGACGCTGATCGAAACCTCACGTGAAATGCGTCCAAGGCCGCGCCTCGCCGCCGACCTCGCGCACGCCATACCGGTCTACGACGGCGATGCGTTGCGGCCCATCGTGGCCGACGCGGCGCGCCGTCCCGAGCTGCTTGCCGAATGGGCCAGCGTCCTGCTCGACGGCGCCGGCGTGTTCGTGCTGCGGCGCGCGTACGACGACACGACCGCCATCGACGACGCGACCGCAATCTTTGAATCGATCATTCGCAGCGAGCGCAAGGCAGGCGGCGGCGCCGATCACTTCGCGAAGGCGGGCGCCAACGACCGCATCTGGAACGCACAGGAAAAGCTGTGTCTCGCGGCACCCGATGTCTTTGTCCGCTACTTCGCGAATCCCGTTCTGGTGGCGGCGGCCGAAGCCTGGCTCGGGCCCGCGTATCAGATGACGTCGCAGGTGAACGTCGTGCGGCCGGGCGGCGAAGCGCAGCAGGCACACCGCGATTTCCATCTCGGCTTTCTCACCGTCGACGAAGCGCAGCGTTTTCCCGCACATGTACACGCGATGTCGGCGCTTCTGACGCTGCAAGGCGCCGTCGCGCACACCGACATGCCCGTCGAGAGCGGTCCAACCAAGCTGCTGCCGTTTTCGCAGCGTTACCCGCAAGGCTATGTCGCGTGGCGCCGCGAGGACTTCCGCGCGTATTTCGAATCGCACTACGCGCAGTTGCCGCTGCAAAAGGGCGACGCCCTGTTCTTCAACCCCGCGCTGTTTCACGCTGCCGGCTCGAACCGCACGCGCGACGTGCAACGGATGGCGAACCTGCTGCAGGTGTCGTCGGCGTATGGGCGCGCGATGGAATCGCTCGACCGGACGCGCATGTGCAACGCCGTGTATCCCGTGCTGCGGGCGATGCACGCGCAACAGCGCCTCGACGCGGCGCAAATGGCAGCCGTCATCGCATCGTGCGCGGAAGGCTATGCGTTCCCGACGAACCTCGACCGCAATCCGCCCGTGGGCGGACTGGCGCCGGCAAGTCAGCAGCAGATCCTCGCGACCGCGCTCGCCGAAAGCTGGTCCGACGAGCAATTCGCCGATGCGCTGCGCAACCTCGAGTTCCGCAACGCGACACACTAGCCCCGCACATTCGATAACGACGGAGACGACATGGTGACAAGTACGATTGGCCGGCGCATCCGGCTGGGCTTGATCGGTGGTGGGCCGGGCTCGATCATCGGCGAGACGCATCGCATTGCGGCACGCCTGGACGGCCAGTACGACATCGTTGCAGCCGCGCTGTCGTCGAATCCTGAACGCGCGCGGCAGGCGGCGCTCGACCTCGGCATCGGCGCGGAACGCGCGTATGCGTCGTGGCAACAGATGCTCGAAGCGGAAGCGGCGCGCCCCGATCGCATCGACGCCGTCGCGGTGATGACGCCCAACGACTCGCATCATCCGATCTGCATGCTGGCACTCGACCGTGGCTTTCACGTGATCTGCGACAAGCCGCTGGCCAACGATCTCGCGCAAGCACGCGAGATTGCCGCGCGCGTGAAGACGACGAACGCCGAATTCTGCGTGACCTATTGCTACACAGGCTTTCCGATGGTGCGCCAGGCGCGCGACATGATTCGCGCGGGCGAACTCGGCGAGATTCGCCAGGTGCATCTGCAATACGTGCAGAGCTATCTGGCCGGCCACGATCTGCCCGCAGGCTGGCGTACGGAAGGGCGCGCGGGCAGTTCGCTCGTGCTGATGGACATCGGCACGCATGCGTTTCATCTGGGCGCGTTCGTGACGGGGCTGGACGTGACTCGCTTGTGCGCGGACGTCGGGTCCGCGATTCCAGGCCGCCCCGTCGACGACTACGTTTCCGCGTTGCTGCGCTACGAGAACGGCGCGCGCGGCTCGCTGTGGGTCACCAATGCCGCGGCGGGCTCGGAGCACGGATTGAGCTTCCGCATTCACGGCGACAAGGGCGGGCTCGAGTGGCATCAGGAGGAACCGAACCGGCTGATCCATCGGCGGCAGGATGCGTTTGAAGAAATCATCACGCGCCGGCTGGGCCCCGCGACGAGCGAAGGCGCGCAGCGTTCGACACGTATCGCGATCGGTCATCCCGAAGGTTATCTGGAAGCGTTCGCGAATCTTTATACGGAGTTCGCGCAGCGCGTTGCGACACGGATAGCCGGCACACCCGGTGACGACCAGCCGACGCGCTTCCCCAGCGTCAGCGATGGTGTGAAGGGACTGGCATTCGTTGCCGCATCGGTGAAAAGCATGGCGACGGGCGGATGGCAGGACGTCGAGCGCATGTGAGAAGCGCTCGCTGCACGAAAAAAAAAGCCCTGTTCCGCGGGGAACAGGGCTCGGTGGATGAGTCATATCGAACAGGCGCGTGGATGCTTGCCGACTGCTGCTCATCACGAGAAGCTGTTATTAGTAAAACGTCTTTTCGCTTCAATTGGTCCCGCGCCTACTCCTTGCTGCTAACCCCAACTGCATTTGATGAACCGGTCTTTCGACTGCCTGTTGCTTGCGTTGCTTGTATTGCGACTGCAACTTCAAACTGCCAATTCAAACTGCTGATCCCGTTGCTGCGAGTACTTCGTTTGTTACATCGACTTCCGTTTGCTGCGCGTACTGCCACTTCGTTGACTGCCACTGCCGGTGCTTCTGCTACTTCTGCTACTTCTGTTACGACTGCTGGCAACCTGCGGTCTTGCGCAACGCGGAGGGGAACCGCGTCGATGGGCTGTTGAATCGTCGCGCCATGGAAAGAAGTATAGGAGCCAGCACGCGCATTCAATCGGCGGAAGCGAGGGCGATTCGTGGCTCAGTTCGGCCGTTTGTCCGTACGGCCGCCAGTACGCCGGCAAGGCACCGTGTCGTGTTCAGTTCGCGTAGCGGCTGCTGATCGCGTTCGATCGATAGTAGCTGCCGAACAGCACATCCGGATCGGCGCGTTCTTCGACGGGCGTCTCACTCAGCTCGCGGAATGTTGCGACGAGGCTTTGCCACGACGCGGACCAGCGTGTTTCTCTTAGACGGCTGCCTGTGCTGTCGGTGATGCGCAGAACGCCGGTGTCGGGGAAAAAGGTCAGTGTGACCGCGATTCCATCAATGACACATGTCGCGGTACACGGTTTTGTTGCCAGCACGATCGCCTCCGGGGTGTTTTGGTGAGGTCCGCTTCATTGAGCGGGCGCGCTTTCTAACAGCAATGTGTATGCCCGTTTGCGGCTCGCTGACCTCGCGGCTTGCCACGTGTGCTTTGGCGGCGAATCAGGCTCGTGCGATCGAGCGCGGCGAACGAATCCGGGCGCAGAAGTGTTGGCTCACGCCATACACATGAATCGCTTCGCCGGATACGAATTCCGACAACGCGTTTTTTCAGACTGATGCCGTTCATCGCGCTGTTCACCGGACAGGCAGATCATCGCCCTGCCGTACATGCAGGCGCCGCGCGCGGTTTGTTTACTGTCTTTGAAGTTATAAATATGTATACGTAGTAGCAGTTAACAAGGGCATCCACTTTCTGTGGACAAGCGCCAAATCCGCTTTGCACTCAACGGATTGCGAAACGTATACCCTTGCGCATAAGCATGGGACCGTTCGCCGCAAGTTTGAATAACTTGTCCCATGTTCGAGCACACCTCGTGTTTACCCAGAATCTGCCCACAGCAATCGCCTCCGTGATATCCCCATGTTGTCCATAGGATCGTGTGGACATCTGGATGTGCAGAGGTCAGCTGGGACGGTCTCGTGACGATTGGTCGTTGACCTCTGACGCGAGGGTCCTATAACGGAAGTGACTTGAAGCACCAAGGGGGAACGGCCATGAAAGAAGACCAGTTCAGTGCCTTCGAACATCGGGGATGGGAGCGCGTCGCGCAGCCTTATCACACGTTTTTCGGCAACCTGACCATCCAGTCGCACTGCGCCTTGCTCGATGCGCTGGCCGTGCGCCGTGGCGTGCGTCTGCTCGATGTCGCGTCAGGCCCGGGCTATCTCGCCGCTGCGGCTGCGCAGCGCGGCGCGGATGTCGTCGGGGTGGACTTCGCGGATTCGATGGTCGATCAGGCGAGGCGCATCTATCCCGCGCTGACGTTTCGCATCGGCAGCGCGGAAGACCTGCCGTTTCCCGACGATGATTTCGATGCCGTCGGCATCAGCTTCGGCATGCTGCATTTCTCGCATCCCGAGAAGGCGATCGAGGAAGCGTTCCGCGTGCTTCGGCCGGGTGGCAAGGTCGGCTTCACGGTATGGGCGTCGCAAGACAAGGCCGTCGGTTTCTCGATCGTGCTGAAGGCGATCGAGGCGCACGGCCGGATGGACGTCCAATTGCCCCCCGGGCCGCCGTTCTTCAGATTCAGCGACTGGGCGGAGTGCGAGCGTGTACTGCTGGCGGCGGGCTTTCGCGAGCCGCGCATCGAGGAAGTGGAGCAGACCTTGCATGCGCCCTCGCCCGATGCGCTGTTCGAGATGCTGTTGCGCGGCGGCGTGCGGGTTTCGGCGATTCTGAATGCGCAGACGCCGGATGCGCTGGCCGCGATCAGCAAGACGGTGCGCGAAGGCGCGGCGGCCTATGCCAGTGAGGATGAGGTACGCATACCGATGCCGTGCGTGCTGGCCTATGCGACGAAGCCTTGAGGGCCGCGCGAGGGAAACACCAGGGGAAGAGAAAGGAGATTTGACTGGTTCTGGATACGTCCGCGAACGCGGCACCGTATCCAGAACGCAGGTGAGGCGGTTACAGCAACAACAACATCAACACAAAGCCACTTACCTCACTCCACCGTCACCGATTTCGCGAGATTACGCGGCTTATCCACATCCGTGCCCCGCGAGCAAGCCGTGTGATACGCGAGCAACTGCAGCGGCACGACGTGCAGGATCGGCGACAGCAAGCCGTAATGCTCCGGCATGCGGATCACGTGGATACCTTCATCGTTGACGATCTTCGTATCGGCATCCGCGAACACGTACAGCTGACCGCCGCGCGCGCGCACCTCCTGAATGTTCGACTTGAGCTTCTCGAGCAGCGCATCGTTCGGCGCGACCGTCACCACCGGCATCGCTTCCGTCACGAGCGCCAGCGGCCCGTGCTTCAGCTCGCCCGCCGGATAAGCCTCGGCGTGGATGTACGAGATTTCCTTGAGCTTGAGCGCGCCTTCCAGCGCGATCGGATAGTGCAGGCCACGGCCGAGGAACAGCGCGTTTTCCTTGCGCGAGAACTCTTCCGACCACGCGATGATCTGCGGCTCCAGCGCCAGCACGCTATTGAGCGCCGCAGGCAAGTGACGCAGCTGGCGGATATAGTCCGCTTCCTGCGCTGCGCTGACATGACCGCGCATCTTGCCGAGCGTCATGGCGAGCACGAACAGCGCGACCAGCTGCGTCGTGAAGGCCTTCGTCGACGCGACACCGATTTCGCGGCCCGCGTGCGTGAGGAACGACAGTTCCGTCAGGCGCACCATCGCGCTCGTGCCGACGTTGCACACCGACAGCGTGTGCTTGTGTCCCAGCGACTGCGCGTGCTTCAACGCTGCGAGCGTATCAGCCGTTTCGCCCGATTGCGAAATCACGACGACGAGCGCCTTCGGGTTCGGCACCGAATCGCGATAACGGTATTCGCTCGCGATCTCAACCTGCGTCGGAATCTTCGCGACGGATTCGAGCCAGTACTTCGCCGTCAGCCCCGAGTAGTAACTCGTGCCGCACGCGAGAATCAGCAGGCTGTCGATTTCCGAAAACGCCTTCTGCGCGTTTTCGCCGAACAGTGACGCATCGAATGCATCGGCTTGCGGGATCGTGTCGGTGATCGCGCGCGGCTGCTCGAAGATTTCCTTCTGCATGAAGTGGCGATATGGTCCGAGTTCGACCGCGCCGCCGTAGGCTGCCACCTGGCGCACTTCGCGATCGGCGGGATTGCCGTCGCGATCGAACACGCGCACCTTTTCCAGCGTCAGTTCGCAGACGTCGCCTTCTTCGAGGAAGATGAAGCGGTCGGTGCTGCCCGCCAGCGCGAGCGCGTCGGATGCGAGGAAGTTCTCGCCCTCGCCGAGGCCGACGACGAGCGGCGAACCTTGACGCGCGCCCACCACCGTATGCGGCTGGTTCTTGTGCAGCACGGCGATTGCGTATGCGCCATGCAGTTGCGCCGTCGCTTCGCGCACGGCCGCGAACAGATCGCCGCGATACAGGCTATGAACCAGATGCGCGATCACTTCCGTATCGGTCTGCGAGACGAACTCGTAGCCCTTGCCGCGCAGCATCTCGCGCAGCGACTCGTAGTTCTCGATGATGCCGTTGTGTACGAGCGCCAGTTCGTTGCGCGAGAAGATCGGGTGCGCGTTGTCCGTGACGGGCGCGCCGTGGGTGGCCCAACGCGTGTGGGCGATGCCTGTCGCGCCTTCGAGGCGCGTCTCGCGCACCTGGTCGTCGAGATCGGCGACGCGCGCTACGCTGCGCGCGCGCTTCGGCTCGCCGTTCGCCAGCACGGCGACGCCGCATGAGTCATAGCCGCGATATTCGAGGCGACGCAGTCCTTCGATCAGAACGGGAACGATGTTTCGCTGCGCAACAGCGCCGACAATGCCGCACATATTCAATGGTCCTTTGCAGAGTTAGGGGTCGAGGCGCGCGCCTCGCACGCGCGGTTCCCTTCAGCTTTTCTTTTTCGTCGGGCGCACGTAGCCCGTCTTGCCTATCTGGGTCTTTTCGTTGAGCACCAGCAGGCCTTCTTCGACATCCTTCCAGACCGTCGTGCCCGCCGCGATCGTCACGCCGCGGCCGATGCGCACGGGCGCCACCAGTTGCGTATCCGAGCCGACGAACACATCGTCTTCGATGACCGTGCGGAATTTGTTGGCGCCGTCGTAGTTGCAGGTGATCGTGCCCGCGCCGATGTTCACTCGCGCGCCGACGTCCGAATCGCCGATATACGACAGGTGATTCGCCTTCGAGCCACGTCCGAGCACCGCGTTCTTTACTTCGACGAAGTTGCCGACGTGCGTTTCGTCCGCAAGCGTTGCGCCCGGACGCAACCGCGCGTACGGACCAAGCACGGCCTGCGCGCCGACCTGCGCGCCTTCGATATGCGTGTACGCGTCGATGCGCGTGCCCGCGCCAACCGTTGCGTTACGGATCACGCAGTTCGGTCCGATCGATACGTTGTCGGCCAGCGTGACCTTGCCTTCGAACACGCAGTTCACATCGATCGATACATCGCGGCCGCATTCGAGCGTGCCGCGCACGTCGATACGCGCCGGATCGGCGATCGTCACGCCCGCGACGAGCAGTTCGTCAGCGACGTTGCGCTGATGGATGCGTTCGAGTTCCGCGAGTTGCTGCTTGCTGTTGACGCCCAGCGTTTCCCATTCTTCGTCAGGCTGCGCGGTGACGGCTTCGATGCCCGCTTCGATCGCCAGTTCGACCACGTCGGTGAGATAGAACTCGCCCTGCGCATTGTCGTTCTTCAGCGACGACAGCCAGCCGTCGAGGCGCTTCGTCGGCATCACGACGATGCCCGTGTTGATCTCGGCGATCTGCTGCTGTTCCGGCGTCGCGTCTTTCTGCTCGACGATGCGCTCCACCTTGCCCTGCGCATCGCGCACGATGCGGCCGTAACCGGTGGGATCGTCGAGCGTGACGGTCAGCACGCCGTAGCCGTCGTGGCCCGCCGCATCAGTCAGACGCTTGAGCGTGCTCGTTTTCGTGAGCGGCACGTCGCCGTACAGCACGAGCGTCGGCGCGGACGCATCGAGCAGCGGCAACGCCTGCTGTACCGCGTGTCCCGTGCCGAGCTGCTGTTCCTGCAATGCGAACTGCACATCAGGCGCCGCGACGGCTTCGCGCACCTGTTCCGCGCCATGACCGATCACGACGACGAGACGCGTCGGATTCAGTGTGCGAGCGGTGTCGATGACATGAGCAAGAAGCGGCCGACCGGCCAGGGGATGAAGCACCTTTGGCAGTGCAGAGCGCATGCGCTTGCCGGTGCCTGCCGCCAGAATCACGATGTTCATGACGTGGGCGTATTTGACGAGTTTGGAGTGGGCGATTCTAGCACGCTGAGTGTGACTGCAACGTGGCCCTCCAGATCGAAATCACCCCGCAAATGCCTGTTTTAAAAGGATTTGCGGGATGGGTAAAACGTCAAATATCGTCGAATTGCACGAAGGAAATCGTTTGCGATGTCGGCTCTATCCCTTCTGGTGCGGAATCGGTCGAACACGGCTCTTCGTCGAAAGCAATATCGCCTTGCGCATCGGCTTCGCCCGTGGCGCGCAACGATGCAAACGGAAACAGCTTGTGATCCATCAGATGCGAAGGCACGACGTTCGTCAACGCGTTGAACATGTTGTCGACGCGCCCCGGAAAACGCTTGTCCCATTCGCGGATCAGCGCCTTCATTTCCGCGCGTTTCAGATTCGGCTGGCTGCCGCACAGGTTGCACGGGATGATCGGGAATTGACGCAGTTCCGCGTATTTCTCGAGATCGGTTTCCTTCACATACGCCAGCGGCCGGATCACGACGTTCTTGCCATCGTCCGATTGCAGCTTGGGCGGCATGCCCTTCAGCTTGCCGCCGTAGAACATGTTCAGCAGCAGCGTCTGCAGGATGTCGTCGCGATGATGGCCGAGCGCGATCTTGGTCGCGCCGAGTTCACCCGCCACGCGGTACAAAATGCCGCGCCGCAGGCGCGAGCACAGCGAGCACGTCGTCTTGCCCTCGGGCACGAGCCGCTTGACGATGCTGTAGGTGTCCTGGTTCTCGATATGAAACGGAATGTCGAGCTTGCTCAGGTACTCGGGCAGCACGTGCTCGGGAAAGCCCGGCTGCTTCTGGTCGAGATTCACCGCAACGATGTCGAAGTTGATCGGTGCGCGCTCGCGCAGCCGCATCAGGATCTCCAGCATCGCGTAGCTGTCCTTGCCGCCCGACAGGCACACCATCACCTTGTCGCCGTCCTCGATCATGTTGAAGTCGCCGATTGCCTGACCGACCTGGCGCGCGAGGCGCTTGAACAGCTTGTTGTTCTCGTACGCCTCTTTCTGCTCGCGACGCGTGAGCGCGCGTTTGGGTTCGGCGGTTTCAGCTTGAGCTTCGGCAATGGGCGCGGCCGCGTCGACGCCCGTCAGCGTTTCGGGAGCGTTCATCGCTCAGACCTCTTTGATATGGAAGACTTCGACGCCCACGGCATCGCAGTCGGGATAAACATCGGGCTTTTCCGTCGACAGACGCACGCCGCGCACTTGCGGATGCGCGAGCAGCGCTTTCGCGAGGTCGTCGCAGAGCGTTTCCTGCAGATGGATATGCCCCTGGCTCACGCGCTTTGCGATGGTCGAGCGCATGAAGTCGTAATCGACGACTTCGCGCAGCTTGTCTTCGACGGGCGTGGACAGCGCGAGCGGCACGAACAGTTCGACATTGATCACCACGCGCTGCTCGCCGCGCTTTTCGAAGTCATGCACGCCGATGTTGATGTGCACCTCGTAATCGCGCAGAAAGAGCCGGCGGCAATCAGCGAGCCGGGGATGAAGCAAAGCGGCAGACATGTTCGTTCCAGTACAAAAATGGTGCGTGCGAACCCGCACGCAGTTGCAATTGGGCGCGCTGTGCAGCGCGCCGGAGGGCGCAACGTCTAACGACGGCTAACCGTGGGTCAGCGGTCGGCGCCCGTCAAAAACATCACATCGCGCGGCAGCGGCACGAGATGCTGGCCGCCGTCGACAACCAGCGTCGTGCCTGTGACGCCGCGCGCATCCGCGAGATACAGCGCCGCCGCGACGAGATCCTCGACGCGCGACGCATGGCCGAGCGGCGTCACCTTGTGCGCGGCCGCGAAGCTTTCCGGGGTCTGATCGCCGGATTGCAGCGTGAGGCCGGGCGCGAGCCCGACCACGCGCACCTTCGGCGCCAGCGCCTGCGCAAGCGCGACGGTCGCCGTGCCGAGCGCGGCCTTCGACAGCGTGTATGACAGGTAATCCGGATTCATGTTGTACAGCTTCTGGTCCAGCACGTTGATGACGGCCGCGCGCAGCGACTCGTCGTGACGCGCCGCCTCGGGAGTGACCTCATGCAACATCCGCGCGAGCACGAGCGGTGCGCCGACGTTGATCGACGTCAGATGCAGCAGCTTCGCATAGCCGACGTCGAGCGCGGTGTCCTCGTCGAACATCGACGCGTTGTTCACGATGCACGACGGACGCCCAAGCGCCGCCGTGCAATCGGGGACGAGCCGCTCCACTTCCGCCTCGACGGACAAATCCGCCTTCAGCGCGACGGCGCGCCGCCCGAGCGCGGCGATTTCCGCGACGACCTCGTCGGCTTTCGCCTTCGACGAGCCGTAATGCACGGCCACGTCCCAGCCCGCCGCGGCAAAGCCCAGCGCCAGTCCACGGCCGATCCGGTGCCCGCCGCCCGTGACGAGCACGGTGCGGGCGGGCCGGTCGGGACGGCCGCTGGCGGCGAAAGTATCGTTCGAGGCGGTCATTTACAATGCGGGGATGAATCCGAAAGCTCACCAACCCGATAGTTTACCTGCTCCCGGCCCGACCGCGCTCGCGCAGTCGGAAGCGCTGGTTTCGCAGATTCGCGCGGAGATCGACGCAAACGGCGGCTGGATGCCGTTCGATCGCTACATGGAGCGCGCGTTGTACGCGCCGGGACTGGGCTATTACAGCGGCGGCGCGATCAAGTTCGGACGACGCGCGGAGGATGGCAGCGACTTCGTGACGGCGCCGGAACTGTCGCCGCTGTTCGCACAGACGCTCGCGCGGCCCGTCGCGCAGGCGCTGGAAATGAGCGGCACGCGGCACGTGATGGAGTTCGGCGCGGGCACAGGCAAGCTGGCTGCCGGTCTGCTCAACGCTCTGGATGAGTTGGACACGCAGTTCGACACGTATTCGATCGTCGATCTGTCCGGCGAATTGCGCGAGCGTCAGCGCGAAACGATCGAAGCGCAAGCGCCCGGCCTGGCCGCCCGTGTGCGCTGGCTCGACGCGTTGCCCGAGCAGTTTGAAGGCGTCGTGGTCGGCAACGAAGTGCTCGACGCGATGCCCGTGCGGCTGTTCGCGCGCATCGGCGATGAGTGGTTCGAGCGCGGCGTCACGGTGAAAGACGGCGCGCTGCAATTCGAAGACCGCGCAATTCGGTCGACGCACGATGCCGCCTTTCTGCGCGATCTGGAGATCGAAAGCGATCACGACTATGTGACGGAAACGCACGACGCCGCCCTCGCCTTCACGCGCACCATCTGCACGATGCTCACGCGCGGCGCGGTGCTGCTGATCGACTACGGCTTTCCGCGCCACGAGTTCTATCATGCGCAGCGCGCGCAGGGCACGCTGATGTGCCACTATCGGCACCGCGCGCACGGTGATCCGTTTCTCTATCCTGGTTTGCAGGACATTACCGCGCACGTCGAGTTTACCGGTATCGCCGAAGCGGGCGTCGATGCGGGCGCGGACCTGCTCGGCTATACGTCGCACGCGCGTTTTCTGATGAACGCGGGTATCACGGAAGCGTTGAGCACGATCGATCCATCCGATATTCCCAACTTCCTGCCCGCCGCCAACGCGGTGCAGAAGCTGCTGTCAGAAGCCGAGATGGGCGAGCTGTTCAAGGTGATCGCGTTTTCACGCGGCATCGACGGCACGCTCGACGCGTTCGCGCGCGGCGACCGCTCGCATACGCTCTGAGCTTTAAGCCGAGGCCCACACGATGATCCGCTGGCTGCTGACTACTTTCATCGCGGTGGCCGTGCTGTCGGCGTGCTGGCCGTGGCTGCGCAAGCTCGGCATCGGCAGGATGCCGGGCGATGTCACGCTGCGGCTGTTCGGGAAGGAGTATCCGTTCCCGTTCATGTCGACGCTGGTGCTGTCGATGCTGCTGTCCATCATCGCGCGGCTGCTTTAGACCCCGCTGCCGTCACCTTTCCTGTTTGGCGGTTGTCCTCTTTGTGCGTGGCTTCGTTGAAGGCGCGGTCGTTCCCGCTGCGGGAATGGGTTCGAACAGCGCCGCAAGATCATCTTCGGAGAACTTGACGGCGCCCGCACCGTCCTCAGAAAGAATAGCGTCTGCCAGCGCCGCCTTCCGTCCCTGCATCGCGACGATTTTCTCTTCCACGCTACCTGCCGTGATCAGCTTGTAGACGAACACCGGCCGCTCCTGTCCGATACGATGCGCGCGGTCAGTGGCCTGGTTCTCGGCGGCGGGATTCCACCACGGGTCGTAGTGAATCACCGTATCGGCTGCTGTCAGGTTCAGGCCGACGCCGCCCGCCTTCAGACTGATGAGGAACAGTGGAACTTCACCTTTTGTGAAGCGCTTGACGGGCGTGACGCGGTTGGTCGTCTCGCCCGTCAGCGTCACGTACGGAATCTGCGCCTCGTCGAGCGCAGCAGCTATCAGATCCAGCATGCCTGTGAACTGGGAGAACAGCAGGATACGGCGGCCTTCCTCGATCAGTTCGGGCAACATATCCAGCAGCAGTTCCAGTTTGGCCGACTCTGCGACGCGAGCGCTCCGGGTGTTCTTCACGAGTCGCGGATCGCAACAGACCTGGCGCAGCTTGAGAAGCGCCTCGAGCACGACGATGTGACTGCGTGCGAGCCCCTTCTCCGCGACGGCTACGCGGACTTTCTCCTGCATCGCCGACCGAACAGTTTCGTAGAGATCGCGCTGCGCGCCCTCGAGTTCGATATTGCGCACGATGATCGTCTTCGACGGCAGTTCCTTCGCCACTTCGTCTTTCCGCCGACGCAGCATGAATGGGCGGATGCGCCGCGCGAGCAGTTCGCGCCGCGCTATGTCGCCGCCCTTTTCGATCGGCGTGCGCCAGCGCCGGGTAAAGTCCTGTCGCGTGCCGAGAAAGCCGGGCAGCAGGAAATCGAATTGCGCCCATAGCTCACCGAGGTGATTCTCCAGCGGTGTACCCGTCAGGCACAGCCGATGCGTCGCCCGCAATTCGCGAATCGTGGTGGCGGCCTTGGTGGCGGCATTCTTCACGTACTGCGCTTCGTCCAGGATCAGCAGGTGATAGCTGTGTTGCGCTAGCACTGCCTGGTCGCGCCACAGCAGCGCATACGTGGTGAGGATCACGTCGTAGCGGCCGATTTCATCGAAACGCTCATGACGCTGCGGCCCGTGCAGGTCGAGCACGCGCAGGTCCGGCGTGAAACGCCGCGCTTCCTCGCACCAGTTGTGCATCAGCGTGGTGGGCATGACGATCAGCGCGGGACGGTCGAGTCTGCCCGCCTCCTTTTCAGCGAGGATGTGGGCTAGCGTCTGGACGGTTTTGCCCAGGCCCATGTCGTCGGCAAGCACGCCTGCGAGGTTTTGCTCACGCAGAAACTGCATCCAGCTGAGACCTTGCCGCTGGTAAGTGCGCAGTTCCGCCTGCAGCCCACGCGGCACGGGCGCATCGCTCACGCCCGGCCCGGCGACAAGCCGCATTGCCAGTTCTCGCACGGACGTGTCACCGTGAAACTGCCAGCGCCCGCTTTTGTCGAGTGCGTCGAATTTGGCTGCATCCCATTTCGAAACGCGCAGCTTGTGCTCCGTCACGAAATCGAACAGATCGACCAACACACGCATGACCGGCTTCAGACGCTCCGCGCGGATATGCAGCCGTTCGTTGCGATCAGTCATGAGTTCGATAACTTCGTTATCGGCGATGGTATCGCGCCTGCTTGAAAGCCAACGCGGCTCACGTCGGAACAGGCTGACCAGCAGCGGTTCGAGCCGCACGGTGCGGCCGTTGACGGTCACGCCCATTTCGACGTCGAACCAGCCTTCGCCGGCTTCACGAATTTCGCCGTCGATGGCATCGATTTCGACGAAGTTCAAACGGCACGCCTCGCTCATCGACACCTGCCAGCCACCTTCGCGCAGCAACGGCACAGCACGGTTGATGAAGTCTCCCCAGTCGGCGGGATTTGACGGCGCCAGCATGTGCTCAGGAAAGGAACTCGCGCCAGACGCATACTTCGTCGAAACCTCCTTGAGACCCGCCTTGCCCAGTTCCTTCAGACATCGCGCCTCAACGTCCTCCCGACGTGTGATCTGAACCACATCGCCCTTCGAATCGCGAACGAGCGTGACGTCGCTGTGCGCATCGACGCGCTCGCCGTCATAGTCGAAAGCGACAGTCGCAAAGTCGAACATGTTATTTGGGGCTCGCCCCCAAGTCGCCAGCGAGTCGAGTTTCAGCACTGGAATCGGCGCTGTCTCGATGACGCGCAAGTCGGTCTGGTCATGCACAGGCGGCGATGGCAAGCCCGGCGCGATCTCTTGCAGCATCTTGCCGACGAGCACGGCTTCGTCAGCCGTGATGGACGGCATCGACAGATATTCATTGAGCTGGTCAGCCCGCCACGGCGCGTCGACGATGCCTGCTTCGCCGGTGCGTGCGTCCAGATACCAGAATGGTTGGGTTGTCGTGATGAGAATCGTCGCGGGCGGCTCGGTCTGGAGCGCTGGGCGCATACTCGCGTCTGCCTGTGTGCGCCATTCGATGCGACCCGTGCGCGAGCGGCCGGCGCTCAAGGAGCAAGGCAGAGCCGAGCGTCTCGTGCTTGTTGTCGGCGAGACGAACGCGCGGCCCGTCGCGATGAGCTTTTGCACGATCTCGCCTCCTGTCGCGCCGTCCAGACTAAAGCTGCTCAGATAGGTTCGCGAGCGGCCCAGCCACAACCCACGCAAGATCGTCAGGTCTTCCTCGGTGACGAACTTCGGCGGTTGAACGAGCGCCTTCTCGACGTTGTGCCAAGGCTCATCCAGCGTGCGGATCGAGCCGTCGGCACTCTTGCGCGCCTTGAAAATTCTGACTTCGGGCTTTCCGATGAGCGATTCGCAGATCACATAGGCCAGTACCTGCGACGCTTTCGTGGACGCGGGCTTCTTGCCGTTGTCGGGCGAGGCGGATACGTGTTTTGTGCGAAAGTCGTTGAGCCAGCGGATCACTTCCGGACGCACCCCGCGAGCCGCCGGTTCCGGTTGAAGCGGCAGGGCCGCAATCAGCAATGCAGCAACGTGCTTGCATCTGTTTCCTACCGGGCAAGAGCATTGGCCGTCGATCCGCAAGACCTTGCCGTGATTGTTGAAATACACCCGCACGCGGTACGGCGCGATGCGAGTGCCCTGCACGATACCCGTGAGTAAGTCATCCGAAGACCAGCTCACGTCAGAGACAAGGTTCGTGTAGCCGCCGGCCTTGGCTATCGTGAAGGCATCCAGCCATTTATCGATTTGCTTGCGAGTGTAAAAGACAGACATCAGTTGACGAGAATCCAGTGGCTACTACTGCGAGATGGCAGGTTGGGACGCGTTCAGGAAACGCCGAACCTGATCTGATCAGTCCGACGCCGTTTCGCTCAACGCCTTCGCGACCGCCCGCACCCGCTCGCGATGCACGGCATCCTTGATCTTCGACGGATCGCTTTCGTAGGTCTTCGCGACTGCGCCCGCATCGACGGCACGCGCGGCGACCAGAGCCTGGCGCAGACGCTCCGCCTGCGGATAGGCCTTCGCTTCGAAGCCGAGCCGACCACGCGCGTCGGCTTCACAAGCCTGCAGCGCTTCAGCGAAACGCGCAGGCTTGCGCAGCGCGTCGCTGCGCTCGAAAAGCCGCACGATGCCCGCAGCCTTCGTCTCCATCACACGATGAATATTGCCGTGCTCGCGCGCCACCAGCAGCGCGAGATCGCGGCATTCGTTGGGCACGCGCAGACGTTCGCACAAAGGCTTCAGCAGATCGACACTGCGCCCTTCGTGCCCGATATGACGCGGCAACACATCTTCAGGCGTGGTCGCCTTGCCGAGATCGTGCGTGAGCGCGGCGAAGCGCACCGCGAGCGCATAGTTCTGCGCGGCGGCGTGATCGACGACCATCATCACATGTACGCCCGTATCCACTTCCGGGTGATAGTCGGCGCGCTGCGGCACGCCGTAGAGCGCGTCGATTTCCGGCAGAATGCGCGCGAGCGCGCCGCATTCGCGGAGCACGTCGAACATCCGCGACGGCTTCTTCTCCATCAGTCCGCGCGACAGTTCCTGCCACACGCGCTCGGGCACGAGCGCATCGACTTCGCCCGCTTCGACCATCTTGCGCATCAACGCCAACGTGTCGGGCGCGACGGTGAAGCTAGTGAAGCGCGCCGAGAAACGCGCGACGCGCAGAATCCGCACCGGGTCTTCGAGAAACGCATCGCTGACATGCCGGAATACGCGTTGCTTCAGATCGTCCTGGCCGTTGAACGGATCGATCACGGGGCCGATCAGCTCGCCGTCCGGCGTGACTTCGCGCGCCATCGCATTGACCGTGAGGTCACGCCGCGCGAGGTCTTCTTCGAGCGTCACGTCGGGCGCATAGAAAAACTGGAAGCCGTGATAGCCCGCCGACGTTTTGCGTTCGGTCCGCGCAAGCGCGTATTCCTCATGCGTGTCGGGATGCAGAAAAACCGGGAAGTCCTTGCCGACCGGGCGAAAGCCCTTTGCAACCATCTGCTCGGGCGTGGCGCCCACCACGACGTAATCGCGGTCCTGCACGGGCATCCCAAGCAGCTCATCGCGGATCGCGCCGCCTACTGCGTAGATATTCATGCGCAGGTGTCTTGATAGGGGATGCGATGTGTCTCTTGCAATGCGTCGTCGATCCACGCCTTGACCGCGGGCTGTGCCGTCACACGGCGCGAGTAGGCGAGCGCCGCTTCCGACAGCTTCGGTTGCCACGTATTGAAGCGCATCACGACGGGCGCATACATCGCATCGGCAATCGTAAATTCACCGAACAGGAATGGGCCGCCGTACGTTTGCAGGCACTCGCTCCATATTTCGTCGATGCGCGCGATGTCGGCCAGCGCTTCGGGCGTCGCGCCCTTGCCCGGAAACGAAGCGCGAATGTTCATCCACATGTTGTTGCGCAGTGCCCCGAAACCGGAGTGCATCTCGGCGCTGACGCTGCGCGCGTGGCCACGTGCGACGGCGTCGCGCGGCCACATCGCGTGTTGCGGATAGCGTTCGGCGAGCGTCTCGCAGATTGCGAGTGAATCCCACACGGTGACGCCGTCGTCGGCAATCAGGCACGGTACTTTGCCCGAAGGCGAATGCTCGAGGATCGACGCTTTCGACTCTGCCTCATTGAGCAGAACCATCACCTCTTCAAATGCAATGCCGAAGTGTTTGAGCACGAGCCACGGCCGCATCGACCACGACGAATAGTTCTTGTCACCGATAACGAGTTTCATGCTTCGCCAGAAAGTGGATTGAACGACAGAAAGTTTAGCGGCCCGCGCTCGCGCGGAACGCGTTGAAGCGCGAGCGGAACGACGAACCCGTCAGATACACGGGCGCGATCGTCTCGATGCTGGCCGGTTCGATATCGAGTTCGGGCGCGAGCGGCGCGCTCAACACGGCGTCGATTTTCATCGAATCGAGATTGTCGCGCGAAATGACGGGTTCGCCGGGCGCCAGCTCGAACGAAAGCGCCTGCAAGCGCGCCAGCGAATCCGGCAAGCGAATGATGCGCGCATGCTTGCCGATCACGTCGCCGCAGTACTCGACGAGCGCTTCGAGCGTGTACACCGACGGCCCGCCAAGCTCGTACGTGCGGCCAGTCGATGCGTCGAGATCCAGCACGTTGACGATCGCCTTCGCGACATCGCCGACAAAGATCGGCTGAAAGCGGGCGTTGGGTTTCGCAAGCGGAATGACGGGGAACATGCGCTGCAGGAACGCGAACTTGTTGAGGAACGCGTCTTCGGGGCCGAACACGACGGACGGACGAAAGATGGTCGAGGCAAGCATCGATGAGGCATGCACCGCACGCTCGCCGTCGCCCTTCGAGCGCAGATACATGCTCGGCCCGCGCGGGTCGGCGCCGATCGCGCTCATGTGGATCAGCCTGTGTACGCCCTTGCCTTCGCACGCGGAGACGATCTTCGTCGGCAGTTCGACATGGGCTTTCGCGAACTCGGGTCCGTACGGGTCGCCGCGATGACCATGCAATATGCCGACGAGATTGACGACGGCATCCGCGCCCTCGACGAAGCGCGCAAGCTGGATGGGATCGAATACATCGGTTTCGATCACATCGATGGGAAGCAGTGTGAGATGCCGCGCGTTATAGCGGCGGCGGGTGGCAATGCGTACCGTCTTGCCGAGTTCGACGAGCGCGTTGACGAGATGACTGCCGATAAACCCGGAACCGCCGACGATTGCGATGGTTTGATGTCGCATTTTTCGACTCCCTGATGGAAGCCGCGGCAACGGCTGAGGTCGTGCTCCGCCGCGTGCGTGACGGATCACGCGGCGGCGGCATGGCGCATCGTTACTGCAACGGCTGGATATAACCCAGACGCGCCTTCAGCGATTGCGGACGGCCTTCGAACAACGCTGCATAGTAGACCGTGTTCGACAGCACGTTCTTCACGTAGTCACGCGTTTCCTGGAACGGAATGGCTTCCGCGAAAATCGCGCCTTCGACACCGCGCGGCAACGTTGAGCGCCAGTTGCGCGGACGGCCCGGACCTGCGTTGTAACCTGCCGTGGCAAGCACGGCGGACCCGTCGAACTCATTGTAGATCATCGACAGATAGTTCGTGCCGAGCAGGATGTTCGTGTTGATGTCGTTCATCTGCGCGCGCGAAATCGTGCCGAGACCAATCTTCTTCGCGACCAGTTGCGCGGTGCCCGGCATCAACTGCATCAGGCCGCTCGCGCCGACTTCCGAGCGTGCGTTCATGATGAAGCGCGACTCCTGACGGATCAGGCCATACGCCCATTCGACGTCGAGCCCGTTCGACTGCGCGTCACGCTCGACGATATCGCGGAACGGCGACAGGTAGCGCAGCGAAAAGTCATGCTCGGTCTTCGTACGGTCGGCCGTGTTCACGGCGCGGTCATACAGTTCGATACGGCGCGCGTATTCGGCTGTCGCGATCAGTTGGCGGTCCGTCATGCTGCGCAGCGGCCAGTTCCATTCGCGGTTGCCTTCCAGACGCAGATTCAGCTGATAGAACTTCTGTGCAAGCGCGAAGCCCGGCGTGTTACCCGCCTGCTCGACTTCGGCGTCAGTCACCGTGGTCTTCGGCGGAACGACGATCTTCTGGCCGAGTTCTTCCGCGGCAAGCTGGCCGTAGAAATTGAACTGCTGCGAGATCGATTCGAATTCCTGGTTCGCCGTGACGACGTCGCCCGCCTGCTTCAAAGCGCGCGCGTGCCAGTAGACCCAAGTGGGTTGGCTGCGCAGCGCAGGCGGCATCTGTTCGACCGACCAGCGCACCATCGTCCAGTCGCCGTTGAGCAGCGCGAGGCGCGTGCGCCATTCGTATGCGGGATTCGACAGCTGCGCATTCGCCGACAGCCGGTACCAGTCGACGGCGCCCGGCATCTGCTTGGCGGCCGCCTGGTAGGCGATCGTGCCCCAGCCGATTGCACGCTCGGGCGAAGCCAGCGACGGCGCGACGGAACCGAAGGTTGCGGCGGCCATGGCGGGATCGTTGCGTGCCATGCGCGTGATAGCGAGCAGCGCGAGCTGATGCGATTGCGGATCGGCGCCTACGCCACGCGCGAGCAGAAGCGGCGGCGTGGTCGTGGCCTGATCGAACAGCGTTGGATCGGGACGGTTGTTGCCGAGCGCATCGACGAGCTTGGCGCCCGTGCTGGTCTGGTTCTGTTCGTACGCGAGACGGATCTGCTGCCAGACGTCGTCGGTAGTGAACTGCTGGTTGATCGCCAGCGATGTAATCAGATCGACACAGCCGTCGCCATAGTTGCGCGGATCGACGAGCAGCGCGCGCGCCGGTTCGACCACGTTCTCACCTTTGGCCGCGCGCGATTCGAGCGCGTAGCACTTGACTTGCGTGTCGTCGTTCAGCACGAAGCGCGCGTATTGCTGGTCGAAGTTTTTCCAGTCGTGGCGTGCGCCGAGCACGACGAGGTAGTCGTTGCGCAGGCGGTCGGCGATGGCCTGGCCGTCGTAGCGTTGCAGGAACGACAGCACGGGTGCGTCGGGCGCGTCGATGCGCGGATGACCCGAGCCGTCGAACAACTGCGGTTTCAACTGGAAATATTCCAGATACGACGGCGCCGGGTAATCCGGAATCATCGCCGCGAGCTGCGCGGCGCGGCCTGCATCGTTATTGCGCGCTGCCTCACGCAATTGCACGAAAGTCTGGTCGTCGTTGGTGAGTTGGGAAAGCGGGATCGGCTTGACGGCGGAGGCCGTGCTGCACGCGACGAGTGCCGCCGCGGCGAGCGCCAGACTGGCCGCGCGATATACTCGGAAGAGGCGTTTGGACATCGTTATTTCTAGAGCGTTTCTGGAGCGCGAATTGAACTCAAGCATAGCATGCAACCCCACCGCAAAATCGAAAAAGGAACTGCGTGCCGCGCTGCTGGAAGCACGTCTGCATGCGGCTCTCGATGCGGCGGGCAATGATGCCCTGAGGCGTCGGGTTCTGGATGTGTTAACGGTTTATTCGCCGGCAAGTGTAGGGTTGTACTGGCCTTTGTCAGGGGAGTTCGACATTCGGGCTGTGATTGCCTCGTGGCTCGCTGGCGATAGCGCGCGGCGCGCGAGTTTGCCTGTGATTACCGGGCGTGATCGGCCACTGGAATTTCATGTCTGGACGCCTGATATGCCGATGCAGGTCGGGGCTCATCGGATTCATGAACCGACTTCCGGCGAAGTGATTACGCCTGATTTGCTGTTTGTGCCGTGTGTTGGGTTTGATGTCGATGGGTATCGGCTTGGGTATGGGGGTGGATATTACGACCGTACGCTTGCCGCGTTTCGCGAGGCTGGGAAGGTGCCTGTGACAGTCGGTGTCGCGTATGAGGTGTGCCGGGTTGGCACTTTGCAGCGGGAAGTGCATGATGTTCCGCTTGATGTTGTTGTTACTGAGGGTTCTTGTTATCCGGAAGGGAAGCTGGATTTGTAGTGATGGTTTTTTGCTGCTAGCGCTGGTATTGGCGTAGCGCCTTTTGTGGGTGGTTTGGCTTTTTGCCTTTGCGTTGGTACCCGCGTTTTTGCCTTCGCGGCGCGGTCGGTTTGGTTGTTCTAGCCTTTTCGCTGGCATCCGCGCTTCGTTAGCGTGCTTCACGCGTCGCCCCTGTGCGGGGCGGCACCTACTTTTCTTTGCCGCCGCAAAGAAAAGTAGGCAAAAGAAAGCGGCTAACACCGCCAACATTTCTTCCTGCCTGAGGGCCCCCAACCGGTCTTATGCTTCACACGGCAACGTTCCTGTTTGCGTGCGTTGCCAACGCTCTAAATGAGCGCCTCACCCGCTTCGAATACCCATGCACGGGCCAGCGGCAGCGAATGATTAATGCCGCCCAGGTGGCAAACTGTGTGTAGGTTGTCGCGTCGTATAGCGTGGCGCTCTTACAGGGTGGTACGCGTGCGCTCTCGGTCCGGAGTGATGCGTTTATGGTGCGAACGCCTACACACAGTTTGCCAACTGGGCGGCGGCGGAATATCTGGCACGGCGTGCTCCGACGCGGGTGCGTGAAGCGGGTGAGGCGCTCATTTAGAGCGCTGGCAACGAATGTGGGTCACGTGATTGCCGTGTGAAGTGTAAGACCCTGTGGGGGCCCTCAGGCAAAGACTAGAACTGGCGGTGTTAGCCGCTTTCTTTTGCCTACTTTTCTTTGCGGCGGCAAAGAAAAGTAGGTGCCGCCCCGCACAGGGGCAACGCTTGAAGCACGAAGGCAACACGCGGATGCCAGCGAAAAGGCAAAAAAACCAACCCGTCGGCAGACAGCAAAAAACCCCCTACAACGATGCAGCCGCCCGCGCCGCGGTGTCATAAAGCCCGGAAGCATTCCGCATCAGCTGCGCCGCCTCCCCAATCTGCTCATTGGTGAGCCCACTTTCCTTCAGCGTCGCGATCAGACAACTCTCCCGCACCTCGCGGTACTTCATGCAAAGATCACGCCCCGCCTGCGTAGCAGAAAAAAACACTTCCTTGCCGGTCTTTTCGCTTTTTACATACCCTCTAGCTACGAGCTTCTTCAGCGCGTAAGTCGCAACGTGCGTGTCCTCGATATTCAGCACGAAGCAGATATCGGCAATCTTCTTGCGCCGCTCGCGGTGGCTCACATGGTGCAGCAGCGAAACTTCGATCGCCGTCATGTCCTTGTCGCCCGCCGCCGCCATGCAACGGACCATCCACCGGTTGAACGCGTTACTCGCCATGATCAGCCCGTACTCGAGTTCGGATAACTCCGCACTAAATTCAGACACAAGATGTTCCGATGAGACGATTTTGGTCGGATGACGCGCCATGGTGATTTTTCTAAAGCGAAGCGTGGTGGTTGACCGAAGTGTACGACTTCCCTCCTATACGGGCGAGCCTGGGGACATCGCTTATTGATAAATTGTCGATATTTTATTGAGAATGTAGGCTAGCTCTGTCGTGAGAAGTTAGCATGCATCGTCGGACGAATCTGCTGCTTCTCTACTTGACCCAGGATATTGATGACTGAACCCCGCATCTTTCCGTTTGGCGATACCGCGCTGGTCTGCGAAGCGCCGCCCCCTGCCACGCTGGATTGCCAGCGCCGCGTGTGGTCGGCTGCGCAGGTCGCGCGCGACTGGCCGCACGTGCTCGAAGTGGTGCCCGGCATGAACAACCTGACCGTGATCTTCGATCCCCTCGCAGCCGATCCCGACGATCTGACGGCCCGGCTCAAGGCCGCGTGGGCGCAGCCAGGCAGCGCGCAGGACCTGGGCCGCGAGGTGGAAATCCCCGTGCAGTACGGCGGCGAGTTCGGCCCGGACCTGAAGACGGTGGCCGATCACGCGGGCCTCACGGTGAAGGAAGTCGTCGAACGGCATGCGGGCGGCGAGTACATCGTGTTCTTCCTCGGCTTCCAGCCCGGTTTCGCGTACATGGGCGGGCTCGAAGAGGCACTGCACACGCCGCGCCGCGCCGAGCCGCGTCTCGAAGTGCCCGCCGGCTCGGTTGGCATCGGCGGCGCGCAGACGGGCATCTATCCGGCCACTTCGCCAGGCGGCTGGCAACTGATCGGCCGCACGGCGCTGAAGCTCTTCGACCCGTCGCGCACGCCGCCCACGCTTCTGCAACCGGGCGATCGCGTCCGCTTCACCATCGCGGGGTTGCACGCATGATCGACGTGATACGCGCGGGTCTGTTGACCACGATCCAGGACCTCGGCCGGCATGGATTCCGGCATCTCGGCGTCGCGATGGGCGGCGCGCTCGACAGGCTGTCGCTCGAAGTGGGCAATCGCCTGGTCGGCAACCGGCCGGATGCCGCCGGGCTCGAAATCACCTTCGGCCCGACCGTGCTGCGTTTTCTGCGCCCGACGCGCGTCGCGATCACGGGCACCGAGTTCGGCGCGACGCTCGACGGCAAACCGGTCTATTCGTACTGGAGCCTGCCCGTGCAGGCCGGCCAGGAACTGACGCTGAACGCGGCGAAGCGCGGCATGCGCGGCTACGTGTGCATCGCAGGCGGCGTCGATGTGCTGCCGATGCTCGGCTCGCGCAGCACCGACCTGCAGGCGGGCTTCGGCGGCCTGGGCGGCCGCGCGCTGCGCGACGGCGACCGCCTGCCCGTCGGCGTGCCGCGCGCCGGCGCGGGGTCTGGCTTTTCGCCCGATGCGCCCGAGTTCGGCGTGAAGGCGCCCGCCTGGTGCAAGTTCGTGCTCGTCGACGAGCCGGTGCGGCGCGGCCGTCATCCGTCGGGCGTCGCGTGGGCGCCGCCCATCCGCGTGCTGGCCGGTCCCGAGTACGACAGCTTCACCGCCGACGCGCAAAACGCCTTCTGGAACGACGAGTGGCTCGTCACGCCGAACAGCAACCGCATGGGCTTCCGGCTGGCGGGCACCGAACTGAAGCGCACGCACAAGAGCGATCTGCTGTCGCACGCCGTGATGCCCGGCACGATCCAGGTGCCGCCGAACGGCCAGCCGATCATCCTGATGAGCGACGCGCAGACCACGGGCGGCTATCCGAAGATCGGCGCGGTGATTCACGCGGATTTATGGAAGCTCGCGCAGGTGCGCCTGAACGGCGCGGTTCGCTTCATTCCGACCACGCCTTACGAGGCCCGCCAGGCGCTGATCGAAGAACGCAAGTACCTGCGGCAGATCGATGCCGCAATCGGCATGCATGAAGAACGCTGCGCGCGCCTTGCCGCGCCCGCCGCGATGTAAGACCTACGAGGACATCATGGAAATCGATTTGAACGCCGATCTCGGCGAAGGATGCGGCTCCGACGAGGCGCTGCTCGATCTCGTCAGCTCGGCGAACATCGCCTGCGGCTGGCATGCAGGCGGACCCAACGCGATGCGCGAATGCGTGCGCTGGGCGGTGGAAAAAGGCGTATCGATCGGCGCGCATCCGAGTTTCAACGACCCGGAAAACTTCGGCCGCAAGGAAATGGACTTGCCCGCGGGCGAGATCTACGCGGGCGTGCTGTATCAGCTCGGCGCGCTGTCGGCGATCGCGCAGGCCGAGGGCGGGCGCATCGCGCACGTGAAGCCGCACGGCGCGCTCTACAACCAGGCCGCGCGCGATCCGAAGATCGCCGACGCAATCGTCTCCGCCGTGCATGATTTCGATCCGTCCGTGGCGGTGTTCGCGCTCGCCAACAGCGGGCTCGTGACGGCCGCGCGCAACGCGGGGCTCGTCGCCATCGAAGAAGTGTTCGCCGATCGCGGCTATCGCGCGGACGGCTCGCTCGTGCCGCGCAAGGAGCCGGGCGCGCTGCTCGACGACGAAGAAGAAGTGCTGCAACGCACGCTGGCGATGGTGCGCGAGCAGCGCGTACAGGCCGTGAGCGGCGAATGGGTGCCGCTGAACGCGCAGACCATCTGCCTGCATGGCGACGGCCCGCATGCGCTCGCATTCGCGCGCCGCATCCGCACGGCGCTCCAGGAGGCCGGCATCGGCGTGCATGCGGCCGGCGCAGCGCGCGTCTGATTTTCAGCGCTTACGCCTCTGATTAAAGGCCATCACACAGCAGTCGACGCCCCGCTTTTCGCGGGGCGTTTTCCAGAACGTAAGCCAGAAAGCAACATCGCCAGTTGCCAACGGCTTTTTGAAGCAGCACAAGTTTGTGCAGCAACCGTAGAGCAGTACCCGCAGCAACGACAGGGCAGTGCAGCCTGTGTGGCCACCAAAGAGCCGCAGGGCAACGAGGAAAGTCGGACCCCAAAAAAACCAAGGCCCGGCGTCATTAAAGTTCGCCGCCACGAGCGGTGTCCCAATGCAGGACCACCTCTGGAGATCTAGATGCAGTCAACCGTCAACCTATGGCCGCTCATTGGAGTCGCGGTCATCATCGTCGGGTTTGTGTTGCGCTTCAACCCGATGCTGATCGTGGCCGCCGCCGCGGTCATCACCGCCATCGCCGCGCACTTTCCGCTGGACAGAATCCTGGCCGCGATCGGCAGCGGCTTCATCAAGACACGCAATATCCCCCTCATCATCCTGTTGCCGCTCGCGGTGATCGGCCTGCTCGAACGGCACGGCCTGCGCGAGCGCGCGCAGACGTGGATCGCCAGCATCAAGGCCGCGACGGCCGGGCGTCTGCTGATCGTCTATCTGCTCGTGCGCGAGCTGACGGCAGCCGTCGGCCTGACGGGTCTCGGCGGGCATCCGCAAATGGTGCGTCCGCTGATCGCGCCGATGGCCGAAGGCGCCACGGAAACGCGCTTCGGCAAGCTCAGCGATGCCGTGCGCTACAAGCTGCGCGCGTACTCGGCGGCCACGGACAACGTCGGTCTGTTCTTCGGCGAGGACATCTTCGTGGCGTTCGGCGCGATCGTGCTGATGGTCACGTTCCTGAAAGAAGCGGGCATCACGGTCGAGCCGATGCATGTCGCGCTGTGGGGCATTCCGACGGCCATCAGCGCCTTCCTGATCCACGGCTTCCGGCTCTGGCTGCTCGATCGCAAGCTCGAACGCGAGTTGCGCGGCAACGCGGCATCGCAAGGGACCACGAACGTCAATACGAACAACAACGCGCCGCGCACGACCGGGGACGAAGCATGACACTCACCATCAACTATCTGTTCTGGCTGCTCGGCATCGTGCTGCTGGTGATCGGCGGCATGATCGCCACCGATAAGGATCATCCGCGCCGCTTCACGGCGGGTGGCTTCTGGATCATCTACGCGCTGATCTTCCTGGTCGGCGACAAGCTGCCGGCTGAACTGGTCGGCGTGCTCGTCATCGCGATGGCGCTGATCGCGGGCTTCGGCGGCGTGACGGCGGGCAAACCCAAGGTGCTGTCCGAAGCAGCGCGCAAGGCGAGCGCCGCGCGCCTCGGCAACAAGCTGTTCGTCCCCGCGCTGACGATTCCCGTCGTCACGGTGATCATCACGTTGTCGGCGAGCCATCTGGTGTTCGGCGGCACGCCGCTGGTCGAGCAGAAGAATGTCACGCTGATCGGCTTCGGTATCGGCTGCGTGATCGCGCTGGCGATCGCCTGCATCATGACGCGCGACACCGTCGGCCAGTCGATGAAGGAAGCGCGACGTCTCGTCGATGCGCTGTCGTGGGCGGCCGTGCTGCCGCAGATGCTCGGCATGCTTGGCCTCGTGTTCTCGGACGCGGGCGTCGGCAAGGCAGTCGCTCACGTGACGACGGCCTACATCAGCCTCGACTACCGGCTGATCGCGGTGGCCGTCTACTGCATCGGCATGGCGCTCTTCACGATGGTGATGGGCAACGGCTTCGCCGCGTTCCCGGTGATGACGGGCGGCGTCGGCGTGCCGATCCTCGTCAACGTGTTTCACGGCAACCCGGCGGTGATGGTCGCGATCGGCATGTTCTCCGGCTACTGCGGCACGCTGATGACGCCGATGGCCGCGAACTTCAACATGGTGCCCGCCGCGCTGCTTGAACTCCCGGACAAGAACGCGGTGATCAAGGTGCAGGTTCCGACGGCGCTCACGCTGCTCGTCGTGAATATCTTCCTGCTCAACTTCCTGATGTTCCTGTAGCGCCTTTGTGCGGTTGCCGGCTGTGGGCGGTTCGCCGAATCCTATTTCCAGGATAAGCGGTCCGCCCGCGCGGCTTGTTTCAAAAGGCGCGCCGCCATTTTTAGGATGCCTCTGATAGTTTGGCCGAGGCCCCGGACCTAACCTGTGAATGTTCCATCGTTCATAGTCCGGCGCATCGACAGGTCTGCGCCGGCTCTTTCGAGAGTCTGGAGAGCATCGCCATGCAAGCGCAATCCGCCGTTTCTACTTCCTCCGCTTCTACTTCTTCCACCCAGCTTTTCCCGGTCACGCTCGCGTTCGCGCTCGAAGCGCATCGCGCGTGCCGCTTCATCGAAGCCGAGTCGCTGTACCACGAAGCCCTCGCGATTTGCCCGGAACAGCCGGATGTGCTGCATTACTACGGCGTGCTGCTGCATCAGCGCGGACAGCATATGCTGGCGCTCGATTACATCGACCTTTCGCTAGAACTCGAACCGGACAACGCGGAGTGCTGGAACGACCGTGGCTTCGTGGCCGATGCCCTCGGCGACAAAGCGCTCGCACTGCGCTGCTATCGTGTGTCGCTGGCGCTCGATCCGCGCTCGCCCGATGCGCACAACAACATCGCCGTTGCGCTCGAAGCCGAAGGCAAGCTCGGAGAAGCGGTGCATCACTATCGCGAGGCGCTGAAGATCGACCCGACGCTCGCCGACGTGCATCTCAATCTCGGCTCGGCGCTCGACCGCCTGATGCGATTCGACGATGCCGACGAGCACTATCGCGCGTTGCTGTCGCTGAATGCGCGCACGGTCAATGTCTGTCTGAAGACGAGGGATTCGAAAGAACAGTCGCTCGATGCACTGGAAGCAGCGCTAAAGCTCGCTTCGCAAACGGGCCGTGGACGTGTCGCCAACGGCGCCTTCGGCGCGGTAGGCGCAAGCGTTTAACCGTCGCTCACGTTGAGCGCGCAGGCAGCGCGCTCATCAATACGACTCGACAACAAACCCCCGCTGCCGCAACAACTGCAGCACGCCCTTCTGCCCGCCCAGATGCAGCGCGCCGATCGCGACGAATACCGGCTTGTTCGGCGCCGCGATCAACAGCATCCGGTTGACGAAGCGCCGGTTGCGATCGAACAGGATCTTGTTATCCACCTGCGCTGAAATACGCTTGTCGCGCGCGAGCTTCTCCGACTTCGCCGCTTCCCACGCGGTAATCGCATCCGCGTCGCCGACGCGCCATAGCCGGTGCAAGGTTCGCACGTCGGCGACATTCTCGGCGGGCGTCTGCACGAGATCCTGCGCGAGCATTTCGCGCTGCTGCGCCAGCGTGAGCCCCGTGAACGCGCGCATCTGTTCGCCGAGCGTCTCCAGCCCGACAATCTTTCCCTTCTGCCGCAGATACACGTTCTGCAACTGCGCTTCCGTGCCGAATTCGGTTTGCAGCCCGGCGCTCAGCGAATCGTAAGTTTCGACCAGCAAGGACGCGAGCCACGGCCGCATCTTGCGAATTTCATCGAGCGCGGCGGGATTGGCGCGCAGACGCATCGCGAGCTTGTGCCACAGCGGCTCGGGCAACAGCTTCGGCAGACATTCATACGAGCAGATGCCGTACTTCGACACATCGTCCTGCGAGACGAGCAGATCGTCGGGCGACAGTTCGAGCGCCAGAGTGGGCGATGCGGCTAGCGCACCGAGAATCGGTGCGCGGAATGGCTGGTTCGGCGGATAGTCGTTCGGATCGCCGACATGCAGCGTGCCCAGAAGATAAATCGTGGTCTTGCCGCGTGTCGCGACATAGAAAGGCATGCGCGCTGGTTGCGCGCGCACGGGACCGCTCGCCGTGGTGCCGCTCGCATACGAAGGCGGCGGATTGAAGCCGGGCAGCGTCGCGCGCGGTTGCGACGGGGTGTGCGGCACGGGAACGGCCGGCCGGCCGACCTGATTGGCCTGCGCGACCTGCACAGGCGTATTCGCCGAAGCCCCTGCGGCATGCGCGGAGGCGATCACAGCGAACGGATGAAACGGCAGCAACGGACATTGCGCCGCCACGACGAGCAGCGCGCCCATCAGGACGCGCGCAACCCGCCGATGTGAAGACGCAGCGCGCGCGCCGCCCGCATGTTTCATAGGCTTCACATGCTAACGACGCGCATGACGGCGCGCAACATCACGCGCCGCCACCCCATCATGCATTCGCGTCGTCCCCCACCTCCTCGGCGCGGTGACACGACACCTGGCGACCATCCACTTCACGCAACTTCGGCTCTTCTTTGCGGCAACGCTCGATAGCATACGGGCAACGCTGATGGAACGTACAGCCCGACGGCGGATTGAGCGGCGACGGCATTTCACCTTGCAGCTTGATCTGGATGCGGCGGTCGGCTTCGAAGATCGACGGTGTCGCCGACATCAGCGCGCGCGTATACGGATGACGCGGCTTGCTGAAGATGCGCTTCTTGTCGCCGAGCTCGGCAACGCCGCCGAAGTACATCACCATCACGTCGTCGGCGATATGCTCGACCACCGACAGATTGTGCGAGATAAACACATAGCTCGTCTTGAACTGATCCTGCAGGTCCATGAACAGGTTCAGGATCTGCGCCTGGATCGACACGTCGAGCGCGGAAACCGGTTCATCGGCGACGACGATCTGCGGGTCCAGAATCATCGCGCGCGCAATCGCGACACGCTGGCGCTGGCCGCCCGAGAACATATGCGGATAACGCTTCGCATGCTCGGGCCGCAGGCCGACGGTGCGCATCATGTGTGCAATGCGTTCGCCGCGCTCGCTCGCGCTCAATTGCGTGTTGATCGCGAGCGGTTCACCCAGCGTCTGCTCGACGGTCTTGCGCGGATTGAGCGACGCAAACGGGTTCTGGAACACCATCTGCACGCGGCGGCGCAACTGCGCGATTTTCTCGTGGCTCGCGCCCGCGACATCTTCACCGTCGATCAGCAAACGTCCGCCCGAAGGCGCTTCGATCATCGTCAGCTGACGCGCGAGCGTCGACTTGCCGCAGCCGGATTCGCCGACCACGGCAAGCGTCTTGCCGCGCTCCAGATGAAACGACACGCCGTTCAGCGCCTTGACGGTGCCGTGGCCGAACATGCCGCGCTTCACGTCGTAGTGACGCGCGAGGTTATCGGCGATCAGCACGTGATCGCCTGCGGGCTTGCCGGGCCTGTCACCATCGGGGCGCCGCGTTTCGGGTACTGCATTCATCGTGCGCCTCCCGGGTGAATGGCATCGCGAACCAGGTTCAGCGGCTTGATGCAGCGAACCTGGGCGGCGGGATCGTGATCGGCCAGCGGCGAAAGCGCGGGCCGCGCCTTGTTGCAATCGTCGATGACGTACTTGCAGCGCGGCGCGAACAGACACCCTTTAGGACGGTCGTCGCGTCCCGGCACCATGCCCGGCAGCGCGGCCAGCCGCACCGCGCCGACGTTGTGCTCGGGAATCGCCGCCAGCAGCGCTTCCGTGTACGGATGATGCGGCGCCTTGAAGATATCGGGCACGCGGTTCATTTCGATGACCTCGCCCGCGTACATCACGGCCACGCGCTGCGCGACTTGCGACACCACGGCCAGATCGTGCGAAATCAGCACGAGCGCCATGCCGCGATCTTTCTGCAACTGCACGAGCAGTTGCATGATCTGCGCCTGAATGGTCACGTCGAGCGCGGTGGTCGGCTCGTCGGCGATCAGCAGCTTCGGGTTGCACGCAACCGCCATCGCGATCATCACGCGCTGGTTCATGCCGCCCGACATCTGATGCGGGAACGTGTTGATGCGGTTCTTCGCGTCGGGAATGCCGACCTGATCGAGCAGTTCGAGCGCGCGTTTGTGCAATGCGTCGCCGCGCAGGCCTTCGTGCAGCTTCAGCACTTCCTTGATCTGATAGCCGACGGTGTAGCTCGGGTTCAGGCTCGTCAGCGCGTCCTGAAACACCATCGCCACGTCTTTGCCGATGATCTTGCGGCGTTGCGTGGGCGTCGCGTTCAGCAGGTCCTTGCCGTCGAAGGTGACTTCGTCGGCCGTGACCTTGCCGGGCGCGTCGATCAGGCCCATCAGCGCCATCATCGTCACGCTCTTGCCCGAGCCCGATTCGCCGACCACGCCGACCACTTCGCCCGGCGCCACGTTCAGGTTGATTCGATCGACAGCGGGCAGGCCGCTGAAGTTCACCGCAAGATTGCGGATGGTCAATAGGTTACCGTTGCTCATGTCAGGCCAGCCTTTTGAGTTTCGGGTCGAGTGCGTCGCGCAGCCCGTCGCCGAGCAGGTTGATCGCGAGCACCGAGATCAGGATGGCGAGACCGGGCATGGTGACGATCCACCATGCGCTGTCGATGTAGTCGCGTGCCGATGCGAGCATCGCGCCCCACTCCGCCGACGGCGGCTGCACGCCGAGGCCGAGGAAGCCGAGCGCGGCGGCATCGAGAATCGCCGACGAAAAACCCAGCGTGGCCTGCACGATCAACGGCGCCGTGCAGTTCGGCAGCACCTGCGAGAACATCAGTCGAGCCGTGCCCGCACCCGCGACGCGCGAGGCCATCACGTACTCCTTGTGCAACTCGCCGAGCGCCGATGCGCGCGTCAGACGCACATAACCCGGCAGCGCGACGATCGCGATGGCGAGCATCGTGTTGACCAGGCCCGGACCGATGATGGCAACCACGGCCACCGCGAGCAGCAGCGACGGCAGCGCGAGCAGCACGTCCATGATGCGCATGATGGGCGTGTCCGCCCACTTCTCGAAGAACGCGGCGATCAGGCCAAGCACGATGCCGGGAATCAGCGCGAGCACCACCGAAACAAAGCCGATCCAGAACGACAGCCGCGCGCCGTACATCAGGCGCGAAAGAATGTCGCGGCCGGCTTCGTCGGTGCCGAGAACGAACTTCCAGTTGCCGCCGTCGAGCCATGCGGGCGGAATCTTCACGGAATCGCGGTATTGCTCGATCGGGCTGTGCGGCGCGATCAGCGGCGCGAAGATCGCGATGAAGACCAGCACCAGCACGATGATGCCCGCGCTGACTGCGCCGCGGTTGCGGGAGAAGTTGGACCAGAATTCACGGGCGGCCAGTGCGCGGCCGCTCGGGGGAGTGACTGCCTGGGGGACTGTATTTTGAATGTCTGCCACGGTATTACCTCGTATGGCGGATGCGTGGGTTGAGCACGCCGTACAACAGGTCGACGACGAGGTTCACGACGATCACGAGCGTCGCGATCATCAGGATACCGCCCTGCACGACGGGATAGTCGCGCCGGCCGATCGCGTCGATCAGCCATTTGCCGATGCCCGGCCACGAGAACAGCGTTTCCGTCAGCACCGCGCCCGCGAGCAGCGTGCCGACCTGCAAACCGATCACCGTCACGACGGGAATCAGCGCGTTACGCAGCGCATGCACGACGATCACGCGTCCCGGCGACAGACCCTTCGCACGCGCCGTGCGAATGTAGTCTTCGCGCAGCACTTCGAGCATCGACGAACGCGTCATCCGCGCGACGACCGCGAGCGGAATCGTGCCGAGCACGATCGACGGCAGGATCAGATGCGACAGCGCCGAGCGGAACGAGCCTTCGTCCGTGCCGGGCAGCAGCGAGTCGATCAGCAGGAAGCCTGTCACGTGTGGAATGTCGTACTCGACCGCGATGCGGCCCGACACGGGCGTCCAGCCGAGCTTCGACGAGAAGAACATGATGAGGATCAAGCCCCACCAGAAAATCGGCATCGAATAACCGGTGAGCGCCGTGCCCATCACGCCGTGATCGACGGCCGTGCCACGCCGCAGCGCAGCGAACACGCCCGCCGGGAGACCCACGATCAGCGCAAACAGCATCGCGCAGATCGACAGTTCGACGGTGGCGGGGAAACGGGCCGTGAATTCGTCCATCACGCTGGTATTGGTGATGATCGACGTGCCGAGGTTCCCCTGCAGCGCGTGGCCCACGTAATGGATGTACTGGATGGGCAGCGGTTCGTCGAGCCCGAGGCGATGCATCGCAGCCGCGTGCATGGCCGGATCGACGCCGCGCTCGCCCATCATGACTTCGATGGGGTCGCCCGGAATCAGGTGAATGAGCGCAAACGCGAGGATCGTGATACCGATGAAAGTCGGTATGACCATCCCGATGCGGCGCAAAACGAATCGGAACATGGTTCGTCCCTATGGTCTTGGTGAGAAAAAACGCAACCGGCGACGAGGGCTCGTGACCCCGGTCGCCGGACCATTTCGACCAGTCTTCTAACCGAACGAAAAGCGTACTGCGTATGGGATGCAGCAGGCAACTAAGCCCACCGCATCACGTGATTTACTTCATGCTGACGCCGTCGAAGCGCGCGTAGCCGAGCGGCTCGATGCGCATGTCGACAACCTTCTTGCTGACCGGCTGATACACCGTCGAGTGAGCAATCGGCGAGAACGGCAGTTGCTGCGCGAAGATCTGCTGCGCCTGCACATACGCCTTCGTGCGATCAGCCTGGCCCGTCGTTTCACGGCCCTTCTGCACGAGTTCGTCGAACGGCTTGTAGCACCACTTCGAGAAGTTGTTGCCGTTCACAGCGTCGCAGCCGAGCAGCGTACCGAGCCAGTTGTCCGGGTCGCCATTGTCGCCCGTCCAGCCGATCAGCATCGTGTCGTCTTCGCCCGCGTGCGCGCGCTTGATGTACTCACCCCATTCGTACGTGACGATCTTCGCCTTCACGCCGATCTTCGCCCAGTCGGCCTGGATCATTTCCGCCATCAGCTTGCCGTTCGGGTTGTACGCGCGCTGCACGGGCATTGCCCACAGCGTGATGTCGAAACCGTTCGGGAAGCCAGCCTTGGCGAGCAGCGCCTTGGCCTTTTCCGTGTCGTATGCCGGCATCTTCAGGTTCTTGTCGTACGACCACTGAGTCGGCGGCATCGGGTTCGTCGCGGCCTGTCCTGCGCCTTGATACACGGAATCGATGATCGCTTTCTTGTTGATCGCCATGTCGAGCGCCTGACGCACTTCGAGCTTGTCGACCGGCTTGTGCGAAACGTTGTACGCCAGGTAACCCAGGTTGAAGCCCGGCTGCGACGGCATGTCGATGTTCGAATCGGCCTTCAGCGGCGCGATGTCGGCGGGACGCGGATAGCTCATCACCTGGCATTCGTCGCGCTTCAGCTTCTGCACGCGCACGCCCGCATCAGGCGTGATCGAGAAGATCAGCTTCGAGATCTTGACCGTGTTCGGCTTCCAGTAGTCCGGATTGCCGTCGAAACGGATCGTCGCGTCCTTCGTGTAGCTGCGGAAAATGAACGGGCCCGTGCCGACCGGCTTCTGGTTGATGTCAGCCGCGTTGCCGGACTTCAGCAGCGAATCCGCATATTCAGCCGACAGGACCGACGCGTATTCCATTGCCAGATTCTGGATGAACGGCGCGTTGACTTCCTTCAGCGTGAACTTGACCGTGTACGGGTCGACCTTTTCGACCTTGTCGATCAGCTTGTCGAGGCCCATGTCGGTGAAGTACGGGAACTGCACCGGGTAAGCCTTACGGAACGGCTGGTTCGTGTCCAGCATGCGCTGGAACGTGAACACGACGTCGTCCGCGTTGAATTCGCGGGTCGGCTTGAACCAGGAAGTGGTGTGGAACTTGACGCCGTGGCGCAGATGGAACGTGTACGTCTTGCCGTCCGGCGAGACATCCCACTTTTCTGCGAGGCCCGGCTCGACCTTCGTGCCGCCGCGTTCGAATTCGACGAGGCGGTTATAAACCGTGAACGTATTGGCCGTGAAATCCACGCCCGTGGTGTATTGCGCCGGATCAAAACCCGCCGGGCTGCCTTCCGAGCAGTAGACGAGGGTTTTGTTCGGGATATCGGCGGCGTTTGCCAGTTGGGTCCCCGCCATCGATGCCGCTGCCGTCGCGGCCAGCATCGTGAGCCGTGCCGCGCGCAACAGTTTGTTTTGCTTCATGTTTCCTCCAGGATCATCGCCGGCTAAAACCAGCGTAGCGCGATATTACTGAGCTTTGCCAGGGGCCGCAATTGGAGGAAATTAACTTTGTTGACGATAGGAAACAGCTTTCATCCAGGTTGCCGCGCCTGGCGCGGCAACCGTCCCGAATTTCAGCGGAATTGGGGAGAGAAGCGGTAAATTATCTACTTGAGACCGACGTTCCAGAACTGAGTCGGGCCAAACGGGTCGATCTTGAAGCCGGTGACCGCCTTCGACAGCGGCTGATAAACGGTTGAATGCGCGATCGGCGTGAACGGCACCTGATCCTTGAAGATCTGTTGGGCTTCGGTGTAGTCCTTGGTGCGCGTGGCCGTATCGGTGGTGCTGCGGGCCGCCTTGATGAGGTCGTCGAACGGCTTGTAACACCATTTGGAGAAATTGCTGCCGTTCACGGCATCGCAGCCGAGCAGCACACCGAGCCAGTTGTCCGGGTCGCCGTAGTCGCCCGTCCAGCCGATCAGCATCGCCTCGTGCTCGCCGCTGTGCCCGCGGCGGATGTACTCACCCCACTCGAAGGTGACGATTTTCGTCTTCACACCGATCTTCGCCCAGTCCGCCTGCAGCATTTCGGCCATCAGACGCGCGTTCGGGTTGTACGGACGCGAAACGGGCATCGCCCAAAGCGTCAGGTCGAAGCCATCCGGGTAGCCCGCCTGCTTGAGCAGCCCTTTGGCCTTGTCGACGTCGTACGGTGCGTCCTTCAGGCTCTTGTCGTAGCCCCATTGGGTGGGCGGCATCGGATTGGTCGCCGCCTGGCCCGCGCCCTGGTAGACCGAATCGATGATCGCCTTCTTGTTGACGGCCATGTCGAGCGCGCGGCGCACGAGCACGTTGTCGAGTGGCTTTTTCGTCGTGTTGTACGCGATGAAGCCCAGATTGAAGCCCACCTGATGCGGCAGCGCGATCGACGAATCCGCCTCGATCTGCGCAATGTCGGCGGGCTTCGGATAGCTCATCACCTGGCATTCGTTGCGTTTGAGCTTCTGCAGACGCACGGATGGGTCGACGGTGATCGCGAAGATCAGCTTGCTCACCTTCACCACGCCGGGTTTCCAGTAGTTCGGGTTACCGTCGAAGCGGATCGAATCGTCCTTCGTATAGCTACGGAAAATGAACGGGCCCGTGCCGACGGGGAACAGGTTGATGTCCGACGCCTTGCCTGCCTTCAACAACTGGTCCGCATACTCGGCCGAGAGGATCGATGCGAACGGCATCGCGATCTGCTGCAGGAACGGTGCGTCGACTTCTTTTAGCGTGAAGCGCACGGTGTACGGGTCGAGCGCCTCGACCTTGGTGATGTTCTTCGCGAGGCCGAGATCGGTGAAGTATGGGAACGGCACGTTGTAGGCCTTGCGGAACGGCTGTTCGGGATCGAGCATGCGCGTATACGTGAATACGACGTCGTCGGCGTTGAAGTCGCGCGTCGGCTTGAAGAACGACGTCGTCTGGAATTTCACGCCTTTGCGCAGGTGAAACGTGTATTGCAGGCCGTCGCTGGAGACATCCCACTTGTCGGCGAGCCCCGGCTCGATGTCCGTGCTGCCGTGGCCGAACTCTACGAGCCGGTTATAGACGGTGTAGGAGCCGGCGCTGAACTCGACGCTGGTCGTGTACTGCGCGGTGTCGAATCCGGCGGGACTGCCTTCGGAACAGAAGACGACCGTCTTGTCGGGCAGCGAGGCCGCCGCGGACAGTTCAGGTGCAATGCATGCGGTAATTACGGCTACAGCGGACAGCACAGGCAGGCAAGACTTGCGAACTGCAGACAGCGTCGATGACATGGGCATGGCGTTCTCCGCGAGGCAGCTAGGGGCGAGTGCCTTTGGATCATAGTCAGCCAATATTCAGATTCAATATGGGTTTTCACTCCGCTTCGCTTCGTGGCGGGGTAGGTTTGGTTTGCTTGTGTTTGTGGTGGCATCCGCGTTTTGCCTTCGCGGCGCGGTCGGTTTGGTTGTTCTAGCCTTTTCGCTGGCATCCGCGATTTGTTAGCCTGCTTCAAGCGTCGCCCCTGTGCGGGGCGGCACCTACTTTTCTTTGCCGCCGCAAAGAAAAGTAGGCAAAAGAAAGCGGCTAACACCGCCAGCTCTTGTGTTTGCCTGATGGCCCCCAACCGGTCTTATGCTTCGCACGGCAGCCTTTCTCTTTGCGTGCGTTGCCAACGCTTCGAATGAACGCCTCACCCGCTTCGAATACCCGTACTCAGGCCAGCGGCAGAGAATGGTATGTGCCGCCCAGGTGGCAAACTGTGTGTAGGTTGTCGCAACGTATAGCTCGGCGCTCTTACAGGGTGGGGCGCATGCGCTATCGGTCCGAAGTGATGCGTGTGGAGTACAAGGGGCCGACACACAGTTTGCCACCTGGGCGGCTGTGGACTGTCTGACATGGCGTGGTGCGACGCGGACATATGAAGTGGGTGAGGGGCAGCGCAAGAGCGTTGGCAACGAACATGGGTCACGTGATTGCCGTGTGAAGCGTAAGACCCGTTGGGGGCCCTCAGGCAAGAAGAAATGTTGGCGGTGTTAGCCGCTTTCTTTTGCCTACTTTTCTTTGCGGCGGCAAAGAAAAGTAGGTGCCGCCCCGCACAGGGGCGACGCCTGAAGCACGAAGGCAACACGCGGATGCCAGCGAAAAGGCTAGAACAACCAAACCGACCGCGCCGCGAAGGCAATACGCGGATGCCAACGCAAAGCCCAAAAACCAAACCTTGCGCAGCAAACACCATCGCAGACAAGCAAAAAAAATCGGCGCACGCTCACACGCACACCGACTTTGCAAAAACCAGAAAAACAGAAAACCTGTCAGCCAACGAGCCGCTCGCAAATAGCCTTCGTCGCAGCCGACCCGTTAAGGGTATAGAAATGCAGCCCCGGCACTTTCGCCTCAACGAGACGGCGGCAAAGATCCGCCACCACATCGAGACCGAACGCGCGAATCGACTCGCGATCATCACCGAAGCTTTCGAGCCGTCGCGCCACCCACCGCGGCACTTCCGCACCACACATTTCAGAGAACCGCATCAACTGCGAGAAGTTCGTAATAGGCATGATGCCCGGCACGATAGGCACATCAACACCGAGCTTGTGCGCATCATCGACGAAGCGGAAATACGCGTCAGCGTTGAAGAAGTACTGCGTGATCGCCGAATTGGCACCCGCCTTCACCTTGCGAGCGAAGTTCTCAAGATCGTGCTTCGGCGAACGCGACTGCGGATGATACTCGGGATAGCCCGCAACCTCGATACGGAACCAGTCGCCGAATTCGGCGCGAATAAAACTCACCAGTTCCGACGCGTAGCGCAACTCGCCGACTGCGCCCATGCCCGACGGCAAATCGCCACGCAACGCGACAATATGGCGAATGCCATGCGAGCGATATTCATTGAGAATAGCCCGCAAGCTTTCCCTCGACGAGCCGATGCACGACAGGTGCGGCGCGGCTTCGAGGCCGTCCTTCGCCATGTCGAGCACCGTGTCGAGCGTGCCTTGCTGGGTCGAACCGCCGGCGCCGAACGTGACGGACACGAACTTGGGCTTGAGCGGCAACAGCTCCGCGCGCGTCGCACGCAGCTTGTCGAGCCCTTCCTGTGTCTTCGGCGGGAAGAATTCGAATGAAAGTTCGATGGGATTCATGGTTCTGTTGGCACCTGTCAGCTCAGGCCGCGGTTGCCGAAGATGAGCGCGGACAGCAGCCACGAAACGATGCTGTACAGGATCGAGCCGAAGAACGCCGACCAGAATCCCGACACTTCGAAGCCCTTCAGCAGCGACGCGCACAGCCAGAAGCACAGCGCATTCACCACCAGAATGAAGAGCCCAAGCGTGAGAATCGTGACGGGCAACGTCAGCAGGATCAGCACCGGCCGCAAGACGGCATTGATGAGCCCCAGCACGAGCGCGACGATCAGCGCAGTGCCGAAACTGCGAATGTGGATCGACGGCACGAGGTAGGTGATGATCAGCAGCGCGAGCGCATTGATCACCCAGGTCAGCAATACAGTCATGAACGGCTCCTGGTCGTCTGTGGGCGTGAAGTCCGGATTGAACTCGAAGGCACGCGAGAAGCATCAGCCGATGCAATGCGTCGCATGGGCGTGCGCTTCGTCCGGTGCAGCCGCGTGCCGAAGCAAGCGGCTGCACCTGTCATGCCGCTTTTTGCGGCTTAATAACGGTAGTGGTTCGGCTTGAACGGACCGTTCTTGTCGACGCCGATGTAGCCAGCCTGTTCCGTCGACAGCTCCGTCAGGTTCGCGCCGATGCGCGCGAGGTGCAGGCGCGCGACCTTCTCGTCGAGCTGCTTCGGCAGAACATAAACCTTGTTCTCGTACTTCGCGCCGTCGACGAACAGTTCGATCTGCGCGAGCGTCTGGTTCGTGAACGAGTTCGACATCACGAACGACGGGTGGCCCGTCGCGCAGCCCAGGTTCACGAGGCGGCCTTCAGCCAGCAGGATCACGCGCTTGCCGTCCGGGAAAATGATGTGGTCGACTTGCGGCTTGATGTTTTCCCACTGGTACTGGCGCGTCGACGCAACGTCGATTTCCGAGTCGAAGTGGCCGATGTTGCAGACGATCGCGTTGTTGCGCATCGCCTTCATGTGATCGTGGTTGATCACGTGGTAGTTGCCCGTTGCCGTCACGAAGATGTCGGCGTGCGGCGCAGCGGCTTCCATCGTCACGACGCGGTAGCCTTCCATCGCGGCTTGCAGCGCGCAGATCGGATCGATTTCCGTGACCCACACCGTAGCGCCCAGACCGCGCAGCGATTGCGCGCAGCCCTTGCCCACGTCGCCGTAACCCGCCACAACCGCGATCTTGCCGGCGATCATCACGTCGGTTGCGCGCTTGATACCGTCGACGAGCGACTCGCGGCAGCCATACAGGTTGTCGAACTTCGACTTCGTGACGGAATCGTTCACGTTGATCGCGGGGAACGGCAGACGGCCTTCCTTCTCCATCTGATACAGGCGATGCACGCCCGTCGTCGTTTCTTCCGTGACGCCCTTGATGTGCGCGAGGCGCTTCGAGTACCACGTCGGGTCGACTTCGAGATGCGCAGCAATCGACTTGTACAGCGCGACTTCTTCTTCGTTGGTCGGCTTCGAGATCACCGAGCGATCCTTCTCGGCCTTCGAACCGAGGATCAGCAGCAGCGTTGCGTCGCCGCCGTCGTCGAGGATCATGTTGGCGAACTCACCGTTCGGCCATTCGAAAATGCGGTGCGAGAATTCCCAGTATTCGTCGAGCGATTCGCCCTTGAACGCGAACACGGGCGTGCCGGCCTTCGCGATGGCGGCGGCGGCGTGATCTTGCGTCGAGAAAATGTTGCACGATGCCCAGCGAACGTCCGCGCCCAGCGCGGTCAGCGTCTCGATCAGCACGCCCGTTTGAATGGTCATGTGCAGCGAGCCCGCGACGCGCGCGCCCTTCAGCGGCTGCTGCGTCTTGTACTCTTCGCGGGTTTGCATGAGACCGGGCATTTCAGTCTCGGCGATGGTGAGTTCCTTGCGGCCCCAGTCAGCCAGCGACAGGTCGGCAACAACGAAATCCTGGGAATTTTTGGAATCCATAACTGCGGCGTTCATCACGCCCTCCTTTCTAAAAATGACTAGAAATTTGACGTGAGCGCCGTTCGATGCGGTTGGTTTGTTGGCGCGGCGCGCGTCCAATCCTTCCGATTGAAAGCCTTCGAGCCTGGCGGGTCGAACCCGTCGCAACGCTCCTCGAAGACGAACGGCGATTGTAGCAAAACGAGATGGCTTGCGGTATGACGATTCAGCTTATGCCGATTGATCTGGCGGTGAATCTGCGCCCGGTTGCGCACTCAGATGTGGTGCGAGTTCGACACCGCGTAATTCCTTGATCGCTTCATACGCGCGGCGTACGAAGCGCCAGGACGCTTCGCGGGTCGAGTTGACGAGTTCGTCCGACGCCTGGAGCATGCCCATCGAAATGCGGAAATACCGTTCTGCGTGGATATTCGGGTGGTAGTGCATGCGCACGCGCTTGTGGTCGTCGAGCCGGGGATTGCCGAAGATATTCAGTAGCGCCAGCGAAAACGCGCCGTCCTCGCCGCCGTGACGCCGAAACACGTCATCGAGCGGAAATCCGCCGAACGCAGCATAGACGGAGCGGCGGATCACAAGGCTGCTCGGCACCGTGTTGCTCAGCGTCGCCGCGTGAATGTCGAATTGCGGATGATCCGTGATGTCAGCGGGAAAGCCGCAATATTCGACGTCGAGGCGAATCGAGGGCTGACCCGGATGATCGTGCAGGAAGGCGGCGGCCGCAGCGAGCGCGTGCGGCATGTATTCGTCGTCGGCGTCGATGAAAGCCAGCAGCGGGTGCGACGCATGCATCGCGCCCCAGTTCCGCGCGCGTGCTGCACCGCCGTTTTGCGGCATGCGCAGCAGTTCGATCTGCGGATACTGCTGCGCGTATTGGGCAGCGATGTCGGGCGAAGCGTCACGCGAGCCGTCGTCGATCACGAGAATCTGCGCGGCTTCGGGCTGCGCGATGCAGCTATCGAGCGTGCGCGCGAGCGTCCGTTCAGCGTTGAAGCAGGGAATGATGACGGAAATGGGAAGCATCGCCTGGACCGGTCTCTAGAATCAACGACACCGGCAATCATAGAGCGAGCGCGCCGCCGTTCATCCCAAATTAGTTGCCGATCCCCGCTACGTCAAAGCGGAAGCATCCCAAACAGCGGGGCGAGCAGCACCATCACTACACCGGCGATCATCATTGTCAGGCTCGCGACGACGCCCTCTTCGCTGCCCAGTTCGCGCGCCTTCGCGGTGCCGACGCCATGCGCCGCCGCGCCGAACAGCGCGCCGCGCGCGAGCCGTGTGCGCAGCGGCACGAGCGCGAGCACGAGTTCACCGAACAGCATCCCGCAGACGCCCGTCGCGATCACGAACAGCGCAGTCAGGTCCTTCGGCGCGTGAATCTTGTCGGAGACGGCGAGCGCGAAAGGCGTCGACACCGAGCGCGTCATCAGGCTGCGCTGCAGTTCCGGCGACAGATGCAGCAGCTTCGACAGCGCGAGCGAGCCGCCCACGGCAACCACGATGCCGACCGTCACGCCGACGGTGAGTGAAATCCAGTGCCGCCGCAGCAGATCGCGGTATTCGTAGATAGGCACCGCGAATGCGACTGTGGCCGGGCCGAGCAGCCACATCAGCCAGCGCGTGTCCTGAAAGTAGACAGCGTACGGAATCCGCGCGATAACGACAATCGCGGCCAGCACCGCGGGCACGGCGAGAAGCGGCGTCAGCCACGGCGATCTGAAGCGCGCATACAGCGCCTTCGACGCGAAATAGAGCGCCACCGTCAGCACGAAACAGCCGGCGGCGATGAGCCGGGAAGCGTCGTCGGCGAAAAGGGACGTGTAGAAGGCGCTCATCGGCGGAACGGTCCGGAACGTGGATTAGAGGAAGTTGCGGCTAACAGGACGACGTTCGACGGGCGAGCGATGAACCATCACGCGGCGCAGCGCGAGACGGCGTTCGAGCCGCGCGGCCTGTTCGACGGCGAATGCAACGGCCACCATCACCATCAGCGTGCCCGCGACCACGACGATCGCGAGACGCCAGCCGTCTTCGCGGAACAAGCCACCGTACTGGACCGCCGCGACCGCAGCGGGAATGAAGAACAGCAGCATGTCCGACAGCAGCCAATCGGCGCCCGCCTTCACCCAGCGCGGCGCGACGCCGCCGCAGAACAACAGCGCGAGCAGCGCGACGAGGCCCACGACGCCGCCCGGCACCGGCAAGCCAAAGCGGCGCACGACGTAGTCGGCGGCGAACCAGACTGCGGCGATCCCGGCGCTCTGCACGGCGATCCGGCCGATCTTCGCGACGGGCGACGTCGCATCGAGGCGGACAGTAGCGGCAAGACGGGCGATCAGCGGCGAGATCATGGCAAACCCTAGGTGACATTTGGATGAGATTCAGTATAGGGTGCGGTGCAACATAAATATAATGACTTAGAATTATCTACTTCATTCCAAATTGGAATTCCGAGGGCTACGAACATGGAACTGCGCGCGCTCCGCTATTTCGTTGAAGTCGTGCGGCAACAGAGCTTCACCGTCGCCGCCGAGCAGATGTTCGTCACGCAGCCGACCATCAGCAAGATGGTGAAGTCGCTGGAGGACGAAACCGGCTCGCCGCTGCTGCTGCGCGACGGCCGGCAAATGGTGCTGACGGATGCCGGACGCATCGTTTATCAGCGCGGCCAGGACGTGCTCGCCGCCTACGCGCAGTTGCAGGCCGAACTGCACGACCTCGACAAACTCGGGCGCGGCGAGCTGACGATCGGCATTCCGCCGATGGGCGGGTCGCTGTTCACGCCCGCCATCGCTGCGTTCCGTCAGCGTCATCCGAAGATCGAGCTGAAACTCTTCGAACAGGGCTCGAAGGCCATCGAAGCCGCGCTGATTTCCGGCGAACTGGAACTGGGCGGCGTGCTGCAACCCGTCGACGACATGATCGACGTGCTGCCGATGAGCCGCCAGGTGCTGTGGCTCGTCGCGCGTCAAGGCTCGCGCTGGGATGAACTGCAGGAAGTGCCGCTCGCCGATCTCGCCAGCGAGCCGTTCGTCTTCTACGGCGAAAGCCTCGCGCTCAACGACGTCGTGCTGACGGCGTGCCGCACGGCCGGTTTCGCGCCGACCATCGTCGGACGCAGCGGGCATTGGGATTTCATGGCGGCGCTGGTGCTGGCAGGCGTCGGCATTGCGCTTCTGCCCGCGCCGTATTGCCGGCGGCTCGACGCGGCGCAATTCACCTGCCGGCCCGTCGTCGCGCCGGAGATTCCGTGGGAAATGGCGATCGGCTGGCGGCGCAAGGGTTATCTGTCGCATGCGGCGCGCGCATGGCTCGAGGTCGCGCGTGAAACGCTGCCGGGACTGACCACCGACAACTTCACGCACCCGCTGACCTTCGATTCGCCCACGACTACGCCGGATCGCGTGAAACCGCCACTGAAATGAAAAATGCCGCCCGGTTTGCACCGGGCGGCATCGTGTTTTGAGTCTTTGCGCTTAAAGGCAACGCCTTACTTGGTCTGAACCTGCGCTTGAGCCTGCGTCGTCTGAGCTTGCACCTCGCTGAATTCGATCCGGCGATTCGCGAAGCGTCCGCTTTCCGTCGCGTTGCTCGCCACAGGACGGACGTTGCCGTAGCCCTGCGCGACGAGTGCATCGGCGGGCACGCCGGCCTTCACGAGGACGGCGCGCACGGCGTCGGCACGTTCCTTCGACAGCTCCAGATTCGCCGCTTCGCTGCCGAGGTTATCCGAGAAGCCCGCCACTTCGAGCTTCAGCGCGTGGCCGCTCGTCGCACACGACTTGAGCAGTTGCGCGGACTGGTTCAGATCGTCGAGTGCGGACTGCGGCACGTGCGCGTCTCGCGATGCGAAATTGACGACCTGCAGGTTCAGCGTCTTGACGACATCCGCGCCTGCGCACGACGCGCCCAGCGACTTCGCCGCGTTCTTGAACGACTGCGCGGCGTTCGCAACAGCTTGCGCCGCATCGAATGCGCTCACCTGATATGGCGCGCCGAACAGCGACTTCAGACGATCGAGCCAGCCCGATTTCGCATCGGCGACCGTGCCGCTCAGTTCGACGCGCGTGCCGTCGATCTTCATCTCCGCACCCGGCGTCGACAGCAGCGGCATCAGCGCGTCGATCTGCGCGAGCCAGTCGGCAGCCTTACGGTTTTCGTCGACGGTGATGTCGGCGTTGAAGTTGCCGGCGCCGAACTTCTTCGTCAGCGCGTTCAGCAGCGCCGATTTTTCGGCAACGTTCTGGACGATCGCGGTAAGCGTCGGCTTGCCCTTCCCGTCTACAGCGACGATCAGCTGCGAGTCCTTCGCGACGGCGGGTGCCGCTTCAGCTTCGACCTTGCCGACGGCGCTGGCCGCGTCGTCCCGCGGTGCTTGCGACGCGGGCTGCGCATCTGCTTGCGTCGCGGCGCCCGGCGCTTCAACCGTAGCTGCGGCGGCATGCTGACCGAGGAAACTGGTCGCCGCCGGACACAAGGCCAACGCCACCCACGTCAGCATCGCAGCGATCGCGCCGATCAGCGCGGACAACGCGGCCATGCCAAACCAGTGCTTCGCCTTCGGGCCGACATGGCGCACTTCGCGCGCGGGCGGCGCAACGGAGATCGCCGTGGCGGACAACGCGGGTTCGGCGGGAGCGCGCGCGGTCGTCGGCATGGGCGCCGCGGCGGGATGCTCGAAATGCGACGACACGGCGCGCACCTGCGAGCCGATCGTCTGCGCGAAGGCAGCCGCGCCGCCCAGGCCCAGAACGGTCGTGAGGCCGTCGTTCAGAAACGGCGCAATGGTCTGCAACTGCTGGCCGAGCAAGGTCGGCAACTGACCGATGTTGCCGCGATGCTCGAGAATGTGGCGCTTGAGCACGCCCATCAGAATGCTGCCCGCAATGCCCGATACGGCATGCGTCGCGTGCGCGGGCACGCCTGTTTGCATCGACACGGTGTCGCTCAGTCCGTCGATGCGGCGCTCGAACGAATGCTCCAGCAACTGACGTCCCGTCGACGACAGTTGCGTGACACCCGTCGTGCTAGCGAAGAGGCGAGGCAGCTGTTCGGCGACATCCGCGTTGACTTCCTGACCGAGGATCGTCGCGAACAGCGCACGCGCGCCATCGAGCGTTGCGCACTTGTTCAGCAGGCCGGCGACTAGCGCAGGCGTGGTGACGTCCACGACTTTTGTCGTTGCTTCCGGCGGCAATCCGAGGCAGTTCGACAGCTGTTGAACCACGGTGTCCGGCAACGCAGACCGGACCAGTTGAATCACATTGACACTCATCGATTCGTTTCCCTGAATTTCGAACGCGCGCCCATGCGCCCTTCGTTGGGCCGCGATTATAGGAGCGGGGAAATCTCAGAATTGAAGCGATCAATGTTTTTCAAACTTTATCGGAATTCTCTTACGGCGCTTTTTGCGCTTTATCACAATCGACGGCGTGCATCGCTGGAATCACGTCGCTTCACGTGGTGCGCGCCGGCTCGTCGGCGGTTGCCGGAATCGGCGTACCACGGCGCGTGGCGGCGATGAAATCGGCGGCACGCTCGCCGATCATCACCGTCGGCGCATTCGTGTTGCCGCCGATCAGCGTCGGCATCACGGAAGCATCGACCACGCGCAGACCCGTCACGCCGCGCACGCGCAATTGCGTATCGACGACGGACCGCTCGTCGCCGCCCATGCGGCATGTCGAAACGGGGTGATAGATCGTATCGGCATGCGCGACGATCGTCGCGCGCAATTCGGCGTCCGTCTGGCCATGCCGCGTATAAAGCTCGCGGCCGCCGCACAGCGCGAGCGACGGTGCGTCGAGAATGCGCCGTGACAGATGCACGCCTTCGACCAGCAGGTCGAGATCGCGTGGATCGCTGAGAAACGCCGGATCGATGACAGGTGCTTCGCGCGCATCGCTGCTCGCCAGCGTGACGGAGCCACGGCTATGCGGACGCAGCACGCACACGTGCAACGAATAGCCGTGCCCCCAATGCATGTGGCGGTTGTGATCGTCGACGAGCGCGGTGCAGAAGTGCAGTTGCAGATCGGGCCGGTCGAGCGTCGGCCGGCTTTTTAGAAAGCCGCCCGCTTCCGCAACGTTGCTGGTCAGCATGCCGCGCCCGCTGCGCAGATACGAGACAAAGCCCGGCACCATCTTCGCGAAACCGCGCAGCGAGAAGCCGATCGTTTGTGCCGACGACACGCGCTTGTTGATCGTGAAATCGACGTGATCCGTGAGATTGCGCCCGACCTCGGGCGCGTCGTGCAGTACGGGAATGCCGAGCGCGCGCAGATGATCGGCGGGGCCAATGCCCGAGCACATCAGCAGTTGCGGCGAGTTGAACGTCCCCGCCGACAGCACGACTTCCGCGCGCGCCTCGATCGTCTGCGTGACACCGCCTCGGATCACTTCGACGCCCTTCGCGCGCTTGCCGTCGAACACCACGCGCAGCACTGCCGCGTCGGCGATCGTGTGCAGGTTCGGACGCGAGCGGCCGTAGATATAAGCGCGCGCAACGCTCCAGCGCTGCCCGTCGCGCTGCGTCACCTGATAGAAGCCGACGCCTTCCTGCTGCGTACCGTTGAAGTCGTCGTTGCGCGGGAAGCCCGCTTCGACGGCGGCTCTCACGAAGCGATGCGAAAACGGATTCTGAAAACGCAGGTTCGACACGTTGAGCGGACCGTCCGCGCCATGCAGCGCATCGGCGCCGCGTTCGTTGCCCTCGGCGCGGCGGAAATACGGCAGCACGTCGTCGAACGCCCAGCCATCGCAGCCAAGACGCGCCCAGTCGTCGTAATCGAGCGGATGGCCGCGCGTGTACACCATCGCGTTGATCGCGCTCGATCCGCCGAAGCCGCGTCCGCGCGGCTGATAACCGCGCCTGCCACCGAGGCCGGGTTGCGGCGTCGTCAGATAGCCGTAGTTGGTCTTGCGCCGGAACGGCACGACGGCCGCGACGCCGAGCGGCATGTTGACGAACAGATTCCGCTCGGTGTGCGGGCCGGCTTCGATGAGCGCGATGGTCGCATCGGGACATTGCTCCGCGAGACGCCCGGCGAGCGAACAGCCGCCCGAGCCTGCGCCGACGATGACGTAGTCGTATTGCATCCGCTCCTCCTATCGACCGCGCTGAATTGCTGGCGGCATCTGTCTCATGCACACTTGTCTACGTGCGTTTGTCTGCGCATTGTAGGGAGCACCAGACGTTCGCGTGTTGCCGGCGTCAGAGCGATCACTCTAAACGGAACCCGCGACGCACCCCTATGATGAAAGGTGCTGTCCGCGCCCGGCACCGCGTGTGGACCTCATTCAAACACGGTCTTTCGCGCATCGTCTTATACGCATATGGCTTGCGCGCGCCAATAAAACAGCGCACTACACAACGGCTGGCGCGCGTGCATCGAATGGAGACATCAGATGGAACGGTTCGGCCCCGGCAACACGCATGAAGTGACCAATCAGGTCCCGCCGCTTGCGAACTACAACCTGTTTGCAAGCGATGCCGCGCTGGCCGCCGCCGTCGAGCGCGAAGGCGCGACGTGGCATCGCGAGGCGCTCGCGCGCGACGGCGCCGCGCTGACACAACCTGATGTGCTCGCGCTCGCGGATCTGGCGAATCGCCACGCGCCCGAACTCACGAGCTTCAGCCCGCGCGGCGAGCGCATCGACGCGCTCGAGTTTCATCCTGCGTGGCATACGTTGCTGAGCCTGCTGCGCCGCGAAGGACTGCACGCGTTGCCCTTTTCCGATCCGCAGCCTGGCGCGATGGTCGCGCGCTGCGCGGGCTACTTTCTGCACGCGCAACTCGAATCCGGCTCGCTATGTCCGTTGACGATGACCTTCGCCAGCATTCCCGTGCTGCAACGTGAGCCGGCACTATTCGCGACGCTTCGCGACAAGTTGTATTCACGCGTGTACGATCCGCGCGACGTCCCGCTCGATCAGAAGATTTCGATGATGATCGGCATGGGCATGACCGAGAAGCAAGGCGGTTCCGACGTGCGAAGCAACCGCACGCAAGCGTTCGCGGCGAACGGCGGCGGACGCGGCGCGGCGTATCGGCTGGTCGGCCACAAGTGGTTCTTTTCCGCGCCGCAGTGCGACGCGCATCTGGTGCTCGCACGCACCGAAGATCAGGAAGCGCTGTCATGCTTCTTCGTACCGCGCTTCGCGCCTGACGGCAGCAAGAACGCCGTGCGCGTGCAGCGCCTGAAGGACAAGCTCGGCAACCGTTCGAACGCCAGCAGCGAAGTCGAATTCTTCGACGCCCACGGCGTGATGATCGGCGACGAAGGGCGCGGCGTGCCGACCATCATCGAAATGGCGAACTACACGCGGCTCGACTGCGTGATCGGCAGCGCGGCGCTGATGCGCGCGGCGCTTGTGCAGGCGATCCACCATGCGCGGCATCGCAGCGCATTCGGCCGGCATCTCGCCGATCAGCCGTTGATGCGCAACGTGCTCGCCGATCTGTCGCTCGAAACGGAAGCGGCAACGGTGTTGTTCATGCGCCTCGCGCGCGCGTTTGAAGACACCACGAACGCCCCCGAAGAACGCGCGTGGCGGCGTCTGGTCACGCCCGCTGCGAAGTACTGGGTTTGCAAGCGCACGCTCGAATTCACAGGCGAAGCGATGGAAGTCTGGGGCGGCAACGGCTACGTCGAAGAAGGGCCGATGGCGCGCTTTTACCGCGAAGCGCCCGTGAACTCGATCTGGGAAGGCTCGGGCAACGTGATGTGTCTCGACGTGCTGCGCGCGATGGAACGCGAGCCCGATGCCGCACAGGCTTTGCTCGCCGCGTGGCGCGACGTGGCGCAAACCCATCCCGCGCTGAACGCGGCGCTCGAAGGTCTGATGCGCGCGCTGACGTCGGCACCTGAAACGCGCGAGGCTTCCGCGCGCCGCATCGCGCAACAGATCGTGCTGATCGCGCAAGCGGTGCTGCTCGCGCAGCATGCGCCTGCCTTCGTCGCCGATGCGTTCATCGCGACGCGGCTCGGCGATGGCTGCGGCGAAAGCGGCCGCGTGTACGGTACGCTGCCCGCCTCGTTCGACCACAAGGCGATCGTCGATCGCGCGTTCACCGGCTGACTTCACGCAGTACACAACAACATAGGGAGACACAACGAAATGAAGAACGACCGGCCGGATATCGCGGCCCTGGAAGAGCTTTTGCGCGAACAGCGCGCCGCGTATCTGCGCGCCCCGTATCCGACATGGGATCAGCGCGCCGCGCATCTGAAGGCATTGCGCGAAGTGCTGCTCGACAATCGCGACATGCTCGCCGATGCGATGCACGCCGACTTCGGCAATCGCGCGAAAGAAGAAATCCTGCTGGCCGAATTTCTGCTCGTGAAAGAGGAAATCGACGGCGCGCTGCGTCACGGCAAGCGCTGGATGAAAGCGCAGCGTCGCGCGACCAACAAGTGGCTCCTGCCTGCCCGCGCGAAGGTCGTACCGCAGCCGCTCGGCGTCGTCGGGATTATCGTGCCGTGGAATTATCCGGTGCTGCTGGCGGCCGGGCCGCTCATCAGCGCACTCACGGCCGGCAATCGCGCGATCATCAAGATGTCGGAGCTCACGCCGCGCACGTCGCTGCTCTTCGAGCAACTCATCTCACAGACCTTCGCCCGCGATCACGTCGCCGTCGTGAACGGCGACGCCGCGCTCGCAGCCGCATTCAGCGCACAGCCATTCGATCATCTGCTGTTCACGGGCTCGACGAAGGTCGGCCATGAAGTGATGCGCGCCGCCGCCGCGCATCTGACGCCCGTGACGCTCGAACTCGGCGGCAAGTCGCCCGCCATCGTCGGGCCGCAGGCGCGCTTCGACTACGCCGTCGACAGCATCGTCGCGGGCAAAACGCTCAACGCGGGACAAACCTGCATCGCGCCGGACTACGTGCTCGTGCCGCGCGGCAAGGAGCAGGCGTTCATCGAGCGGGCACGCTTGCGCATGGCGCGGCTGTATCCGGATTTCGCGCGCAACCCCGATTACACGTCGATCATTTCGCCGCGTCATTTTGAGCGCCTGCAGCGTCTCGCCGACGAAGCACGCGAACAGGGCGCACAACTGCACGCGCTCACCGATGCCGCACCCGATGCGAGCGCGCGCCGCTTTCCGCTCGTCGCCGTGACGCAAGCGCCCGACACATCCACGCTGATGCAGGAGGAGATTTTCGGGCCGTTACTACCCGTGATTCCCTACGATTCGCTCGACGACGCCATCGCCTATGTCAACGCGCGCCCTCGTCCGTTGTCGCTCTATCTGTACGACGACGACAAGGCGGCGATCGCGCGCGTCACGCATGAAACCATCGCGGGCGGGATGTCCGTCAACGAAACGCTGATGCATCTTGCGTGCGAAAGCTTGCCGTTCGGCGGCGTCGGCGCAAGCGGGATGGGCGCGTATCACGGGTACGAAGGCTTCGCCACGTTCTCGAAGATGAAGCCGGTGTTGACGCAGGCGCGCTTCAACGCGCGCGGCCTGATCGCGCCGCCGTACGGCAGACGCGTGCGGGCGCTGCTCAGTCTGATGATGCGGTTCTGACGCCGGGCGTCAAAGCTCGCTGGACGTGTCGGGGGGAATGTCGGTGGCAACCACGTCGATGACGGGTGAATCATCGCCAGCACCGCTCTCCAGCCGATGCAGCCACGCGAGCAATTCCGCGACGGCCTGATACAGGCGCGGCGGAATGCGCGAGTCGACGTCGACCTGCATCAGCAGCGACACCATTTCGGGCGATTGATGCACGTACAGGCCCGCTTCCTTCGCGCGCTGCACGATCATCTCGGCGACGATCCCGTAGCCTTTCGCGACGATGCGCGGCGCGTCGTCGTGACCGTGCGAATCGTAGACCAGCGCGGCTGCGCTCCTGCGACTGGTGCGGCTCATTGCATGTCCCAGTCGAAATCGAGGTTGTCGGCGGCGTCGTGCTGCGCGGACTTGTCCGCCGTCGTGCGCGCATACGCCGATGCCGCAGCGGCAGCCGCCGCAGCGTTGCCCGCCGGCGTGCTTCCGCCGATTTCGAGGATCGACAGGCCGCTCAGCTCGATGCCCGCCTGCGCGAGGCGCTGGCGGAAGGTCTCGCCCTGCGCCGCGAGCCGCGCCGCGCCGCCGGGGCTCGCCTGCACGCGCGCGACGAGCCGCGAGCCCGTCAGCGTGAGGTCGGCGTCGACGGTGCCGAGCGAAGGCAGCGACAGCGTGAGGCGCGTGCGCCAAGGGTATTCGTCGTCGGCGGATGCGGCGCCGTTGCCGCTGCGCCGCCATTCATCACCTTCCTGCTCGATCGTCCAGTCGAGGCGGGCGCCCGGCCACGCTTCGCCCGTCCAGCGGAATTGCCCCGTCGCGAGCAGGTCGAGTTGCTGGCGGACGAGGGGAATCGTCGCGGGATGCAACGCCGCCGCCATTGATTGCTGTTGGCGCGCGCTGGCATCGTCCATGCCCGCTGCTGCATGGGCCGGCGCCGGGTTCTGCGTCGATTGCGTGGGCTGATCGGGCGTGTCGATGATGTCGTGCGTCGCCAGATCGAAGGTCGTGAAGCGCGCCGACTGGGTGTGCGGGCCTTCAGGTGTACCGCGCGCAGCGGCGACGGCGGCCGCAAATGCCGCGGCACCCGTGTTGCCCGACGGGCGGCCTTGCGCCCATGAGTTCGATTCGTCGGCGTCGTGACTCAAGTCGAGCGGCGTTTGCGACGCCGCGTCGGCAAGGCGATTCTGTGGCTCGCCCGCAAGCGATTCGACGGGTCGTTGCCCCGACAGCCACTGCGCGAGATGCGATTCGTAGAAGAGTCCGCTTTCGTCGACGGTACGCCTGAGCGCCGCCGCCAGCTCGGCGACGGGCAGAGGCGCGGCGACGATGTTCGCCGCCGCGTCCGCGCCGTGCGCGGCATTCGCGCCGCCCGTGTTCTGCGCCGTCGCGGCACCCGCCGCGGCGTTACCGGAAGCCGCGGCCTGCGATGCGTTCGCGCCCGTGTCGAAGAGCGGCAGAGGCGCGATGTCGATGGCGGGCGCGGCGGGCCAAACGGGGAGCTGCCCGACCAGTGCGGGCGTCGCCTCGCCGCCGGAGCGCGTGATCGCGTCGAGTGTCAGTGCGACGGCCGACAGCACCGTCTGCGCGGACGCCGGCAACGGCGCGGGCATCATCGCGATGGGCGCGCCGGGCGGCTGCCTGACGTTCAGGGACGCGTCGGTCTGCGCGGTCGTCGCGCTGGATCGCGAGCCGAGGGGAAGCAGGCTGTCGATGCGGCTAGCCAGCAGCGAGGCCACCGCCGTGTCGATTCCGTTCATCCCCGCTTCCTCTCGCGCATTGACGCTGCGTGGCCGCTAGCGGCTCGTATTGGACGTTATAAAAGCGCTCAGCGCGCCTGGTAAAGTTCTTTCAGCACGATGGCCGGGCGGCTCGGCGCAAACAGCGCCTGCAGCTTGGCCATGCGCGGGTTCGCGAGATCGCGGACCGTCGCGTCGTTCGCGAGGATCTGGCGGATCAGGTCGAATTTGCGCGAGCGTTCGTCGTCGGACAGGCGTACGCCGTCTTCCGCGTGCTTCAGCGCGTCGACGAGATGCCGGTACTCGTCCTGCAACAGGACGAGATCGTTCCAGAGCGCGTCTCGCGCTGCCATCACCATCCGGACCGAAATCGCTGCGATCGCCTCGTAGCGGGCGAAATATTCTGCGTTCGAACTCATCTCATGCTTTCCGCGGACGACTGCATCGCCATCCGCGCAATCTCCGGCGCGATTCCAATCCAGGCTTCCTCGAGCGTAGCCAGCAAGCCGTCGACTTCGACGAGCATCGCATCGCTTTGTTTGAGGTTCGCCTCGAGCAGTCGCCGAGTCATATAGCTATAGAGCGCATGAAGACGCTCCGCGATTTCACCGCCGGCTTCGACGTTGAGCGCCTGCTGCAACCCGTCGCCGATGATCTGAATAGCCTTGCCGATCGCCTCGCCGCGTGCCGCGATGTCGCCCTGTTGCAGATGCATGCGCGCCTGCGCAACGGCCTTGCGTGCCCCCTGGTAGAGCATCACGATCAGGCGATGTGGACTGGCGCCCATCACCCCTGTCTCCACGCCGACGCGAGCGTAGGCATTGGCTCCAGAGTGTCCCGGGGAAAACATCGGCGCTCCTCCTGTATTACAGATGACAATCAGATCAGACTGACAGCGGACGGCCCGCCGGAGCGCTGCGCGATCTTGCCGCACGCCTCCCGCCAGCCCTTGTATCAAGGTTATCGGTTCATACGAATAAAGCTTTAGCCCGCTGGAAGGAAGCGTCAGGAAAGATACGCCGCACGGCACCGGGCGCCGCGCGGGCGCGGGGTTGGCTGCGAACGGCGGGTCGCCGCACCGGCACGGTGCAGGGAACCGGCGCGCATGGCCGCCCGGCGAGGCGGGCGACGGGACGCTGCGCACGCTTGCGACAGACGCGATGCCGCCTGCATAGACTGCGCTCCGCCGCCCAGAGGCCGACGGCTGGGCGCGGTCGCAGGCGACATGCGTCGCAGGCGTCTCAGACGGCCATCTGCATGATGTCGTTGTAGGCCGACACGAGCTTGTTGCGCACCTGCAGTCCGAACTGGAAGCCGACGTTGGCCTTCTGCATGTCGACCATCACGTCGTTCAGCGACACGTTCGGCGCGCCGAGTTCGAAAGCATGGGCCTCGCCAATCGCGCTCTTCTGGTCGCCGCTGATCTTGTCGATCGAGGCTTTCAGGGCCGACGCGAAGCCACCTGCCGTGGCCGCGCCATTGTCGTTCCCAACCGGGGCGCTGCCGCCCGTGGCCTGGGCCGCCATCTCCTGCATCTGCTGCAAGGCCGACTGGATCGGATTGATGAGTGCCGTCATGTTCTCTCCTGGGTGAGATGCAGGCGAGCGTTCGCGCCATACACCGATTGGACAGGAAGCATAGCAGCGGCCCTTTTGCGAAAGCCGTGAAAGTAAGGGGGAAACCCCCCGCTATTCGGCGCATCGGGTTGCTTACCCATGCGGATAATCCCTAGCGTGAAAGTCTCTGTCGGCAGGCAAGGTAAGGCGCCGTAAGCCGCAGAACGCAAAAGCATTCCGGAGAAACCCGACGCATGGATTCGTCAGCCAACTCTTTGATCAACCCCGATGCCCGCATGGGCCTCGCCGGCGCGCAGCCGGGCACAGCGGGAGCAGCCGGCGGCGCTGCAGGCCTCGACCTCGGCGGCACGGGCGGTGGCTTCGCCACGCGCTTCCCGGGCCTTCCGACGTCGCTGTCGCAGATGCGCGGCAACCCGCGCGCACCGCTGATCTTCGCCGTCGCGTTGCTGGTCGCCGTGGTCGCGGGGCTGATCCTCTGGTCGCGCGCACCGGACTATAAGGTCCTGTATAGCAATGTCTCCGATCAGGACGGCGGCGCAATCGTTGCCGCGCTCCAGCAGGCGAACGTGCCGTACAAGTTTTCCGATGCGGGCGGCGCCATCCTGATCCCCGCCGATCAGGTGCATGAAATGCGTCTGCGCCTCGCGTCGCAGGGTCTGCCGAAGAGCGGCTCGGTCGGCTTCGAACTGATGGACAACCAGAAGTTCGGCATCAGCCAGTTCGCCGAGCAGATCAACTATCAGCGCGCGCTCGAAGGCGAGCTGCAGCGCACGATCGAATCCATCTCGACGGTCAAGTCGGCGCGTGTCCATCTGGCGATTCCGAAGCCGACCGTGTTCGTGCGCGACCGCGAGGCGCCGTCGGCATCCGTGATGGTCAACCTGTACCCGGGCCGCATGCTCGACGAAGGCCAGGTCGTGGCGATCACGCATATGGTCGCCTCCGCCGTGCCCGACCTGCCCGTGCGCAACGTGACGATCATCGACCAGGACGGCAACCTGCTCACGCAGGCAGGCGTCAGCGGCAGCGGCCTCGACGCGACGCAACTGAAGTATGTGCAGCAGATCGAGCGCAACACACAGCAACGCATCGACGCGATCCTTGGACCGATGTTCGGCGCCGGCAACGCGCATTCGTCGGTGAGCGCGGACATCGATTTCTCCCGGCACGAGTCGACCTCGGAGGCCTACGCCCCGAACAACGACCCGCAGCAGGCCGCCGTCCGCAGCCAGCAGACCAGCACCGCGACGGAAATGTCGCAGGGCGGCGCCTCGGGCGTGCCGGGCGCGCTGTCGAACCAGCCGCCGCAGCCGGCGTCCGCGCCCATCGTCGCCAGCGCGAATGGCGCCAGCGGCGTGACGACGACGCCGATCAGCGACCGCAAGGATGCGACCACCAACTACGAGCTGAGCAAGACCGTGAGCCACACGGAGCAGGCGGTTGGCGGCATCAAGCGTCTGTCGGTGGCCGTGGTGGTGAACTACATGCGCGTCGTCGACGCGAAGGGCCACGCGACGATGCAGCCGGTTCCCGCCGACAAGCTCGCGCAGGTCAAGCTGCTGGTCAGCGACGCGATGGGCTACGACAAGGCACGCGGCGACTCGGTCAACGTCGAGACCAGCGCGTTCACGCAGATCGTCGACCCCGATGCCGATCTGCCGTGGTGGCGCACCAAGGACATGATCGCGATGTACAAGCAGATCGCGACGTACGTGGGCATCGGCGCAGTCGCCCTGTTCCTCTACTTCGTGATGGTCAAGCCGGCGCTGCGCCGCGCCTTCCCGCCGCCGGAGCCCGCTGTCGCCGCGCTGATGTCGCCGGACGAGCCGGTGCTCGACGGTCTGCCGAGCGCAGCCGCCATCGCCGCCGAAGAGGAAGTCGAAGGATCGCTGGTGTCGCTGGAAAGCGACAAGGCCAAATATGAGCGGAACCTCGAATATGCGCGTCAGATCGCGCGTCAGGATCCGAAGATCGTTGCAACCGTCGTGAAGAGCTGGGTGTCCGATGAGCACTGAAGGCGTATTGAAGAGCGCGCTCCTGCTGATGTCGATCGGCGAGGAAGAGGCGGCACAGGTATTCAAGTTTCTGGGGCCGCGTGAGGTCCAGAAGATCGGCGTCGCGATGGCGTCGCTGAAGAACATCACCCGCGAGCAGATCGACGAGGTGCTGCACGAGTTCGTCTCCGAGGCGGACAAGCACACTGCCCTCTCGCTCGACTCGAACGATTACATCCGCTCCGTGCTGACCAAGGCGCTCGGCGACGACAAGGCGGGCGCGATCATCGACCGTATCCTGCAAGGCAGCGATACGAGCGGCATCGAAGGCTTGAAGTGGATGGATTCGGCGGCTGTCGCGGAACTCATCAAGAACGAGCACCCGCAGATCATCGCGACGATTCTCGTCCACCTGGACCGCGATCAGGCGTCGGAAATCGTCGCGTGCTTCACGGAGCGCCTGCGCAACGACGTGCTGCTGCGTATCGCGACGCTCGACGGGATTCAGCCCGCCGCGCTGCGCGAACTCGACGACGTGCTGACGGGCCTGCTGTCGGGCAGCGACAACCTGAAGCGCAGCCCGATGGGCGGCATCCGCACGGCGGCGGAAATTCTCAACTTCCTGCCGGGCAATCACGAAGAGTCGGTCATCGACAACGTTCGCCAGTACGACGCGGAGCTGGCGCAGAAGATCATCGACCAGATGTTCGTGTTCGACAACCTGCTCGACCTGGAAGACCGCGGCATCCAGCTGCTGCTGAAGGAAGTCGAGTCGGAAACGCTGATCATCTCGCTGAAGGGCGCGCAGCCCGCGCTGCGCCAGAAGTTCCTGTCGAACATGTCGCAGCGTGCAGCCGAGCTGCTCGCGGAAGACCTCGACGCACGCGGCCCGGTCCGTGTGTCGGAAGTGGAAACGCAACAGCGCAAGATCCTTCAGGTCGTGCGCAACCTCGCCGAGTCTGGTGCAATTGTGATCGGCGGCAAGGCGGAAGATGCATATGTCTGACCACGATCCCGTGCGCAAGGAAAGCCTCTCGGCCTACCAGCGCTGGGAGATGGCCTCGTTCGACCCGGTGCCCGAGCCGGAACCCGAGGTCGACGACGACGGCGCGTTCGAAGCCGAACTGCAACGCCTGCGCGACACCGCGCATGCGCAGGGCGTCGCGTCCGGCCATGTGGCCGGCCAGGCGCTCGGCTATCAGGCCGGCTACGAACAGGGCCGCGCGCAAGGCTTCGAGCAGGGACAGGCGGAAGCGCACTCGGAAGCCGCGCAGCTTGCCGCGCTCGCCGAAACGTTCAAGGCCGCGCTCGACAACGTGCAGCACGAATTGTCCGAAACGATCGTCGCGCTCGCGCTCGACATCGCGCAACAAGTGGTTCGCCAGCATGTCCAGCACGATCCGACGGCGCTGCTTGCCGCCGCGCGTGAGGTGATGGCGACTGAACCGGCGCTGGTCGGCGCGCCGGCTCTGATCGTGAGTCCTGCCGATCTGCCCGTTGTCGAAGCGTATCTGCTGGAAGAACTGCAGACGCGCGGCTGGACCGTGCGCACCGACCCCGCGATCGAACGCGGCGGCTGCCGCGCGGTCTCCACCACGGGCGAAGTGGACGCCGGCATCGGCACGCGCTGGGAGCGCGTGACGGCTGCGCTCGGCAAGGCAAGCACATGGTAAAGCCGACCATCGAAGACATTCAGCACAGCGACCTCACGCCGCTCGAGCGCGAGCTGGCGCTGGCGTCGTTCGGCGCGGAAGCGCTCACCGTCGCGCAGATGGAAGAGTCGCTCGCCGCGTTGGAGTCCGCGATTTCTGACGCGCATTCGGCGGGCCAATCCTGCGATGAAACGCACGACGACGCACGCGACAACGCCAGCGGCGCACATCCCGCTGCCGCGCCCGCGAGCCGCGAATCGGCGGCTGCGCAAAAGCGCGCGCCCGATCCCGCACTCGCATCCAATCCGCATCTGCAAGCGTGGCGCAATCGTTTGAATGGCCTGCGCGAGCGCAACCAGATAGCGCGCCCACTGCGCGCCTGCGGCCGCCTGACGCGTGCCGCCGGGCTGGTGCTCGAAGCCGTCGGCCTGCGGCTGGCCGTCGGCTCGGAAGTGATGATCGAGCTGCCGCCCGGCAGTTCGCGCACGATGGCCGAAGCCGAAGTGGTCGGTTTTCACGGCGACAAGCTCTTTCTGATGCCGACGACGGAAGTTGCCGGTTTGCTGCCCGGTGCGCGTGTCTACCCGCTGGAAGTGGCGCCTATCGCCGATCCGATGGCGGGCGCGAAGCGTCTGCCCGTCGGCTGGGAACTGCTCGGCCGCGTGGTCGATGCATCGGGCAAGCCGCTCGACGGCTTCGGCCCGCTCAACGCGCGCAACGACGCGCCGCTCACGGCACCGACCATCAACCCGCTGCATCGCGAGCCGATTCACAAGGTGCTCGACGTCGGCGTGCGCGCGATCAACGCGTTGCTCACCGTCGGACGCGGCCAGCGCATGGGCCTGTTCGCCGGTTCGGGCGTCGGTAAATCGGTGCTGCTCGGCACGATGGCGCGCTACACCAGCGCCGAAGTGATCGTGATCGGCCTGATCGGCGAACGTGGCCGCGAAGTGAAGGAATTCATCGAGCAGATTCTCGGCGAGGAAGGTCTCGCGCGCTCCGTCGTCGTGGCCGCGCCCGCCGACGTGTCGCCGCTGCTGCGGATGCAGGCCGCCGCCTACACGACCTCGCTCGCCGAATATTTCCGCGATCAGGGCAAGCACGTGCTGTTGCTGATGGACTCGCTCACGCGTTACGCGATGGCGCAGCGCGAGATCGCGCTGGCGATCGGCGAGCCGCCCGCGACCAAGGGCTATCCGCCGTCCGTGTTCGCGAAGCTGCCGGCGCTCGTCGAGCGCACGGGCAACGGCCCGGAAGGCGGCGGTTCGATTACCGCGTTCTATACGGTGCTGACGGAAGGCGACGACCAGCAGGACCCGATCGCCGACTCGGCGCGTGCGATTCTCGACGGCCATATCGTGCTGTCGCGCGCGCTCGCCGAAGCGGGCCATTACCCTGCCATCGACATCGAAGCGTCGATCAGCCGCGCGATGACCTCGCTCATCAGCGACGCGCATCTCGATCGCACGCGTCAGTTCAAGCAGATGCTGTCGCGCTACCAGCGCAACCGCGATCTGATCAACGTCGGCGCGTATTCGTCGGGACGCGACGCCGTACTCGACAAGGCCATCGCGCTGTATCCGCGGATGGAAGCGTTCCTGCAGCAAGGTTTTCGCGAGAGCGCCGGCTTCGACGCCAGCATCGCGCACCTCGATTCGCTGTTCGGCTAGCAAGCCAGGAGAGACTGAATGAGCAAGCACTTTCCGATCAAGACGCTGATTGGCCTCGCACAGGACGACGTCGACGCCGCCGCGCGCAAGCTCGGCCGCGTGCAGCGCGAGCGCAACGATGTCGAAGCGCAGCTGACCGCGCTCATCGAATACCGCGACGAGTATCACCGCCGCTTCACGGAAACCGCCAAGGCGGGCATGCCCGCCGGCAACATGCGCAACTTTCAGGCGTTCATCGACACGCTCGACGCCGCCATCGAACAGCAGCGCGGCTTGCTGGCCACGGCGACGGCGCGTGTCGAAGCCGCCAAGCCCGAATGGCAGCACAGCAAGCAGAAGCTCGGTTCATACGAAGTACTGGAAGCACGCGGCATCGCCGCTGAAGCAAAAGTCGCGGCGCGCCGCGAGCAACGGGACGCCGACGAGTTCGGCGCACGAATTCTCCGGATGCGCGCGGAAGGCGCATGAAGACGCCTGACGCCGCGAAGCGCTGCGGCGCGCAACGGGACTGACACGACCACACGAGATCCAGCATGTCGCCTCTTTCACTGATCAACTCGCTGCTCGGCTCGACGAGCGGCACATCGGGCAGCAGCGCGTCGAACGGCGTCAACAACAGCACGCTGCCTTTCTCGACGACGCTGCAGCAAAGCATCGCCGCGCAGAACCAGATCGTCGCGCCCTCGCCTGCTCCCGCGCCGGCGCCGGCACCGACGCCTGCGCCGTCCGCATCGAATGGTTCCAGCGTGCATGACGTGCCGCCCGCCGATAACAGCTCGAACAACACGAGCGCCGCCGACAGTTCGAACGACACCGACAGCACCAAGTCCACAAGCCAGAGCGACAACACGCAGCAAAGCAGCGCGTCGAACGGCGCCAACGGTGCAGACGGCACGAATGGCGCGAACGGCAAGGACAAGACCGACACGGCCTCGAAGCCGGACGACGGCGCGCCGACCAAGGACGCCGCAGCCGCAGAGACGGCAGCAGCCGCTGCGGCCGCAGCCGCCGCGGTGCAAGCTCAGGCACAGGCGAGCGGCGCGGCCGATGCAGCGAATGCGGCGACGGCCGACGCACAGCCGTCGACACCCGCTTCGCCCCCGGTCGCCGGCAACACGACGACGCCCGTGATCCAGACACCGTCGAAGAAGATCGCATCGCTCGATCCGAAAGCGACTCAAGACGCATTGCAGGCCGCCTTCGCCGCGATGGCGAACGGCCAGGGCGCAACGCCTGCGACGGGCATGAACGCATCCACCGGCTCGGGCACGTCGGCCACGGGCGACGCGACGCTCGGCGGCGCTGGCGCAGGTGCCGGCAAGGGCCTGACGCTCGGCGACTTGCGCAACATGAAGGGCGACGCGACGGCGAACGGTACGAATGCCACCGCCGCCACGACACCGGCCGCTGCAGCCGCCGCGCAGCCGAGCCCCGCCGAAACGCTTGCCGCTGCCAGCGCGAGCGTCCCGCAGGCGAGCGCCGTGCCCGCCGCGAATACCGACACGAGCGCCGCGCTTGCCGCGACCCAGGCCGCATCGGCGGCAGCGGCTGCGAGCGCGACGACGACGGTGACGCAGGGTTCCAACCCGGCAACGGCCGCGATGGCGAACGCGATCGCGCCGCAAGTCGGCGCGCACGATTGGGAAGACGCGTTCAGCCAGAAGGTTGTGTTCCTCACCAACGCGCATCAGCAGACGGCGGAACTCACGCTCAATCCGCGCGACCTCGGCCCGCTACAGGTCGTCCTCCAGGTTGCCGATAACCATGCACATGCCCTTTTTGTTTCGCAGCATCAGCAGGTGCGGGAGGCGGTCGAAGCCGCGCTACCGAAACTGCGTGAAGCGATGGAGCAAGGCGGCATTGGGCTGGGCAGCGCCAGCGTCACCGACGGCTTTGCCCGCCAGAGCAGCCAGCAGGGCCAGGAACAAGGCAGCGGCGCGCGCGGTGGCCGCAGCAGCGGCCGTGGCGATGCGGGGATCGAGATGGCGGATAGCGGCGCGACGACGGTGAGCATGCCTGTGCGACGCACGGTTGGGTTGGTGGACACGTTCGCGTGATGTTGTGCGGGTTGCAGCGCTGGCATCCGCGTGATGTTTTCGGTTTTCATGCGTTGCCCCTGTGCGGGGCGGCAGTCACTTTCTTTGCCGCCGCAAAGAAAGTAACCAAAGAAAGCGGCTCACACCGAGCCGCTTGACCATCGCCAGGGACTAGGAACGGCCCAAGCTGCGGCAAACTGTGTGTAGGTTTTCTCGCCATAAGCGCGAGCACTTCGGACCAGGTCCGGAGTGCTCGCGTGTGCGGCACGACGGCCTACACACAGTTTGCCGCAAATAGGGCGCTGGAAGCTCTGGAGCAATCGTCAAGCGGCTCGGTGTGAGCTGCTTTCTTTTGCCTACTTTTCTTTGCAGCAGCAAAGAAAAGTAGGTGCCGCCCCGCACAGGGGCAACGCATGAACAACGAAAACATCACGCGGATGCCAGCGCAACGACAAACCGCCGGATGCCAGCGCAACGGCAAACCGCAGGACGCCTGCACAGCAAAAAACAAAACCACCCCCGAGCAGGCAAACACACGAGCTAACCCTGAATATCCCTTCTTTTCGACCCATCGCAGCAGCGTCGGACACCTGAAAATTCAACCTACAGCATTGAGGCAATCAATTCCATGGCAACCACGACCGCAAACCAGCAAGCCAACGCGAAGCCCTCCTCTCCGGGCCTCGTCAAGCGCATATTGGTGATCCTGCTGATCGTACTGGTCGCGGCAGGCGCAGCCGGCGCCGCCACCTGGTTCTTCATGTCGAAGCGTGCGCCCGCCGCCGCGACGGCAGCAGCGCCGGCGCCCGCGCCTGCACCCATCTTCTTTCCGCTCGAATCGATGACGGTGAACCTGCAGTCCGACGACGGCCAGCAGCACTACCTGCGTATCGGTCTGACGCTGAAGCTGAACGACCAGAAGGTGCAGGAACATTTGACCGAACATATGCCCGAAGTCCGCAGCCGCGTGCTGCTCGCGCTGTCGAACAAGCATCCCGAAGAACTCGCGACGCTCGACGGCAAGAAAGCACTCGCCGTGGAACTCGAAAAACTGATCGAAGAGCCGACCGAGGCCAACGGTCAACCCGTGCACGTTTCCGACGTGCTGTTCACCGAATTCGTCGTCCAGTAACGGCGCCTTGTGCCGACTGATTTGATCTTCCACCGCGCCATTGAAGGGACGTACGAGGAATAGGAATGGGCCACGAAGAGTTCATGTCCCAGGAGGAGGTCGATGCCCTCCTGAAGGGCGTCACCGGCGAGTCCGACTCGCAATCCGATCAGGGCGATCGGTCCGGCGTCCGCCCGTACAACATTGCGACGCAGGAACGCATCGTTCGCGGCCGGATGCCCGGCCTCGAAATCATCAACGACCGGTTCGCGCGTCTGTTGCGCGTCGGCATATTCAACTTCATGCGGCGCACGGCGGAAATTTCCGTCGGCCCGGTGAAGGTGCAGAAGTACAGCGAGTTCACGCGCAACCTGCCGATCCCGACGAACCTGAACCTCGTCCACGTGAAGCCTCTGCGCGGCACGTCGCTGTTCGTGTTCGATCCGAACCTCGTGTTCTTCGTGGTCGACAACCTGTTCGGCGGCGACGGGCGTTTCCATACGCGCGTCGAAGGCCGCGACTTCACGCAGACCGAGCAGCGCATCATCAGCAAGCTGCTTGGCCTCGTGTTCGAGCACTACACGACGGCATGGAAGAGCGTGCGGCCGATGCAGTTCGAATACGTGCGCTCGGAAATGCACACGCAGTTCGCCAACGTCGCGACCCCGAACGAAATCGTGATCGTCACGCAGTTCTCGATCGAATTCGGGCCGACGGGCGGCACGCTGCATATCTGCATGCCGTACTCGATGATCGAGCCGATCCGCGACGTGCTGTCCTCGCCGATCCAGGGCGAAGCGCTCGAAGTGGACCGCCGCTGGGTGCGCGTGCTGTCGCAGCAGGTGCAGGCAGCCGAAGTGGAACTGACGGCGGATCTCGCGCAGGTCCCCGTGACGTTCCAGGACATTCTCAACATGAAGGCGGGCGACGTGCTGCCCATCAACATTCCCGAGCACATCACGGCGAAGGTCGACGGCGTGCCGGTGATGGAATGCGGCTACGGAATTTTCAATGGTCAATACGCATTGCGCGTGCAGAAGATGATCAGCGCAGCGGAACAGATGAAGGAAGCGGGATATGACTGAGTTGAACTCGACACCCGATATGGACATGCCGGAAGAGTCGAAGGTGAATGATCCGTTGCCCGGCTCGGGCGCCGAAGAAGCGGCCCTCGACGATTGGGCGAGCGCGCTCGCCGAGCAGAACGACAACACGTCGGTCAGCGCAACCACGGCTGGCGTGTTCCAGCCGCTGTCGAAGGTCGAGCCGTCCACGACGCGCAACGACATCGACATGATTCTGGACATTCCCGTTCAGATGACGGTCGAGCTGGGCCGCACGAAGATCGCGATTCGCAACCTGCTGCAACTCGCGCAGGGTTCCGTCGTCGAGCTGGATGGTCTCGCGGGCGAGCCGATGGACGTGCTCGTCAACGGCTGCCTGATCGCGCAGGGCGAAGTGGTGGTCGTGAACGACAAGTTCGGTATTCGCCTGACCGACATCATCACGCCGTCCGAGCGTATCCGGAAGCTGAACCGATGAAACACGCAGTAACCCGGGCCGCGTCCCACGGGAGCGGCATGCCGCTGCCGCGCCGCGCCCGTTTCATGTCGACGGTGGTTGTGGCTGGGCTCATGCTCTGCGCCAGCGTATTCCATCTCGCCCACGCCGCCGACATGAATGCCGTCAACAACGCCGCGAAGATCGCCTCGAGCGTCGGCGCGGGAACGGCAGTGCCGTCGCTCGGCGTCGGCGCCGTGTTGCAGACGATCGTAGGTCTTGCTGTCGTGATCGGCCTCGTGTTCGGCTTCGCATGGCTCGCGCGCCGCTTCGGCCTGCAACCGGGCCAGCGCGGCGGGATCGTGAAGACGATCGGCGGCACGTCGCTTGGCGGCAAGGAACGCGTGGCCGTCGTCGAGATCGGCGATACGTGGCTCGTGCTCGGTGCTGCACCCGGCAACGTGCGCCTGTTGCATACCATGCCCGCCGGCTCGGCCACGGGCTCGAACCTTCCCACCGGCACGTCCTTTTCGGTGCCCGGCGCATCCAATCCCGGCGGCCCGGTCCAGTTGAGCGGCACCTTCGGACAACGCTTTCGCGACGCGCTCAAAAACGAAGCGGCCAAACGTTTCCAGCGACGCGCGAGCGGAGAACAGTAATGCAGTACGACCGATCTGACGCGCAGCGCGGCTGCGCTGTGACTTCCCACGTCCTTACCCAGCCTTCCTCGCAGGCTTCCGCTTCGATGAAAAAGCGCATCCTGAAGGGCGCCGCGCTGGTTGCGCCGCTCGCCGTGCCCGCGCTGCTGCTCGCGCTGCCGACGCTGTCGCATGCGCAGGCCAACGGTCTGCCCGCCTTCAACACGAGCCCCGGACCGAACGGCGGCACGACGTACTCGCTGAGCGTGCAGACGATGCTGCTGCTCACGATGCTGTCGTTCCTGCCCGCGATGGTGTTGATGATGACGAGCTTCACGCGCATCATCATCGTGTTGTCGCTGTTGCGTCAGGCGATCGGCACGCCGACCACGCCGCCCAACCAGGTGATGGTCGGTCTCGCGCTGTTTCTCACGCTGTTCGTGATGACGCCCGTGCTCGACAAGGCCTACACCGATGGCTACAAGCCCTTCTCCGAAGGCACGATCCAGATGGACGAGGCGGTGAAGCGCGGCGTTGCGCCCTTCAAGGCCTTCATGCTGAAGCAGACCCGCGAAAGCGATCTCGCACTGTTCGCGCGCATCTCGCACGCGGCGCCGATGCAGGGTCCGGAAGACGTGCCGCTGTCGCTGCTGGTGCCGTCGTTCGTGACGAGCGAACTGAAGACGGGTTTTCAGATTGGCTTCACCGTGTTCATTCCGTTTGTGATCATCGACATGGTGGTGGCGAGCGTGCTGATGTCGATGGGCATGATGATGATTTCGCCCGCGACCATATCGCTGCCGTTCAAGCTGATGCTGTTCGTGCTGGTCGATGGCTGGCAGTTGATCATCGGCTCGCTTGCGCAGAGCTTCGTCTGAATTCTGCAGGGAGAATCACGCCATGACGCCGGAAACCGTCACCACGCTCGCGCACGAAGCGATGTACATTGCATTGCTGCTGGCTGCGCCGCCGCTTTTCGTGGGGCTGGTCGTCGGTCTGATCGTGAGCCTGTTTCAGGCCGCGACGCAGATCAACGAAGCGACGCTGTCGTTCATTCCGAAGCTATTCGCGATCGCCGTGACGCTGGTGCTGATCGGTCCGTGGATGCTCGCGAAGATGCTCGATTACATGCGTCACATGTTCACCAGCATTCCGACGCTCGCGAACTGAGCGCCCTTCTCTTTCCTTCTTTCGACGCGCGATGTTCTCCGTCACCTACGAACAGCTGAACGTCTGGCTGACCGCGTTCCTGTGGCCGTTCGTGCGGATTCTTGCGCTGATGGCGACGGCGCCCGCGTTCGGCGACAAGTCGTTGCCGACTCGCGTGAAGGTCGCTCTGGCGGGTTTTATTACGCTGATCGTTGCGCCGACTATCGGTGCGTTGCCGCAGGTTACTGTGTTTTCCGCGCAGGGCGTGTGGATCATCGTCAACCAGTTTTTGATCGGTGCGGCGCTTGGTTTTACGATGCAGCTCGTGTTTGGTGCGATTCAGGCCGCCGGCGACATTATGGGCATGAGCATGGGGCTCGGGTTCGCGACGTTTTTCGATCCGCATGCTGCGGGGGCCACGGATGTCATGTCGCGCTACATGAATATGCTCGCGATTTTGACTTTTCTCGCGTTTGATGGGCATTTGCAGGTTATCTCTGCGTTGATTCAGACGTTTCAGGCGCTGCCTGTGTCGGCGAATGTGCTTGGGGCTAACGGATGGCGAGTACTCGCCGGGTGGGGGAGCACTGTGATCAGTGCAGCACTGCTGCTGTCTCTGCCGATTGTCACTGCGCTGCTTATCACTAATCTTGCGCTTGGGATTCTTAATCGGGCTGCGCCGCAGATTGGGGTTTTTCAGGTTGGGCTGCCTGTTACCGTTATTACTGGGTTGCTGCTGATTCAGTTGATGTTGCCTAATATGATGCCTTTCTTTGCCCGGTTGTTTGAGAGTGGGATTGAGCAGATGGGGCGGGTCGCGGCTGGGTTAAGGTGAGGGTTTTTGCTGCGCGAGCGGTTTGGTTTGCTTGGGTTTTCGCTGGCATCCGGGTGGCTGTGTTTGCCGCGCAAGCGGTTTGATGTTTTTGCCTTTGCGCTGGCATCCGCGTTTTGTTAGCTTGCTTCAAGCGTCGCCCCTGTGCGGGGCGGCACCTACTTTTCTTTGCCGCCGCAAAGAAAAGTAGGCAAAAGAAAGCGGCTAACACCGCCAATTCTTCTTCCTGCCTGAGGGCCCCCGAAGGTTCTTACGCTTCACACGGCAACCACATGACTCATGCTCGTTGCCAGCGCTCTTAAATGGCGCCTCACCCGCTTCGAGCTCCCGCAGTACTGTATGCCACGCCAGATATTCCTCCGCCGCCCAGGTGGCAAACTGTGTGTCGGCCCCTTGTGCTCCACACGCCTCACTTCGGACCAATAGCACACGCGTCCCACCTTGTACGAGCGCCAAGCTATACGCCGCGACAACCTGCACACAGTTTGCCACCTGGGCGGCACATACCATTCGCTGCCGCTAACACGTGTACGGGTATTTGAAGCGGGTGAGGCGCTCATTCGGAGCGTTGGCAACGTGCGCTGGACGGAGACGCCGCCGTTTGAAGCGTAAGAACCGTTGGGGGCCCTCAGGCAGGAACAAGAACTGGCGGTGTGAGCCGCTTTCTTTTGCCTACTTTTCTTTGCGGCGGCAAAGAAAAGTAGGTGCCGCCCCGCACAGGGGCGACGCGTGAAGC